>JAKVCU010000079.1:42898-43595 GCA_022448955.1 Saprospiraceae bacterium
CAGTGATGATTTTTTCCGTGAAAACATATTGTAGTTTTTGCGCAAGTACCGTGAGACCACCTTGAAAAATCAACATAGGTACAATAGAAAATAACACACCAATACCATAGGTTGCAGCAAAAGCAATTGAGGAAATACCATCTAAGGTAGATTTAATCATTAGTAGTTCTCTTTTGCCACGTAGTCCTTCTTCGATAGCTCCAACCATAGTCATTGAACCAATACAAAATAGCAAGAAAGCAGTGATGAGTCCTTCTGTAAACTGACTATCACCAACTTGAAACTGATTTTTCACCCAATCACCTAGGTGTTGAAGTCCTTGCTGTAAATCCAAGAGTTCACCTGTAACACCACCTATGATAAGGCTAAAAATAAGAATAAGTATATAGCCATCAGGTAATTTAGTGGCCATAAAAATACCAATGAGCAGAGTGGCTAATCCAATAGCCTGAAAAATAATAGCTTGCACATCTGCAGGGAAAACTTGTTGTAGTTGAAGGCCTATCAAACTGCCAATAGTAACACTAGCCATATTGATAAAAGTACCAATGGGGAATTTCATGTGTTTAAATATTTAGCCCAAGGGCATATTTACAATTTCGAATAGGCATAATGTTGCAAATGCTAAGGAATTAAAATTTCATGTACATGCTCGAAGCAATACTCTTGTGTGCTTAGCATTCACGGTCAGTTTCAT
>JAKVCU010000008.1 GCA_022448955.1 Saprospiraceae bacterium
GTTCATCAATTAGCGGATGACCGTCACCGCTATCTTATAGAGCAATTTAAGCCAGGTGATGTCTATCACGCAGATGCTTTAAGTGTTGATGGTACCGTAATCTTCTGTCGTAATTCCAAATATATGAATACCCCTTTTGAGGTAGCGCATGATGGAGGTATTTTTAGAACCCATACATTAGAATTTGGTAGTGAAGATGATCTTGCTTTACAAAAAATGAATACCGACGTAATGCAAGGTTTTGGTATGCAATTTAGTGCCTCTCATACAGAGTTTATCAAGGCACATGAAGACGGAAAGTTTTATTTCTTAGAAACGTCTTCTCGTGTTGGTGGTGCACATATTGCAGAAATGGTCGAAGCTTCTTCTGGGATTAGCCTGTGGGCAGAATGGGCTAATATTGAAGATGCCATGGCAAAAGGAATCAAATATCAATTGCCTGAAATTCGCAATGATTATGCAGGTATTTTAGTATCTCTTTCAAGATTTGAACATCCAGATACGTCTTCCTTTAATGATGAAGAAGTAGTCTGGCGGATGAATAAAGCATACCATATCGGTATGATTGTCCAATCAGAAGATCAAAGCCGGATCATCCAACTTTTGGATGACTATGCACAAAGAGTAGGCCGAGATTTCCATGCAAGTGCGCCTGCTCCCGATAAACCGTCGCACTAATTACTCACTGCAACTCTCGCTTTTCTTCGAGGTTTACCATCTAGATAAGCCATCGCTGTTGGACCTTGCAGTAGGCCAAATAGTGTTTCTTTTGC
The DNA here is from genome assembly GCA_022448955.1 of Saprospiraceae bacterium. Taxonomy (GTDB): domain Bacteria; phylum Bacteroidota; class Bacteroidia; order Chitinophagales; family Saprospiraceae; genus JALEHC01. Next base: position 774 of record JAKVCU010000008.1, read on the forward strand.
TCTAAACAACTGTGCTTTTACTGTACCTAATGGAATATTCAGCTCACTTGCAATTTCGTCATAACTCAATTCTTCGAAGAAACGGAGCTCGATCATCAGACGATACTTTTTGTTAAGCTTTGTAAGCATATGACGCATCATCATCACTCTTTGCTTGCGGATGAATTGCTCTTCTGGATCTAATATGTGTGCTTTTAGGTTTTCAGAATATTCTTGATCGCCCTCTGTTTCCATAGGCTCATCGATAGATAGAAGATGAATACGCTTTTTACGAATGTTGTCAATCGCGTTATTGATAGCAATCTTGAATAGCCAAGTACTAAAGGCATACTTGGGTGCATAACTTGGTAACTTTACGAATGCTTTACCAAATGCTTCTAAAGTCAAATCATCAGCATCTTCGCGATTATTAACCATCTTCAACATCATGTGGTAAATAGAGTGACGATAGCGATCCATCAAAGTTGAATATGCTTTCTGATTACCATTAATGGCTTGTTTTACTAGTTCGTAATCTTTTTGTGCCTTTTGTGATAAGCTAGGCTTTGCAGCTACTACTTCCATTGGTCTGTTTTTCCGATTAACAAAATCGGCGCAAATGTGAGGTAGTAGAATTGATAAGCGACGTCCAATACTGGAATCCAAGGAACCAAAGTTTTGTCTTTAAGTTCGCTAAGGATTCGAGCGGAGAGACACCAAACTACCCCCATTCTTGCCAAGTAACAAGCAACAACTAACGACTGATAAGCTGGGAAAAAAGCCAAACATAAGCCAAAGGCATAGTGCCCAAAATGGCTAGCGGATAACATACCCAGCAGCATTTGATGCACTAACTTGTAGTGCGTCCCAGTAGTTAAATGTCTTGATTTTTGGCGGTAGTAGCCTCTCCAGCTTTCTTTTGGAGATGAGTAAATAAAAGCTTCTGACTTTAAATTAATTTTTGTGTTTTGGTTGGTAGCTACAGCATTTACAAATAAATCATCGTCTCCAGATGCTAAATCCTGGTGAGATTGAAAACCCTTGTTCTTAAAAAAAAGACCCTTTCTGTAAGCCAAATTACGGCCTACGCCCATGTAGGGTTGTCCAATTAATGAAAATGATAAATACTGAATGGCTGTGTAGATGGCTTCAAAGCGAATGAAAAGATTGAGGAAACCTTTAGCGTGGATGTAAGGACTATATCCAAGGCAAATCTCAATGTCTTGATTGATCACATTTTGCATTTCTTGTATCCAAAAAGGACTAGAAGGCATGCAATCTGCATCTGTAAGTAATAGAATATCAAATTTTGCGGCTTTTATACCGCGACTCAAAGCTTCTTTTTTCCCAGGAGAAGTGGCCTCCTGTAAATTTAATACACACAAGTTCGGATATTTTCTTTGAAATTCCAATAGAATTGACAAACTATTATCGGAAGAATGGTCATTTACGACAATAAGTTCAAAGTCAGGGTAACTTTGAGTCAGTATACTTTCTAGGTTTCTACGCAAATTGACAGCTTCATTCTTTGCGCAAATAATTACAGAAACCGGTTCACTTTTATTTACTCTTGTATATTTCTGGGATGAAAAAAAAGCAAGCTTTGAAAAAATAAAGGACCAATAGAGTAGCTGAGTAGCAGTCGCAACTACAAATGCAATGCTTAATAATGTCTCTATCACTAATCATCATTTACGGTGATGGATTGAAATTGTTGCACCTGCGCCATAATTTTTTTTGATCCCTCTTGGAGACTTACTTGAAGAGGCTGCGCTATACTATTGTATTTTCTTATTTTCCAGAATCTTTGAATTTCTTTCCAGAAATCAGCGGCAAATATCCCCAATGGTAATAAACTGATCAGGTAAGCTATCGCAGTATACCAACCAAAAAGGGAATGAACTAAGTAAGTTTGCAAACCATAAAATAGAGGTACAACAATCAAACCTAGCAAAATTCTAGCACCTGAATTATATCCAATATACAAGTTCATCTTTCTGATTCCCCACCAAATTAAAAAACCAGGGATTGCATTATTGATTACGCCAAATAGGAATACTGGAAAGCCAGGAATCAATTTCCACCACTTCTGATAGCCCTCTGATGCCACCCCTACGTCTGCTGTTTTCGTATTTTCTAATTCAGCAAAATAGGTGGCTAATGTTTTTTCTAATTGAGCGAATTCTTGCGGCTTGTTCGCCCTAGCTGCTCTCAACTGCTCAATTAGTGCTTTTACACGTTTGAAATGCCCATAATCATCTGCAGGTGCTCGATTCTGCAACATCTCTTCTAGGCGTTTGATCATTAGATCCTCTTCTTCACTATCTGTATCAATAATCATTGAGCGGATCTGCTCTTCAATCTGATCTGTTAGTTTATTAACCGTCTCGTAGGGATTTTTCTCATAATCTTCCCTAAACTCTCGTACCCAGATTGGTTCTCCTATCTGCATAAAAACTTTTGAACGAAAGCGATCAGGAGCAGAATACCCTACACCTACGGGTTGAATCACTAAATCTAAATCAAAATTCACTTTTTCAGCGGCACTAAAAGCGATACGCGCCGTCCCTGTCTTAAAAGGACGCATCATTCGATCCATCCAACTCGTACCCTCTGGTGCTATAAATAAGCAACCTCCACTTTCCAAAAATTGATCACAGCGATTAAAGGAAATATTATTATCTACAAATGGATTAGGCTTATCTTCTTTTCTAGCAATCGGAATACAATAAAGCGTATTAAAAAACCAATTCCCGATACGGGTCAAGAATAATCCAGCATTGGCTAAAAAATGTACTCGCATTTTTGCCTTTACTGCCACATTAATAGGATCCAATAAGGTATTGGGGTGATTAGATACAATGATAGTGGGCCGCTTTTCTTTTAAGTGATCTTTGTTTCCTACAACAGTTCTTTTTTTAAAATAAACCCACAGTCCAGCTTTCGCTAAAAATTTAAGAGACCCGTAAATTAATCGCTTATGAACTTTCATACGCAAGAAATTACTAAACTTTAAAGTTGAGTAAATAATCCTTTATATCCTGGTCAAATTTTTCACCTTCATCAAAATGAAATTGTACCTCTACAGGTAATGCAAATATTGGAAGTTTATGTTCTACCAGGAACTTTCGATGCAAATCAAGTCGCATCGCATCCTTTTCTGTAGTTAAAATAAGCTTTTTTTCCGATTCTATTTTCTCAAAATTTCCTTGCAGTCGTCTAACATCTGTTTCTGTAAAGAAATGATGATCTTCATATTCTAAAATAGAAATACTATTAACATGCTGCTCTAAATGACTCACTAGATAATCCGTCCGCGCTATCGCGCAAATTAATAAGACATCTACATCTCCTTCCAATTTCACTTTATACTTCGGATTGTATATAAAATAGGGCGACTGATATCCATAATAAGAAAAATATATACGCTGGTGAGGGAATGGCTTGATCTCTTCTGCCAAAGCTCTTTTATCTTCCTCAGAAACGTCTGGAGGGCATTTTGATACGATGATTACATCTGCTCTTTCATAGGCAGAACGCCATTCGCGTAAGCGGCCTGAAGGCAAAAGATAATCGCGTGTGAAAGGAAAACGATATTCTGTAAGCAAAATATTCAACCCAGGTTTTACGGACCGGTGCTGAAAAGCATCATCTAATAAAATCACCTGCATATCGGGCTGCTCCTGTACAATTTGTGGAATCGCAAACGTCCTACTTTCTGAAACAGTAACCGTGATATCAGGATATTTGCGCTTAAACTGTAGTGGCTCATCACCTACTTGCTCCGCATTCATATTTCTTTGAACTTGCAAAAAACCTTTGGTTTTACGCTTATATCCACGACTTAGCGTCGCAACATTTAGATAATCTTTCAAAAGACGGATCAAATATTCAATATGTGGGGTTTTCCCTGCTCCACCTACAGATAGATTACCCACTGAAATGACTGGCAAATTAAATTCAACTCCTTTTAAAAGGCCTCTGCGATATAAAAAATCACGAACACTTACACCTATCCCATACAAAAAAGAAAAAGGCGCCAATAATATCCTAAATAACCATTTTTGAATCATTTGAACATCCTAATTTTTGCTCCCTTAGAATAAGAAACGCAGTGCGATAAATTGTGCCGTAAACCCTACCAAAAATCCACCATATACATCTCTTGGATCGTGAGCTCGTAAAATCAATCTCGCTGTACCCACCAAACCACTAAGAATAATCATTAGCATAAATACCGTCATCATATTCAGCTGGAGTGTTTGGGTGAAAAATATAGTCACTGTAAATGTGTCGTAGCTAAACAAAAGCATCGTAATCACCACCATACCTAGCATCCCCCCCATACCAACAGCATGCGCACTAATCTTTGAAAAAATATTGATGAAAAAAGCAAAGAATAAAGCAATTGTTGCCCCAAGTACAAAACTGGTATAGGCTGTTGGAATTTGAGGATTATTCACAAAATTCATCACCATCCATAGGTAAAAAATACCAGTGATAATATAAGGGGCTATACGTTCCTGTTTATCTGGCATTTCTAATGATTGTACCAAACCCAAGAACCGCAGCATAACAACGGCGATGGCAGGTATAAAAAAAGTAGACAAAAAAATACGTAATATAAGCAACTGACTGAGTTGTTCACCGATACCATTAACACCAAATAGATATGGGTTTACCAATAACAGTAATAGCAGCATATAAGTGACCATCAGCAAAGGATGAAACACATAAGACACTATTTGTGCGATACTACGCAGGATAAAATTGGACTGATAAACATTTACTTTCTCCATTCGAATCAAAATTCCTCTTTAAATTTAACGACCAAAGATAGGTATTTCTGTACGCGCTACCTTTCAAAAACATCCTTTTCCTAAATAGGGATGAGTCTAAAACATGAAAATTATTCCTTTTTTTCTACTTTGAGTAAAGAATTAGATAAAATGTCCAAATATGAACCTGAACGAAATCTTTAGCTATCAACTTTTTAATATTGGTTCCAAGATATTCACACTTGGGATGTTGCTAGGGGTCGTATTAGTTTGGATATTAATCATCTTATTCTACCTCTTTCTTAATCGCCGGTTCTTACCTTACTATTTTCAGGCAGAACAGGTGAAAGAAGATATACAGCGTAAAATTAGACGCTTACTACGTATCTGCTTATTTTTGGTGGCTATTATCTTCTCCTTAGCGAGTATTAATTTTGATTATTTCATATTTACCCATCCCAATATTAGCGTTCGCTTATCGAGCCTATTATCCGTTATACTCGCCTTCCAAACTGCTCGTTTAATTGACTGGCTGATTTCGAAAGTCTTGATTCGTAATTATTATGAAATTAGAGGTAATCAAAAACAAAGTATCCAAGACAATCGCTACGCTAAAAAAGCGGAGAAAACCGCAGATCGTACCGTACAATATATCGTTTATGTAGCTGCCATACTTCTTACTATACAGATATTTCACATCAATTTCCAATTTGATGATTTATTTGACAATTCCATAAAGACTACTCAAACCGATACTCCGACGACATCCGACGACACCATAGACGCTAATGAAGAAACCGACTCTAGTGAAGAAATTATTCGTGATTTCCGTTTGAATAACTTTTTTGTCGCCCTACTCATTCTGCTTGTCGCTCGATTAGGAGCATGGATTATTATCAACCTTGTTTTGTATAATTATTATAAGCGGCAAAGGATTAATATTGGCTCCCAGTATGCGATTAATCAGCTACTCAAATATTTTATTTATATCATTGCTCTACTGGTTGCACTAGAAAGTATAGGAATCAAGCTTACCGTTCTTTGGGGCGGTGCTGCAGCATTGTTAGTTGGTGTAGGCCTTGGGTTACAACAGACTTTCAATGATCTAATTTCGGGTATAATCTTATTATTTGAGCGAACTGTTGAGGTAGGTGATTTTTTAGAAATGGATGGCTTGATCGGTACTGTAAAAAGAATTGGGCTACGTACGTCCTTAGTAGAAACTAGAGAAAATATTACCGTGATTGTTCCTAACTCTAAGCTCATCGTAGATAATGTGATCAACTGGAGTCATTACGATAATAAAGCAAGGTTTATTGTCGCATTAGGTGTTGCTTATGGCTCTAATACACAATTGGTGAAAAAAATTCTTTTGGATGTCGTAAAGCAAAATGGACATGTGCTAAAATATCCTACCCCGATAGTCAGATTTACAGACTTTGGTGATTCATCTTTAAATTTTGAAGTCCTCTTTTGGTCCAATGATTTTAATCGTATTGAGGACATAAAAAGTGATATTCGTTTTGAAATTGATCACGAGTTCAGAAAGGCTAATGTGGAGATTCCATTCCCTCAAAGAGACATTTGGATCAGAAGAGACAATAATGTAAAAGAGGAATAATAAAAGATTATGAAGTTTGGAAGTGTCTTTTGTAAAGGATATCTAGAAACCTTGCGAGGGAGTGAGTTGGTATCAACTACGCATTCACTCCTTCACAAAGTCCCCTCGTCAAACCACCAAGCGACTATCGTGCATAAGTAACCGCTCTCTTTTCGCGGATGACAGTCACTTTGATCTGACCAGGATATTGCATTTCATCTTGAATCTTTTGAGAAATCATAAATGAAAGATCATCTGCATATTGATCAGTGACTTTTTCAGACTCTACGATTACACGTAGCTCACGGCCCGCTTGCATGGCATAGGCTTTCTGAACGCCATCATGTGCCATAGCTAACTCCTCTAATTCACCAATACGCTTTAGATAACTTTCTAAAATTTCACGACGAGCACCTGGTCGGGCGCCAGAGATGGCATCACATGCCTGAACAATCGGAGAAATAATGTTATTCATTTCAATTTCATCGTGGTGCGCACCTACTGCATTACAAACAATTGGATGTTCTTTATGCTTTTCACAAAGCTGCATCCCTAGAATTGCATGCGACAGCTCCGTCTCTTCTTCTGCTACTTTACCAATATCGTGTAATAAGCCTGCACGTTTGGCCATTTTGGCTTGCTTTGGCGTAAAGCCTAGTTCAGCAGCCATGATAGCACACAAGTGTGCTGTTTCAATAGAGTGTTTCAATAAGTTTTGCCCATAAGAAGAACGGAAGCGCATTCTACCAACCATTTTAATCAAGTATGAGTCTAAGCCATGGATGTCCAAGTCGATTACAGTACGCTGACCGATTTCAATAATTTGCTCATCTAACTGCTTTCTTGTTTTTGCAACAACTTCTTCAATTCTTGCTGGATGAATACGTCCATCTGCTACTAAACGTTTTAAAGAAAGACGACAAACTTCTCTACGAATGGGGTCAAAGCTAGAAATCACAATAGCTTCTGGTGTATCGTCCACTACAATCTCAGCACCTGTGGCTGCTTCTAGAGCTCGAATATTACGACCTTCCCGGCCGATAATCTGGCCTTTTAGGTCATCAGACTCTAGGTTAAATACAGATACTGTATTTTCGATGGTGTATTCGGCACACATTCTTTGAATAGTCTGAATGACAATTTTCTTCGCCTCTTTATTTGCTTGAATTTTTGCCTCTTCAACAGAGTTTTTCACAATAGCCATTGCATCTGTTTCAGATTTCGCCTTGACTGCTTCTAGAATTTGCTCTTTAGCTTCTTGTTCAGAAAGGTTAGCAATTTTTTCTAAAGCTTTAATTCTTTGCTCATTTGCGGCATCCAACTCATCTCTTTTTCTCGCAAGAATCTTTAGCTGCTTATCCAAGTTTTCACGGATCACTTTAACATCCGCCTCCTTTTGTTCGACATCTTGCCTTTGTAGATCTATTTGCTTTTTCTGATCTTGAAATTTATCTTGTTTTTGTTTTAATTCATTTTCTAGGCTCTTCACTTCCATCTCCCGTTCTTTCATCTTTACAACATGCTCTGCTTTGGAAGATTCGAAATCCCCTCGTAATTTATTAAAACGATCTTTTGCCTCTTGAATTTTCTTTTGCTTAATTCGTTCGTGCTTACCTTCTGCGGTGGAAAGCAATTTATCTGCCTTAGTCTCTGCATCATCTACCAGACGTTTTGCCGTAAGGCGCGCCTCCTTGATCTCTAGGTCGGCCTTTGCATTCATTTCCTCAATCTTGACTTGATTGCCTTTTTGCAAGAATGCACGAACCAGCAAATAGCCAATGATTAGGCCAACGACTAGGCCAATACCTAACCCAATTCCTATATCCATAGTTTAATACTTTTGAAAGTTATTTAAGAGCAGACATTCTCCGAGTAGAAGGTAGGTTTACCCAAGGGATAAAGAAAAGATTATTCATCGAGCAGCTGATCTAACAATTGATCAAGTTGATGGATTCGATCGGATAATTTGGTGTTAGGAGTATTGATTTTTTGCTGGGCTTTATGCAATTCAACTGCGTAAGTCAAAACCGCCATAGACAGACAATCCTGCTTGTCTTTTTTGGTATAATTAAGTTGAAAACGATTTACTTTTTCATTAATTTCTTTAACGATTTTGCGAATCGTCGCCTCATCACCCGCTTTTATTTTTAGGGGATATGGCCTTCCCGCTATCAGAATAGTAATACTCTTCCCATCCATGTCTTAGATTTTGTGCAACCATTCGATGCACTTATCCAACTCCGCAATATATTGATCAATTTGTTGCATCAGCATTTCTTTATCCCTTTCTTCTAGCTCTTTTTCCACTGGTAAAATGCGTTGCTTTGTTTCTAATCTATTATTCAAAACACCAATGGTGTTTTCTTTTTTCTTTAATAGCTTTTTCAACTGCTCATTCTCTAATTGAAGCGCTTTTTTTTCTTGCTGTACTCGCTTCAATTTTTGTGCAAGTCTCAGTACTTTACCCTCTATTTGGTCAATTTTTGCTAACCAATTCATAAATGATGTATTAATAGCTATTGGTCAACTATTTTGAATGACTACCTTCTAATAGTTGCCCCCAATTTTGATTCATATGTTTGGATCAATTGGTTCATAACTTTATCCACATCTTTATCTTTTAAAGTCTTGCTCGGATCCTCAAAAACATAACTTACCGCGTAAGATTTTTTATCCTGTCCAAGCTGCTGCTCGTTCACATAAACATCAAATAAATTAATGTCTTTGATAAGCTTCTTACCTATCTTCTTTGCAACCGCTACAATATCCACAAATTTTATCGAATTATCAACAACCAATGCTAAATCTCTTCTGGACGACGGGAATTTGCTGATCTCTGTAAATGTCACTTGATGCTTACGGATCGCTTTCATAATGGCATCCCAATTGAATTCTGCAAAGAAAACAGCAGCCTTAATATTCATAGCTTTAGAAATGCTTGTCTTTACCTTTCCAAAACGTACCAAAACTTGTGGGCCTCTATGGAACTGGATACCGAAAGAGAAAGTCTCTTCATCCGTTGATTTTTCTTGATAGCCATTTACGCCTAAACGTTTCAACACTTGAAGCACATATGCTTTTAAGGCATAAAAGTCCACCTCTTCCTTATCGGAATTCAACCAATTTTCTGGGTGACGAGCACCCGTCATATATAAGCACAAGTGGTTGGTTTCATCAAAAACATTTTCCTTCTCTGTTTTTAAATAACTCCTACCATATTCAAATAGTCTCAAATTAGATTGCTGACGATTTTGATTATGAAGAATAGCTTCTAATCCACTAAATAACATAGTCGGACGCATCACATCCAGATGAATATTAGAAGTGTTGTTGATATATACTAACTGCTGCTCCTGAATACTTTTGAAAATTTCTTTATAATATTTCGATTCGGATAGAGATACTGCCATCATTTCACTAAAGCCGTTAGATACTAGCAAGTCACCGATCATATTGCGGACTTCACTTGGGTCAGGCTTAGGCGATATAGCCATGGTACTCGTAATTTGCTCCTGCATGGGTACTTTATTGAAGCCATAAATACGTAGAATCTCTTCAATAACATCTGCTTCTCTTAATACATCTGCCTTATTCGTAGGCACGGCTACAGTGAAGGTATTTTCGTCTTCTTTTAGCATATCCATTTCCAAAGCAGCCAAAATCGCTTTAATTTCTACCTGAGGAATCTCCACTCCGATTAGTCTTCTCACATTTCTGTAAGATACTTCTACCGATTTCTTTTCAATTGGATTTGGATAAATATCTACGATTTCAGAGGCGATTTGTCCACCGCCAAGTTCTTTCATCAAGAGCGCTGCTCTTTTTAAAGCATAAAGGGTTACGTTTGGATCACTTCCCTTTTCAAATACCTTTGCTGCATCGGTACGCAAGTTATGGCGCATACTTGACCGACGAATAGATTTTGCATCAAAGTGTGCAGACTCTAGGAAAATATCAGTTGTATGATCTGTTACGCCTGAATGCAAGCCCCCAAAAACACCACCGATGCACATACCATTAGAAGCACCATCACAGATCATTAAATCTTCCGCGGATAAAGTTCGCTCTACCTCATCCAATGAAAGGAACTTACTCCCTACTGGCAATGTTTTTACAATGACCTTTTGATCAGTGATTTTCGATAAATCGAAAGCATGTAATGGTTGCCCTAATTCATGTAAAACAAAGTTTGTAATATCTACAATATTACTGATTGGACGAACACCAATAGCATTCAATCGTTTTTTCAGCCAATCTGGTGATTCCTTAATCGTAACACCTTTGATGACAACACCCGAATACCTTGGGCAAGCCATTGCATTTTCAACGACTACTTCTACAGGCGTGTCTTTGCTATCAATTGCAAAATGAGCTGTATCCGGCAAGTTTACCTTTCCTTCGTGACCGTAGTTTATTTTTAAAGCTGCCGCTAAATCTTTTGCTACACCAATATGATTCGTTCCATCAGAACGGTTTGGCGTTAAGCCAATCTCATAAACAATATCCGTTTCAAGTTGGAAGTAATCAGCTGCAGGCATACCTATTGTCGTATCTTCTGGCAATACGAGAATACCCTCATGAGAAGTACCCGTACCAATTTCATCTTCTGCACAAATCATACCTTCAGAAACCTCCCCTCTAATTTTTCCTTTCTTGATCTTAAACGGCTCTCCTTCCGTTGGGTGCAGGGTAGTACCAATCGTAGCGACTAAAACCTTCTGCCCCGCTGCTACATTTGGTGCACCACATACAATTTGCAAAAGCTCTTCAGCTCCTACATTGACTTTCGTCAAAGATAATTTATCTGCATTTGGATGTTTACCACACTCTACCACATGGCCAACAACTACTCCTTTCAATCCACCAGGAATACTTTCAACTTCTTCCATTCCTTCTACTTCAAGACCAATATCCGTCAATATTTCACCTACCTTAAGCGCGTCTAGATCAATATGTAAATAGTCTTTTAGCCAATTTAAGGAAACATTCATAAACTATGATTTAAAACTTATTTTGTCTGCATGATTAATGGAACTCAACGAACTAGACAGAAAATTAGTTTAATTCCATTCTTTTTTCAGGCGGCAAAGATAAAGGATTCTTTTTTTCTTTCGAGGATTGGGAAAGGAGATTTTGAAAGGAAGGTATGGTTGGAAGGTTTTTAGCCTAAAATTAGGCTAAAAACCTTCTATTTTTTTATTCACTAAGCTTTACCTGTGCCGCTTGCAAAACTTCTTGTTCACCTGCTGCATCGTCTACGAGTGTGACAAACGCGATAATTTCACAATTCTCGGCTACCCATGGCCCCCTTTCATCAGTAGTTGGAATGGTATAGCTATAAGTCTTATTCACTAATTCGTTTGTAGAAAGAGAGGTTGCTAAATTATCTCCAGAAACAGAGGAAATCACATCTCTCAATACATGTTTATGCTTAAAGTCTACTACACCATCATCGGTCAACTGCTTATCTGTGATGTCATTTTCAGCAATCATTACTGTCAATCTAATATCGCCATTCAAATCAGCGTTAGATAATATATTTACATTGATACTTAGGCTACGATCAGCTGCATTAAAAGTGGTTTCTAAGCCAACATCTACGAGGGGAGGACGATTCAACTCATCCGATATAATTCCTGCCCAAGCAGAAAAAGGACTAATCAATCTAGAATCATTAATACCTAATGGGCGGCGATTCACCCCTCCTGTTGGAATACCAAAAGGCACCCCAAGAATATTTAAAATTTCTGTGCCTTCGTCTGTTCTGAAATCATAAGTCGCTCCTGGCGCTGGGGAAGCTTGTGGTGCAGGAAGGTATGTATGCATCGTAACAACAATCAAGTTTTCGCCGTGAATACCCAGTAAGTTGCTGATTTCATCGGCTGCATCCGCACATGGTTGACAATTACCCCCAGAAAATTCTTCCAATAATACTTTACGATCACTATCTACCTGTGGACTAGGTAGTGGTTGTATGACTTCTTCACAAGCCAAAAAACTTAGGCTCAAAGCCCATAAAAATAATATACGCTTAAACATGATTATGTTTTTTTCAAAATCTACTTAAAAAGATGAATTCACAGTCATTTTCACACCACTGAAAGCTGGCTCCAAACGGCAAATACCTCCAGAACAAACGACTCCTTCTACCTGCTTTACATAAGAAAGTGAAAACCGATTAGATTTATTCGTATAATAAATATCAAATCGTGGATAATGGACATCAATTTTCTCTCCAGTCGCATCTGAAGGAGATTGTTTCCCTGGATCAATATTATACATATCTGAAATCGTAAATGTCCAATGTGGCGCAACTGTAAACTCTACTAACCCAAATAACCAAGACCCGTAATCTTGTTTAGAATCGGCTTTGATATCATCACCGATCATCATATACTGGCTTTCAAAGCGGATTGCTTTTTTACGATCTATCTTGTACAAGAAATCAAAATAAGGGGTGAATGTTTCCACTATGGGTACCTCTGGCTTCTCCTCAAAAACCTCTTGGTTATAGCGCTGCATTTGCACACCTGCGATTAAACTCCATTTACGTTTGTATTTGTATTGCACTTCTGTATAAAGCTCTCTATAAAGCAAAGTTTCCCCTTGATCTTTATTTACATTTCCTAAATCCGTAATGTTCGAGAAGTTCACATTAAAACTGAGCTTTCTAGTTGGTGCATATGTAATATCCGCTTGAATGGACTGTTCCCCAATTTCTTGGGTAGCTGCATTATAGCGTGAAGTTAAACGGTAAGTATTAATTCTTGTCATTGGTGGTAAGAAGTTAATAAACCCTTGATTGAGGGATACAAATGGGTTGGCACGGAAGTTAAAGTTCTCCGTTCGCTTAGCTTCGACAGAAGCACCAAAACCCCTCGTTGCCCAGCTCAATGAAGTGTAAATCACACTACCGTCATTATTCGCATATTTACCTTCTACTTCTTTAACACCGCCCTCTGTTCTTGTCAATCGAGTAGCAAATTGATCAAAATAAATATCCCCTGTTTTGTAAGCCCCTTCTACATACCAGTTAAAGTTGCCTATCGTCAAATTGTTGTACAAAGTAAAGGCATAAGAATTATACTGCAGGCTAAAAGTATCTTGTGGTAGATAATTTGCTACTGTATTTTGTAGCTGTGTGTAAGCTCCATCAGAAAGTGTTTTGCCAACTACTCCTAAGCCTGGAGCCATAGACCAGTTTGCACTTTCTCCACTACTAATAAAACCTTCTATAGATCCACCTTTTAGTACAGACTCATAAGTGTCAAAACGATTCTTCTGACGTCCTGTAAACCCTTTTATTTGCCAATCGGGAGAAAGATCATAAGTCAATTGTAAGCCAAAAAGTGCATTGTCAATAAACAACGGTCGCTCTTCATAAGCACGGAATATGATACCACTACCAATTTGATCGTAGATGTATCCCACGGTAATTCCTAATTTATGAATCTTCTTCTTCACAAACCATCTACCAATCCCTTCATCTGTGTAGCTATCTAGTGGGTTAGGAAGGAAGGAATTATTGTACACATCAAAACGAAGACCAAACTCAAAGCCCCAGTTGCTGTAATTGAGGTTGAGCCATGATTCGCCACCAAACAATTGACGGTCATATTGCGGCGTACCTTCTGCACCGATGAGCGTATCTCTCATGAAGAAATTAGCATTCGCTTCTAAGTTTCCAGAAAGGATACCCCCTGAATTCCCCTGTTGATCTTGTGCAATGGCCGAATGACATAAGACAAGAAATAGCAGTGCCCAAAGTGTATATATCAAATTTTTCATTAAAAATAGTTTAGCTTTGTTTTTCGTTTATAGGATCAGCATGCTGTCCGTTAAAATATGGTTAAATAAAGCGTTGTCGGTCAAATATTTAGTTAATCTTTCCACCTACAGCGGATTGGCGAGTGCCAAGTTTGTATCTTAATGGGCGATTGGTCGTCTAAACAAAATAAAGGACCGATTCAAAATAAAAGTCCACAATGTTCATACGATTTTTCGATTTTACAAAAATCTATAACAAATTTAGTCATTCAAAACACAAACTTTTAGTCCAAACTAAAAATCATTCAGTATGAGAGTAGTACAGTACCTATGTATTCTTGCTATTTTATGTGTAGCTACCACTACAGCTAGCGCACAAAAACAAGTTCCTGATGTAGAAGTAAAAACATTAGAAGGAGCTACGGTTAACCTTAAAGATTATGCAAAAAATGGCAAGATCACCGTCATCAGCCTTTGGGCTACATGGTGTTCACCTTGTAAGAAAGAATTAGATGCCATCGCAGAAATCTATCCTGATTGGGTTGAAGAATATGATATGGAATTAGTTGCGATCACGATTGATACCCGAAGAGCCTTAGCGAAAGTTAAACCTATGGTTCAAACCAAAGGATGGGAGTATATCGTCCTTTCTGATGCCAATAATCAATTGAGAAATGCACTGAATTTCCAGACTATTCCTCAGACTTATTTAATTGACCAGAATGGGGAAATTGTTTATACACATAGTGGTTATGTACCTGGCGATGAGTATGAACTAGAAGATAAAATCAAAGCCTTAACTAAAAAGTAGAAAAATTCTATAAATATTTAGCGAAAGCGAAAACAAAAAGCAGTGCTAGATCTGTCTAGTACTGCTTTTTTCTTATCCTAGTGAGGCAAAATTTCTGTAATAAATAGATACTACAAGAATGACAAATAAGAAAAGGCCGATAAAGCCATACATTAAACAATATCCTTTACCTCCTGCGTTTTGAATTTCATCAGACATATCTTTAAGCTTTTTGATTGATCTATAAGTTCTTTATTAAAATTATTTGCTAAAAAATTGATCACGCCAAAAAATGGAAGATACTGACAATGCAAAAGTTGAGTACAGTTTTTGGCCAGACTCCAACATTTATTAAGCTCATCTTTATGGGTGAAGTGCTTAGCAATAAATTTTGCTGCAAAGATGAATAAAAAAAGAAAATTGGCAAAGTTTTTAATTCATCTAGCAGTATTCTTACAAAATAAAGACCTTTTTATTCTTAAATACTATTCTATAGCTCTGCCTAAAATTCACAATCATTAGACCTTTATATCAAGCCCTACAAACTTATCCAGAACAAAGCTGATTTAGAAAATAAAAAGCCTTCTCAAGCGAATGCTCGAGAAGGCTTTCCTTTTTTTACAATGCAAATTCTAGTAGAATCTGAATCTATTATCTGTAACATCTGCTTTTTTCCTCATTGCCTGAATCAAAATCTGGCCATTTACTTTTTGGCGTTCTGTTCTTTGATAGTTTGGACGTAATTGAGGAATATTTGTTGCTTGTCCAGTAATCGGATTTCTCATCATTTTCACCACGAAAACACCCGAATTACCGATGATTGGCTTGGAGGTTTCATTTTCTGCTAAGTGATAAGCTGTCCCTAAGACTTTGGGCTCTGCACCTAAATTAGGAACAAAAGCAGCTGTAAAGTTTACACTTGAAGCTGTATCTACTTTCACACTATACTGAGCACCAATTTCGGCTAAATCTTGCGAAGAAATACTGTTTATGATAGTTTCACCCTTTTTACGGTTTAAAACTTGCTGTTCAATTTCGTCCTTGATATTTCCAACAGCTGGAAGTCCAGCAGATTGAACACTCTTTAAAGCAGCAACAACATATTTATTAGTGAAGTATTCCGCAGGATCTTGATAACTGTAAATTTCAGGAGAAACATCATTTGCGCTGGCATTGGAAGCCCAGCGAATCATATCTCTCGATGCTTGGCCACCACCCAGATTACCCAAGTTGAAACCATTTCTTTCGAATGAGGGAGAAATTTCCATGCTGATATTAGGATCATTTGCTACAGCATTGCGGAAATCTTCAATAGACCTATTCTTTCCGACAAAATCTTGAACTTGTTCGTAGATTCTATTTTGCGTTTCTTCTGTTGGGACGATGGATTGAGCAATATAAGCTACTTGTACACGCTGTGACTTTGAAGCGGATCTTTTTAAAATCTCAACCAAGTGAATGCCAAACTGTGTTTTTACTTTATAATACTCACCAATCTTGCCAGTTACAAACAAGACCTCATTGAACTCAGGTACAAACTGATTTGGGATCACATTTTCATAAATACCACCATTCTGGTTAGATCCTGGATCTTCACTAAAATCTGTGGCCAAAGAAGCAAAGGAAGCAGCGCCTGATTCCAAGACATCAATCAAGCTATCGATCCTGGTTGAAGCAATAGAGAAAGAAGCAGGTGTTGTTGCACCAATTAAGATGTGGCGTGTATCTGCACTGTCAGAGATCATGCGATTATCAATCACCTTAATTGCTTTGTATGTTTTATTATCGATGTATGGTCCATACACAGAGCCTGAAGGTAGGCTAAATACAGTATCAGCGATAGATGCAAGAATAGCCGATTTCTCCACATAGGTTGCAGAAATAGTCCCTAAATTGCGCTCAACGAAAGAAGAATCATTTTCTGCTGAACGGAAATCAGGAATCAAATCGACAATTTGCTGACGCCAATTAGCAGAATCTGCGGATGTAGGTTCTACATTGAACACAGCATATTCCAGTTTGCGTGTTTCTTCTTCACTACGGTACTGTGCAGCATTTTCACTGAGATAAGTAGAGTAGTCGCTATCATTAAGTGCCACATCTGTATTATCTAGCTCATCAAATGGAATTTTTACATATGCAAAATCAACACGTTGATTTTGGTCTTTATATTCCATCTCTACCATCCATGATGGCATATACATTGCCTTAGTCACTAAAGCATTCATTTTATTCTGAAGACGTTCCTTGATGATTTCTTTTTCCTGGTGTACCCAAAAATCAACAAAAGATGGACTCAACTGACCAGCTTCAATTTGTGCTTGGATTTGACCATCTTCAATGATCTGTTTAATTTGATTTAGCTGCTGACGGTTAATTTGACCAGGAGCTTGAGGATCAGAAAAACGAGCACGGATGATTGGACTAGGCTGAGCGCCAAATTGTAGATCCAACAACTCTTCTTTAGATACATCTAAACCTAACTTGTCTGATTCCTTCTCTACCAAAACTTTTTCTACAAAGAAGTTGTACAATTGCTCACGACGAGCATAAGGATCACCAGTTACACCTTGATATAACACTCTTTCTGTATTGGAAAATCTAAACCAATCGATTTTTTCTCCTTCTACATTTGCCATAGTGGTTTGGCCACCACCAAAGACACTTTGTTGCCCAGAAGTCATATCCATAACAATGAAACTAAGCAAACCAACTCCGATCAATACAATTAGAAGCCAAGAGTTTTTACGAATTTTACCAATTAATGCCATCTCTACTACGTGTTTTAATAAGCTAAATACAAAGCAAAAAGCTGGATGCTTTTGCTGATTTGTAGCTATTATTTTTTACTGTTCTGTTTTTTCTGTTTATAGCCTTTGAACACCTTCCTGTAAGCCTGCGAGTTAGCTTGGAGAGGCGTTTCAACAGCTGCAGATTTTGAAAAATCCATGCAAAGGTAATTCGTTTGATGCGTAAATTCAAAATTTTCAGCTACTTGGGTTCAAGGAAATATGGGTTTTAACGAAATATTATTCCTGTAATTGCAGTCTAAAACCCACTCCATGGATATTTTCAATCTTAATTCCAGGATCTGCTTTAAGATATTTCCTCAATCTCGAAATAAAAACATCAAGACTTCGGCCCATAAAATAATCATCTTCCCCCCATAGTTGCTTTAAAATATTGGATCTTTTGACTACTTGATTAGCATTTTCATAAAAATACTTCAACAAATCGGCTTCTTTTTGAGTAAGTCTTCGCCCAGCCTCTCCTATTTGCAGTTGAAGATTAGGGTAATCTAAATGAAATTGACCAATCTGAAATTGATCTTGTTTCACACGATGGTTAATTCTGCTCCTTCTCAGAAAAACTTCAATTTTTAATATAAGTTCCTCTATGCTAAAAGGCTTAGTCATATAATCGTCTGCTCCTAGCTTCAAACCATGAATTTTATCTTCCTTCAAGGATTTGGCCGTAAGAAAGATAATGGGTACTTCTTTATCTTTTCTTCGGATTAAGGAAGCCAATTCAAAACCATCCATTTCTGGAAGCATGACATCTAGAATACAGAGATCAAAGGAGGTTTCTTGAATGAGATCAGCTGCTTCTTTTCCTCTCAAGCAGTGCGTTATTTGATAGCCTTTGAGTTCTAGATTATCTTTGGTTACAAAACTTAAGCTCTCATCATCCTCTACATATAATAAGTGTGGTTTCATGTTTTTAGGTTTTAGCGTTGGGCAAGAAATGAAGACGTACTCTATCAAAAAAATTATTTTTCTTAGACTTAACACCCTGCAATTTAGATTACAGTATACTTAAGTAGTTTGCCCGAACCCGTGCCTGCCGGCAGACTGGAATCGGTACAATAAAATTTTGTCTAGGCACTTACTCGATTTCTGTAGCTGTCTTTAGATATAATTTCACTTCTGTTCCAATTCCTTCTTGGCTATCCAAACGAATGCGCCAGCCATGCGCATCGCAAATATTTTTGACATAATACAGACCAAGACCGAAGCCTTTAACATCATGGCGATTACCGGTTGGCACTCTGTAAAACTTATCAAAAATACGGCTGATATATTCTGCCTGAATCCCCATTCCGTTGTCTTTAATTGACAGTTCCAAATAGCCCTGATATTCATTTAGCTGCACCTCAATTCTAGGTTTATTTTTACAATATTTTATAGCATTGTCAAATAAGTTGTGTAATATATTAGTGAGGTGCAATCGGTCAGCATTAATAGACCAGTTTTTTGGGGGAAGTTTTGCCTCCAATTCTCCACCTATTTTTTCTATCCTTATTTGAATACTGTTTAGAATTCCCTCTAAGACTTCCGTCAAATTCAACACTTCAGGCTTTAAACTAAAGCCGCCTTTCTCGATAGTTGCCAACTGAAGTACCTTTTCGACTTGTTTATTTAAACGCATATTTTGCTCCTTTATGATATTGGCATATTGAAATAGACGTTTGTCGGCCTGCACCTCTGGTGCTTGTAAAAAGACATCTGCTGAAACACGAATGGTAGAAATTGGCGTTTTAAACTCATGCGTCATATTGTTGATAAAATCTTTCTGCATTTCAGAAAGTCTTTTCTGACGAAGTATAATGAACATCGAATACATAAAAAAAAGAATGGTAACGATAACTAGTGCAGTAAATGTGATCGTAAGTTGCATCTTACCCAAAAGATGACCTGTTCGATTTGGAAACTTCACTCCAAAGTAATACGTAAATTCATCATATTTGGGTAAATTCCCTAGTTCTGCTTTATTTTTTTCTGCTTCAGAGGCTCCATAGAATCCACCATATACCATTTCATCGGTCGTACAATCGTAGACGGAGTACTCAAATGCCTCATCCATTGCCAAGGCTTGTAACTCTCGACGGAGAAATTCTTTCAGTAAAGTCGGATCGATTTCTGCCTCAATATTGACAATATAATAATTGGAGGTACGCTTTTTAATTACGTCCTTAACGGGCAAAGCACTGTCATTAGCCTCTGCCATTTTTTTTGCTACATTTAATAAAGCCAACCTTACTTTGCTATTAAACTCATCTTCATTAATATCCCAAGTGGAAATGACCCAATAAGATTGCATGCCAATAAGGCTGATAATCGTTATGGCACCCAATAATACAATCCGTTTAATGATATTGCTATTCATAAATATTCTCCACTAAAATGATTCAAGTAATATTACAATATTCTAATCGGTATACTTCATAGCTTAACAGCTCATTAACAAGATTTATAGCTCATTAACATGATTCGTATAACAAACGGGGGTAGATATAAAGTATTTCCATTTTGTTGTGATTTTTCATCCGTTCTACTTTTTTTATCCCAAAAAAAAAGCTAATAAGTATTTTTTATTTCTTGAACGGCGTTGAAATCTTTATTTTTGTTCAAATTTCAGTAAATAAACAATGATTCTGAGCCTTAAAAAAATGCGCTGTACCATACGATTTGATATACTTATTTGGATGCTGTTAGCTGTGCAAAGTATCAATGCTCAAGAGAATAATCCATTTGATCTATTACCTAGGTTAAATACAGCAACGGAGACCTCAGATGAAGAAGGCGTCCAATTACAAGAAGAAAGCAAAAACCCATTTGATATCGTCATACCTCCCCAAGCAGCGGTATCTGTAGTACCTAGAAATCCTAATATACGATTAGAAAAACCATCCGCAGCTTCCGATACTCGATCTAACAGAGGATTTATTCTAACTATTATCCTTAGTAGTTTAATATTGATTACAGTCATTACAACTGCCTTCAGAAGCTTTTTAAACAGAGCATATAAAGGTTTCTTGAATGGTAATATCATGTACCAACTATTCAGAGATAATAAAGCAGGAAAAAGATTACCCTACTTTTTTCTATATTTTCTCTTCTTCTTCAATTTGGCAGTATTTTTATTTTTAGTTGCTCAGCATCAGAAGATAAACTTAGCGTACAGCGATATACAATTGCAACTATATCTATTGGTTGGAATTGTGGTATTACTCTTATCTAAGCATTCTTTGTATAGCATATTAGCATTTTTTTTCCCATTTAATAAGGAGTTGAAAGCTTTTAGTTTTACCTCTATGATTTTTGGAATAATCTTAGGCTTTGTGATAGCTCCTATCAACTTACTACTTGCTTACGGATCAGAGGAGCTAGCGAGTGGAAGTACCTACTTTGGGTTTGGAATTATTGTCTTTTTTTATCTTTTTAAAAGTTTAAGAGGGATTTTAATTGGCTACAAATATTTAATTAGTAATACTTTTCACTTTTTGTTGTATATTTGCACCATCGAAATAGCCCCCGTTTTAATTATGGCAAAAATAGTATTAGGGCAATTATAATTCCTTCTTTTTGGAAAAACTCGATCAATAAATAAATTCTGAATGGCAGCAAACGGTAAAGCGATAGAGTCGAAGCTGAAGAGAGTAAAATCAATATTGATTTCCCAACCGAAGCCAGAGCGCTCACCTTATTATGAATTACAGAAGAAATACGATTTGCAAATCGATTGGCGTCCTTTTATACATGTAGAAGGTTTAGACTCAAAAGAATTCCGCAAACAACGTATTCGTCCTGATGAGTTCTCTGCAATTATTCTTACTAGTAAAAATGCTGTAGATCATTTCTTTCGCATCTGTGAAGAATTACGTATCAAAATGTCACAGGATACTAAGTATTTCTGCTTAACAGAAGCTATTGCAAATTATTTGCAGAAGTTTATAGTTTACAGAAAGAGAAAAGTTTTTGTAGGTAAACGTACAATCCAAGACTTATCAAACTATTTGAAAAAGCACAAAGCTAATGAGCGTTTTTTATTGCCATGTTCTAATCTTGGTAGTAAAGCCGTTTCTAAGTTTTTAACAGATAATGATTTCAACTGGCAAGATAGCCTCATGTATCGTACTGTGAGTAGTGATTTGTCGGATTTAAGCGATGTTACTTATGATGTACTAGTATTTTTCAGCCCTCTTGGGATTAAGTCATTGTTTGAAAACTTTCCTGACTTCAAACAAAATGATACTCGGATGGCTGTTTTTGGTAATAGCACGAGCAAAGCAGTTGAAGATCGTGGATTAACGATCAACATTAAGGCTCCCGCACCAGAAACTCCATCGATGACCATGGCACTTGAAAAATATTTACAAATATCTAACAAAGAGTAATTGATACTAAGTTATTGGGCTCAACCATATTAACTCATCTTCTACGCCTAAATTTCTTAGCAAGAAATAATATGCATGAATATTCCTAATTCTCAGCAAGCCTGAGAATTAGGAATATTCTGCTATACAATTCTACATTTCACTACAAATAAGCTCCACCACTACAGGCTTTTATTGTTTTTTACTTAGCCACAAAGCTGATAATTTTAATCAATATTTCAGATTGCATGATCTTAATTGATAGAGGTCTGCTATTAATCATGTAACCTTCTTATTATAACCTAAAATTAAAGCTAACTGCTACTCTTTTATCAACTGAACGCTCTATTTTTTGTTATTTAAGTATGCAAAACTTTATTCATAAAATTCAATCCGGTCTTCAACGACCGTTGCCTGGAATTGCTGCGCATAATAGGATGGCACATGTGGCTCGTCAAACCAAATTTGATGTACCCTCCAATGCTCGACAAGCGAGCGTAATTGCACTACTCTTCCCCAAGCTAAAGGAGTGGCATATCGTCTTAATCGAGAGAACTTCTAGCAACCCAAACGATCAACATAAGGGACAAATCAGCTTCCCTGGCGGCAGTCATGATAATAGTGATCCTGATTTTGAATTTACTGCTTTGCGCGAAGCAAAAGAGGAGATCGGTGTTAACCCCAATGATATACAAATACTTGGAGAACTCACTGACCTTTACATCCCTGTGAGTAACTTTAATGTCAAGCCTTTTGTAGGTTTTATGGACTATACCCCCTCTTTTATCCCACAAGAAAGCGAAGTAGCATCTATTTTGGAAGTTCCTTTTCAAACTTTTATGAGTCCGAATATCCGCCAAAAAACAAATATCAAAATCACTCCGCAAATTACTTTAAAAGATGTTCCCTTTTTCAACATTGATAATAAAATCCTGTGGGGAGCAACAGCAATGATGATGAGTGAATTGATCGAAGTTATACAGTTAGTATAACTAAGCGAAAAGTAGTATTTTTGCAAAAATCCAAATAACCACTAAGTGAAACCAATAGAAGTAGTCAACGCAAAAGCTGATACAGTAAATTTTGTCTAGACACTTATTACTTAGCCTAACCAAATTATATACTTCTGATGGAAAAAATTGCACCCTACCAGCCAACTTATAAGGTCAGAATTGTAACGGCTGCATCTTTATTTGATGGCCACGATGCAGCGATCAATATCATGCGCCGGATTATGCAAAGCTCAGGCGCTGAAATCATTCACCTCGGCCACAACCGCTCTGTGCAAGAAATCGTTAATACCGCTATTCAAGAAGATGTACAAGGGATTGCCATCACTTCTTACCAAGGTGGGCACAATGAGTTCTTTAAATACATGTATGACTTACTTCGTGAGCAAGGTGCATCCCACATCAAAATATTTGGTGGTGGTGGTGGGACTATTCTTCCTACCGAAATTGATGAGTTACACCAATATGGTATTAATCGCATCTACTCACCAGATGATGGCCGTCAGATGGGCTTACAGGGTATGATTAATGATGTTTTGCAGGAATGTGATTTTCCAGTTGGTAATCATTTAAATGGGCAACTCCAAAAATTCCATGATAAAGATAATCACTCGCTTGCGCGAATGATCTCAGCAGTGGAAAATTTTCCTAAAGAAAATGCAGCTTGGTTAGATAATATTCGAACAGAGATTAGCAAAAAGAATATCCCTGTACTAGGTATTACCGGAACAGGGGGTGCTGGCAAATCTAGCTTAGTAGATGAATTAGTTCGTCGCTTTTTGCTAGATTTCAAAGATAAGACTATTGCTATTATTTCTGTCGATCCCTCAAAACGTAAAACAGGAGGTGCACTATTAGGTGATCGTATTCGCATGAATTCGGTAAATAACAGCCGTGCCTACATGCGATCCTTAGCTACTCGCCAATCTAACTTGGCCCTTTCTAAACACGTACAAGCAGCTGTTGACATTCTAAAGGCAGCTAACTTTGACCTAATCATTTTAGAAACTTCTGGTATTGGCCAGTCAGATACAGAAATTGTTGATCACTCGGATGTTTCGCTTTATGTAATGACCCCTGAATATGGTGCAGCTACACAGCTTGAAAAAATCGACATGCTCGATTTTGCTGATATTATTGCCATTAACAAATATGACAAACGAGGTGCGCAAGAT
Organism: Saprospiraceae bacterium; assembly: GCA_022448955.1. Lineage (GTDB taxonomy): Bacteria > Bacteroidota > Bacteroidia > Chitinophagales > Saprospiraceae > JALEHC01. The sequence goes on from JAKVCU010000008.1 coordinate 25,029, forward strand.
GCCCTAAGAGATGTCAAAAAACAATATCAGCGCAATCACCAATTGTGGGATCAAGCCCCAGATACGATGCCTGTTCATGGCACAATTGCTTCTCAATTTAATGATCCAGGTATGAATACTTTATACCGTAAATTAATGGATCTAATTACTGAAAAAACAAATGCTGATCTTCGTTCTGATCTTTCTATCTCGAAGGAAATGAGTGAGAAGATTTTTATTATACCACCAAGCAGAACTCGTTATTTGTCCGAAATTTCGGAAAATAACCGCCAATATGATCGTTGGGTAGATAGGCAATGTGAAATTGCTAGAGGCCTTTTTGGACTCCAAGAATCTGTTGCAGCTGTCAAAAAGCAGCCACAGCTTGAAGCACAGAAAGTAGTTTTAGCAGGTTTGGAAAAAGCCTACGAAGAACTAAGCCTTGACTTAGATGGCCGTTGCAAGCGCATCCTTGATGCATGGGAAGAAAAGAAGGAAGCCTATTCTAGCGATGAGTTCGTTTATAAGGTACGTAATCGCGAAATTCGTGTACCCACTTTTACAACTTCTTTGTCTCATTCTCGAATTCCTCGTGTTTCTTTACCGAAATTTAAAGATTGGGGTGAAATTCTTCGCTGGTCATTACAAGAAAATGTACCTGGTGAGTATCCATATACGGCAGGTGTATTCCCATTCAAGCGTAAAGGGGAAGACCCAACGCGTATGTTTGCAGGAGAAGGTGGCCCAGAGCGAACGAATCGCCGCTTTCACTATCTTTCTTCCGGCATGCCTGCAAATCGTCTTTCCACAGCTTTTGATTCTGTAACATTGTACGGAGAAGATCCAGACCATCGTCCTGATATTTATGGTAAAATTGGTAACTCAGGGGTAAGTGTTTGTTGTTTGGATGATGCCAAAAAGCTCTACTCTGGTTTTGACCTTTGTGAGCCAAAGACCTCCGTTTCGATGACTATCAACGGTCCTGCTGCTACAATTTGTGGCTTTTTCATGAATGCAGCAATTGATCAGCATTGTGAAAAATATATCAAAGAAAACAGCCTAGAGTATTTAGTGGAAGCCAAGTTAAAAGAGCTGTATGAGGATAACGACTTACCAAGACCTTCTTATAAAGGAGATATTCCTGACGGAAATGATCAGCTAGGACTTATGCTTTTGGGCCTAACTGGTGATCAAGTGCTAGAAGCAGATGTATATGCTCGCCTTAAGGCAGAAGCATTATCTATGGTACGCGGCACCGTCCAAGCTGATATCTTAAAAGAAGATCAAGCGCAGAACACTTGTATTTTCTCAACAGAATTTTCTTTGCGCTTGATGGGTGATGTGCAACAGTACTTCATTGACCATAATGTGCGTAACTTCTATTCTGTTTCTATCTCTGGTTATCATATTGCAGAAGCAGGTGCTAATCCAATTACTCAGTTGGCATTCACATTGGCCAACGGTTTCACTTTCGTGGAATACTATATCTCGAGAGGTATGAATGTAAATGATTTTGCACCCAACCTTTCATTCTTCTTCTCGAATGGAGTAGATCCAGAATATGCTGTAATTGGTCGCGTTGCTCGTCGTATTTGGGCGAAAGCCATGAAACACAAATACAAAGCTGATGACCGTTCACAGAAACTAAAATATCACATCCAAACTTCTGGCCGTTCCTTGCATGCACAGGAAATTGCATTTAACGATATTCGAACAACGCTCCAAGCGTTATATGCGATTTATGATAACTGTAACTCACTACATACCAATGCTTATGATGAAGCAATTACGACACCAACAGAAGAAAGTGTCCGCCGTGCTGTTGCCATCCAAATGATTATCAACCACGAATTAGGCCTTTCTAAAAATGAAAACCCCATTCAGGGCTCTTTTATCATTGAAGAATTGACGGATTTGGTGGAAGAAGCTGTTCTGGCCGAATTTGACCGCATTACGGAACGGGGCGGAGTATTGGGTGCTATGGAAACGATGTACCAACGTGGTAAAATCCAGGACGAAAGTATCTATTACGAAACATTGAAGCATACGGGTGAATTACCAATCATTGGAGTGAATACATACTTGAGCAAAGAGGGTTCTCCTACGATTGTTCCACAAGAGGTTATACGTTCTACAGAAGAAGAAAAAGAAGCACAAATTAACACCTTACAACAATTGCAACAAGCCAATACCAACAAAGCACAAGAATGGTTGAAGCATCTTCAAAAAATCGCGATCAATAACGGCAATATTTTCGAAGCACTAATCGAAGCGACAAAATATTGCTCTCTTGGGCAGATTACAAATGCCCTGTATGAAGTAGGTGGGCAGTATCGTCGAAATATGTAGCGGTTTAAGTTTTTCTTAAACCAATGGCCGACAAGAATCTGTGAACAGCAAAAAATTAAAAGATCAATTCGCTATTTTTGACTCAAAAAGTAGCCATGCAAAAATCTTTACTGTTTTGTTGTTTATTTCTTCTTTTTCATTTCGGATCTAATGCTCAAGACTCTTTGATCACAAGAGCATTAGATTCAATAACCATTAAAGCATCTCGCATAAGCGAAAAACTCACGGAAGTTCCTTTTGCTATATCAAGCTTGGGTAAAAGTCAATTGCAGTTGGGGCAACCCCAATTGACTATCAATGATGCCTTGGATCAGATTCCAGGTGTTTTTGCATTGAATGCTACTAATTTTGCACAAGATCTTCGTGTTTCGATCCGTGGATTTGGGGCACGTTCTTCTTTCGGTATTCGAGGCATACAAATTATTGTTGATGGATTGCCTGAAACAACACCAGATGGACAAGGCCAAGTAGACAATTTGGACATTGGTTTGCTAGAGCGGCTAGAAGTACTTCGTGGTCCTTCTTCTAGCCTTTACGGAAATGCTGCTGGAGGAGTCCTTAACTTCGTCACTCAAGAAACAAGCAGCCAATTAATGACTCAATTCAGAGCTGCTATAGGCTCATTTGGCTTGCAACAATATCAACTAAAATTTGGACAAACCCTCGGTAAACTCAATTATATAGTACACGGAAATTATATGCAGATGGATGGCTTTAGGCAACAAAGTGCCGTACAAATGGGTCAATTTTATGCTAAAGCCAACTACCAACTTAATGCAAATTCAAGCATTCGTTTTATTCTAAATTACTCCAATAGTCCCAAAGCAGAAGATCCTGGCTCTCTTACCTTGGAGCAAGTATCAGAAAGTAGAGAACAAGCACGAGATCGCAATGTGCTATTTAATGGGGGTGAAGAAATAACACAAACAAGATTAGGCTTAATCTTTAATCAAAAAATAAATAAGGGTAACTTAACGATAAAAGCATTTACAACATTCCGTGACTTTAGCAACCGCCTTCCTTTCGAAAATGGTGGAATCGTACAATTTGAAAGACAATTCCATGGCGGAGGTGTAAAATATACTACACCTACCACCTATGGAAATATCCATGGGCAGTTTGTCGTGGGCTCAGATATATCCATTCAATCAGATGATCGAAGAAGATATAATAACCTAGAAGGTGTATTAGGTGATTTAAGCTTTGAGCAAGAAGAACGCTTTCAGAGCATTGGCCTTTATGCTATCCAGCATCTTTTACTAGGAGAAAAATGGCGGGCCAGAGTTGCTTTTAGAGCAGACTTTTTGAACTTAGAAGCGATAGATCGCTTTACTGCTAATGGGGATAATTCTGGTGATAGAACGTACAATCAAGTCAACCCTTCCATTGCTTTGCAATATTTGATAAGCAACACAAGTCAGATCTTTACTTCTTTTTCGACCAGTTTTGAAACACCTGCCTTGTCAGAGTTATCCAATAATCCAACAAACCTTGGTGGATTCAATAATGAATTGGGACCACAAAAAGCCACTAATTATGAGGTCGGATATAGATCAGAGTTTACGAACAGACTATTTGGTGAAGTCGCTCTTTTCTATATCCAAGTAGAAGATGAAATTTTGCCCTTTGAACTAGAGCCATTCCCAGGCAGAACCTTCTTCAGGAATGCGGGTAGTACGAATCGAACGGGCATTGAAATGCAATTAAACTATGCTTTCGCAAAACACTGGCTTGCTCGTGCGAGCTATACCTATTCAGATTTTAAGTTTAATGATTTTGATAGATTTGATGGCAATCGTCTTCCAGGTATTCCACAACACATGGGTTTTGTAGCCTTGCGCTACCAAAAACTAAAAGGATTTTACGGAAGTATACAAACAAGGTTTGTAGGGGAACTATTTGTCAATAACTCAAATGAAGTAACTGATGATGCCTATACCATCGTCAATCTTCGACTAGGATATCGCTTTAGAAAAGTAGGCTGGAATTTCTCTCCATTTTTTGGTGTAAACAACCTACTTGATACTGCCTATAACGCTAATATTCGTATCAATGCTTTCGGTAATCGTTTCTTTGAACCAGGGCCTGGTGTTCATTTTTATGGTGGAATAAAATTTGGTTTTACGAATTAAATAATTTTCATATGCATTCATGTTGATTCATAACATGAATGCATATCATACCTCCTCATAACTCACAACACGTCTATTTTATCTGCAATCGAAAAAGCCAGAAAAACTTACAAAAAATTGGTATCCTTTTCCAATTAACTAAAAATTCAATTTTTTTATAATTAAAATTTTAGATTGAAGATAGTCTTCTCTATAATTAATTTTCATGATCAGTCGAATAGAAAAACTGAATGTATTAGTAAATGAAAGGCCAGAACAACTAAATTTTATCAAAAAATTAATCACGATTGATATATACGCAGCGTTGATATCTGGTGTAGCTGCGCAGGCATATGCATGGATAACTAGATTATCCACTACTGAGGTATTGCTCTATAACATTCTTATCGTTCTTTTATTTTCGTTCTTTCTATTACTTTTACGACACAATAAAACCTTTCTATCCGCTGCCTTAATAACTTTTGTTCCTTCTGCACTAGTCTGTTTCATGATATTTTTTTTGTATTCCCCATTTACTTCTATACTTATCATCCCTATCTCTATTAACGCACTCCTATTTTTTCCTGATAATAAACGTTTTGGTAGAGTAGTTGCATCAACACTATTTATTTTTGCTTGTTCGCTATGGATCATTGAATTACCTCATCTTGCCGAAATTTTACAAGATCAAATAATGGTAAAAAAAATGATCTTCAATGTATCTATTTTTGTATTCTTTACTTTTTATAAGATAGTAAGCCTTTTGAGGCTTTCTCAGTTTGAATATGATCTGCAAAAGAAATCAGAAAAAAGTTTAAGAGAATTTCTTACCTATAGTTCAGAAGCTATTTTTAAGGTTGAGTTTAAAAAGCCTATTAGCTTAAATCAAAGTCTTGAAAATCAAGTCAAAGATATTTTAGCTGTTGGATATCTAAAAGAAAGCAACCATGCGTTTTCAGAACTATATGCCATCGACTCATCCATAAACCTCAAAGGCTTAGGAATCGGAGAGGTTAATAAAAAAGTTTGGCAAAATCAGGGCACAGAACTGTATAAAACCCTAGCAAAATCTAATTATCAAATTTCTAAATCAAAAATACCAATCACTAATCTAAAAAATGAGCAAAGATTTATCTCCAATTCCATTTTTGGAATCATCAAAGGCCAAAAACTTTTTGGTCTTTGGGGAATCCAAAGTGATATTACTAAGGCAACCAATACAGAATTAGCACTCCAAAAAAATGAATCTTATCTAAGTTCTGTTCTTAATAATTTAAAGGATAGCTTATGGACAATTGACAAGGATTATAAACTTACTGGTTTTAACAAAACTTGGACCAATATGCTTCACCAAAAGGGCTTGCCTGCACCTAAGGTTGGAGAAAATATCCTTAATTATGTACATCAGGAATATATCCCGTTTTGGAAAAAAGCTTTTCAAGCAGCTCTCTTAGGTGAAAACATTGAACACAGTTTGTCTTTTCCAATGAATGGAGCACCACATTATTGTTTACTTAATGTTTCTCCAATCATTAACGCTGATAAGCAAATCTCAGGAGCTTTAGTCTGTGCAACCAATATTTCCAAAATAAAAAATGCAGAGCATGCACTACGGCAAAGTGAAGAACGTTACCGCACCATTTTTGAAAACAGTGGATTAGGTATTTGTACTTCCAATGGAGTACAAATAACTAAGGTCAATCCTGCATTTGCTGAAATGGTTGGTTACCAGACTCATGAACTGGTAAATAACTCTCCAAAATTAATTGTTGAAGAACATCTACTCAAAGATCTTGAGAATACAATGACAAATATTAAGAGCGGAGAGATTTCATCTGCTGATTTTGAACTAAATTTTATCCGTAAAGACCAATCCATCTTACACGGATATATTAGAATGAGAGGTATTTATGATGGAAGTGGAAAATATAAGGAATCCATAACAACAATTACTGATATTACGACCATTAAAAGAGCACAAAAGGCACTTGAGGAAAAAAATACGTCTTTAGAGAAATATATTGAAAGTAATATGCAGCTTGAAAACTTTGCTTATCTGGCTTCCCACGATTTAAAAGCACCTATTCGTACTATCCTTGGCTTTACACAAATATTGAGCAAGAAGCTCAACAATCAGCTTGATGATAAAGAGCGCCAATACTTCGATTATATCATGAAAGGTGCTAAAGGAATGGATAGACTCATCCACAAACTTTTGGAGTATTCAAAGGTGAATACCCAAAAGGTAGAAAAAGACATTATTATTTTACCAGACCTTATTGACAATGTTTTAGAAGATTTAAGAGTAAGTATTGAGGAGTCAAAGGCTAAAATTATTACAAGCTGTATTCCAAAGGCTATTTTTGGAGATTATGTTCAAATTAAGCAGTTACTCCAAAATTTGATTGCCAATGCCATCAAATTTAGAAAAAAGAAAGAACTGCCATTTATTGAAATTAAAGCTATGGAAGAAATAAATTACTGGAGATTTGAAGTTGAAGATAATGGTATAGGCATTAGCCCTTCTTTTCATGATAAAATTTTCCAACTCTTCCGAAAGCTTCATGGCCCAAAAGACTATGAGGGTACAGGAATCGGCCTAGCACTTTGTAAAAAAGTAGTGGAACTACATGGAGGTAAGATTTCTTTACAATCCATACCTGAACAAGGCACTACTTTTATATTCACCATAGCCAAATAAAATTGATCTTCAATATGGCATTATGCCATTAATAACTTCTTAAACTACTGAGGTATAATCGAATCTTTTTTTGTCATTGAGGGTATAAAACAGATAGTTGATCAAGTGATATACTTCTTCATTTTTCTGCAAATGCATTGAAGAGTTACATATTTCTCTCCTGTTATTTTTAGATTCAATTGCTGATCTTTGAATAAAACAAACTAACAACATCGCGTACTTTATCCGGTTTAGTACCAAGTACTAAACATGATGATGAGCTTTCTTTTTCATTAATGAAAAATCAACAACTATTTTCTCACTACTTGGCAAAAGTACCGATGCGCCGATAAAAAACCAATGCGGATATTCGGCTTAGATGTATATTTTTCAATCCGTATCTAGTAAGGCTAAATATTGGTTCAATAAAAATTCAACAATAGGCTGATAATATTACGTCAGCTAAAAATCATATCTAAATACTGACCAGCACGCTACGAAAAAGATCATGCTCCCACTTTGTATATATATTTCTTAACAAATCCCTCTTTTTACTAAATTTCTATCCATCAAATTTAATGAGTTCTTAAAATCATGAGACGAAGTGGATGGTTTGATTAAGCACTTTTCTCCATTTATTTACCTTTGAAAGATTTTAGAATGAAATTTTGATTAAAGACTTATAAAATAACTAAAATTTGGTATTATTAAACTTATAAAATAGAAATATGCTATTTTTTGATATTAATGTGATATTTTATTTAAAAATACTTTCCTAAATTTGAAGAACAAGATTTATGAAAGTTTTAAATCCAAAGTAGCTTATAAAAAATAACGAACAAGTTGTTCTAAAAATTTGCAAAAACAGCCTGCTGTAGAGCTCAAGCCTATTTTTGTTCAACTCCAAACGCCTTACATCATTGGTATTATTATAGATTATTAAAAAATATAAAATTAAACACATTCACCTATGAATCTAAAGGGTAACTACCAATTCGATGCATCATCGAAGGCTATATGGGACTGTCTCATGAATCCAGAAGTGTTAACACGCATTACACCAGGAATTTCAAGGCTGGAACAAATAGAAGAAGACCAGTTCAAAGCTATTGCAGATGTAAAAATAGGTCCTGTGAAAGGCTCTTTTGAAGGAAATCTAAAAGTAGCAGAAAAGAAAGAACCAGAACGTTTTGTACTAAAAATTACTCAAAAAAGCAAAATCGGAAACGTTTCTGCAGATGTAGCGATAGCATTAAATAAAAAAGAAGATGGACAGACAGAAATGGAGTTCGACGGTAAAGCAAAACTTTCTGGTCTACTCGCAAGAACTGGTCAAAGAGTACTTTCTGGCGTAGCCAATACACTTACTAAACAGTTCTTTAAAGCATTAGAAAAAGAGCTGGCATAACAACTGCATAATGCCAGCTTATATTTAAAACATATTTATTACGAATTCTGTCTTAAAACACACACATCATGGCAAAAGTTGAATTAATTGTCAATGGGCAAAGCGTTGAAAAAGAAGTAGAAGACCGCACCCTTCTAGCACAATTTCTGCGTGACACCCTACAACTCACCGGAACACACGTTGGCTGCGACACCAGTAGCTGTGGCGCCTGTACCATACTTGTCGATGGAAAAGCCGTAAAATCATGCACTATACTTGCGGTTCAAGCAGATGGTAGCCATATCAAAACTATTGAGGGCATGGCCACAAATGGTGCCTTACATCCGCTTCAAGAAGGATTTAAAGAAGAACATGGCTTGCAATGTGGCTTCTGCACTCCAGGTATGATCATGACTGCTGCTGACCTATTGAGTCACAACAATGATCCTTCCGAACAAGAAATTAGAGAAGCTTTAGAGGGTAATTTCTGTAGATGCACAGGTTACCATAATATCGTTCGCTCTATTCAACATGCTGCTAAAAAAATTAGAAGTGGCGAAGCGGCCGTTAGTGCCTAATCCACGCAAGCAGTCAAGTATTAAAATTCAACCTTAAAAGAAAAGAAAAAATGACGTTTATAGGAAAATCTGTAAAACGCGTAGAAGATCAGCGTTTTCTCACAGGTAAAGGTCGATATACAGATGATATCGTCTTACCAGGCATGACGTATGCCTATATTCTCCGCTCTCCTTATGCGCACGCCAAAATCCTAAGTATCAATACTAGTAAGGCGGAAGCAATGGATGGCGTTGTAAAAATCTTCACAGGAAAAGATATCGCTGCAGCAGGCATCAATGGCGTACCATGTGGCTGGCAAGTTAACTTTAAAAATGGCGATACAATGAAAGAGCCTCCGCATCCTCTTTTGGTAGCGGATAAAGCTCGTTATGCAGGAGATGGAGTAGCCATGATTATTGCAGAAAGCAAAGAAGCTGCTCGTGATGCTGCAGATATGGTAGATGTGGAATATGAAGAACTTGATGCGGTTACCAATGCAGCTGATGCAGTTGCTGATGGCAAACCACTCGTTCATGATGATGCACCTAATAATATGTGCTTTGATTGGGAGCTTGGCAACCCAATCGATGAGGTTAATGCAGCTATGAGCGCAGCTGACCATATCACTTCTTTAGAGTTTACCAATCAACGCGTGATTCCTAACGCAATGGAACCTCGTGCTGCGATTGGTCAGTATGAAGATCATAGTGGTAAGTATACCTTGCATACAACTTCCCAAAACCCTCACTTAACGAGGCTACTCATGTGTGCATTTGTATTGGGTGTACCCGAACATAAGGTAAGAGTAGTCGCTCCTGATGTAGGTGGTGGCTTTGGTTCAAAAATTTTCCACTACGCTGAAGAAGCACTCGTGATTTGGGCTTCTAAGCAGCTTAATCGTCCTGTAAAGTGGACTTCTGACCGTAGTGAAGCATTTTTGACGGATGCACATGGTCGTGATCATATCTCTAAAGCAGAAATGGGCTTTGATAAAGATGGTAACATCCTTGCCCTTCGAGTAAAAACACACGCTAACTTGGGTGCTTATCTTTCTACTTTTGCTCCTTGTGTACCAACATGGCTACACGGAACATTACTACAAGGATTATACACCACTCCAAAGATTAATGTTGACGTAACAGGTGTATTCACACATACTACTCCTGTAGATGCTTATCGTGGTGCAGGCCGTCCCGAAGCTACTTACTTACTAGAGCGCTTATTGGACAAGGCTGCACTAGAAATGAAAAGAGACCCTGCTGAGTTGCGCCTTCAAAACTTCATTCCTGCTTTCGACGGTGTAAAAGAGGAAGGTTATATGACTCAAGTTGCTTTACAATATGATAGTGGTAATTATCATGGGGTATTGGAACGTGCCTTAGAAATGGTTGGCTACGAAGATTTCCGAAAAGAACAAGCTGCAGCTAGAGATGAAGGCCGCCTATTAGGTATTGGTTTCTCAACTTATATTGAAGCTTGTGGTATTGCACCATCTGCTGTGGTGGGGGCACTAGGTGCACGCGCAGGTTTGTATGAGTCTGCACAAGTACGTGTACAGCCCACAGGTAAAGTGAGCGTATATTCTGGTTCTCACTCTCATGGGCAAGGTCATGAAACGACTTTTGCACAAGTTGTTGCTGATAAACTAGGTATTCCATTAGAAGATGTAGAGATCGTTCACGGTGATTCTGAAGCAGTAGCTTTTGGTATGGGTACTTATGGTTCTCGTAGTTTGGCCGTTGGCGGTAGTGCCATTGTTAGAAGTATTGAAAAAGTACTAGAAAAAGGTGCTCAAATTGCTGCTCACAAGCTTGAGGCAAATCCAGAAGATTTAGAATATGCTGGTGGCAAATGGACGGTAAAAGGAACAGATAAAAGCGTAGCTTTTGGCGATGTAGCTTTGACCGCTTATGTGCCTCATGATTATCCACAAGGCTTAGAGCCAGGTATGGATTTCTCTAGTTTTTATGATCCTGCCAACTTTACTTATCCATTCGGTGCACATATCGCTATTGTAGAGGTAGATAAAGACACTGGAAAAGTAAGTTTAAAGCGCTTTATCGCTGTAGATGACGTAGGAAACGTTATTAATCCAATGATTGTTGATGGTCAAATCCATGGTGGTTTGGCACAAGGTATTGGACAGGCATTGTTTGAAGGCGCAATTTATGATGAATATGGCCAATTGACTAATGGCTCTTATATGGATTATACCATGCCAAGAGCAGATGATCTACCAAGCTTTGAAGTAGATCGTCAAGTAACACCTTGTCCACACAACCCACTTGGTGTAAAAGGTGCTGGAGAAGCTGGCTGCATTGGTTCTACACCAGCAGTAGTAAACGCAGTTATGGATGCATTAGCACCATTCGGCATCAAAGATTTGGAAATGCCAATGACACCAGAGCGTGTTTGGAGAACCATGAATTCGTAAATTTTTAAACCAAAAACAATGATTCCTACCGGATTTACATATCATCGAGCAAGCAGCTTAAAAGAGGCACTCGATTTATTAAATACCCACGATGATGCCAAATTATTGGCTGGTGGACATAGCTTAATTCCTGCACTTAAATTACGCCTTAATCAACCGGCTCATTTAATCGACATTAGTCGTTTAGACGATCTAAAAGGTATAAAAGAGGAAGGTGGCACTCTAGTCATTGGTGCAGGCGTTACACATGGCGAAATTGCACATTCTGATTTAGTCAAAGAAAAAGTGGCTATGCTTGCAGAAGCGGCAGATTTGATTGGCGATGTTCAAGTACGTAATGTGGGTACTATTGGCGGAAGTCTAGCACATGCCGATCCAGCAGCTGATTGGCCAGCATTGATGTTAGCAGCGGAAGCTGAAATTACGGTACTCGGCCCTAATGGTTCTCGTAGCATCTCAGCAGAGGATTTCTTCACTGGCTTTTATGAAACGGCATTGGGTGAAGATGAAGTACTAACTTCTATTCGTATTCCAATCCCTCCTGCAGGTACGTCTACTTCTTATCAGAAGTTTATGCAACCAGCCTCTCGCTTTGCAATTGTTGGCTGTGCCGCGATGATTACGCGTACTAATGGTACTTGTGATCGTGTTCGTGTAGCATTCACAGGAGTAGCAGATAAAGCTTATCGTGCGAAAGGCATTGAGGATGCCCTTACGGGAAAAGCTTATGATACAGGCAATATCGAAGCAGCAGTTAGCTCTGCTGCAGAAGGTGTTGATGTAATGAGTGATCATTTTGCATCAGAAGAATACCGTTCGCACTTAGCAAGAGTTTATGCTCGTAAAGCACTGAGTGCGGCTAGCTAAACAATTTTGCTTTCGTAAAGTTATAAGAAGCAGTGAATGGCCCTTGTCCTTCACTGCTTCCTCATTTTTGCTTTAAATAGTAAGGCTAGAACCTGTATACCTCTGGCTGAAATTGGCATAATTCCTAGCGTTCGTTTTGAAAACGAATTTACAGGTTTTTGGTCATCTAGCTTTTCAAGCAAACCATATGAAATATACACTCAATTTTGACTAGCCTAACTACTTATGGAACATTCTGGACTTGCTCATATCAAAGATTTGCTCCAAAAACAAGCTTATGTTACGGAGCCTTCAATTGTAATGTCTATCTTCTTAGCCAAACAATTGAAAAAGCCATTGCTCATCGAAGGCCCTGCCGGAGTGGGCAAAACCGAAATTGCCAAAGTTATGGCCAAAGCTTTGGAAACGGATTTGATTCGTTTGCAATGCTATGAAGGCTTGGATGCACCGCAGGCGCTATATGAATGGAATTACCAACATCAGCTGCTCCATCTAAAAATGGACGAGCAAACAGATAGCAGTCTTGAAGAAAAAGAAAAAAATATCTTCAGTGACAAATTCCTATTAAAACGACCATTACTCCAAGCCATCACTCATCATCAAGCTCCTGTATTATTGATCGATGAAATCGATCGTGCCGATGAGGAATTTGAAAGCTTTTTACTAGAGTTACTATCAGATTGGCAAATTAGTATTCCAGAAATTGGAACGATCCAAGCGACGCATATCCCTCAGGTGATTGTCACAAGTAATCGTGTTCGTGAATTGTCAGAAGCACTTCGAAGAAGATGTTTATACCTCTACATCTCTTATCCCACATTTGAAAAAGAAGTACAAATTGTACAACAAAAAGTACCAGGTATTGATGATCGTCTCGGCCAACAGATTTGTCTCTTCATGCAAGAACTCCGCAAAACGAAACTAGATAAAATCCCTGGCGTAGCGGAAACCTTGGATTGGGCGCAAGCCTTAGCAGCTTTGCATATCGATCATTTGGATAAAGAAATCGTCGAATCAACACTCGGTATCGTACTAAAAGACTGGCAAGATATCCGACAAACCCAATTGTCATTATCTGAACTTTTTGAAAAAGTAGGTGCTATTTCAAAACTGGATCAACTCTAAATGGCGCAAAAAGAACTGATCAAACGTCGTACTGCGCTAAGCGCAAATATCATTGGTTTTTGCCGTTTTATTCGGCAGAAGGGCTTTCGAATTGGCCCGATCGAAGAAGTAGATGCGCTAAAAGCCATCGAAATACTTCAACCTTATGCTGCACCTCAAGATTTTCAACTATGCATGAAAACAGTTCTTTGCCGTTCTTTGCAACAGCAAAGAAAGTTTGATGAACTCTACCGACAATACTGGACAGAACTAGAAAAAGCAGTGGATTCAAAAGTGGTAGAATCTGAAGGAGATGGTCAAAAAAGTAAAAATAGCGCTAGCCAGCAGCCTTCTTTCCAAGCACTTAAAAGCTGGCTTCAAGGCAATACCCAAGCAGAAAAAGAAGAGGTAGCTACTTACAGTGCTTTCGAAGCAATGGGACAAAAAGACTTTTCTACATTCTCAGAAGACGAATTGACAGAAGTCCTGCAACTCATTCAGATGATAGCCCGATCGCTCGCCTTTCAATTTAGCCGTAGGCAAAAAAAAGCCAAACGCTCTGCTCGTCTCGACCTTAGAAGAACACTTCGTTTAAATCTACGAAGGGGTGGCGAAATCATGGATCTAGCCTTTCAAAAACCGCCTCGCAATAAGCGAAAAATCGTTTTGCTTTGTGATGTGAGTAAATCAATGGATTTATATAGTCAGTTTTTAATTCAATTCATTTATGCCTTCCAAAATGCTTACCGTAGCATAGAAACTTTTGTGTTTAGTACGTCCTTACATCGTGTTAGCCAACAGCTAAAAGATAAAGATTACAAAGAAGCTTTAACGGAGCTTTCACAATCTGTACCGGATTGGTCTGGCGGAACAAGAATTGGCGAATCGTTGACTACTTTTTGTAAAGATTACGCCTCAAAAATGCTCAACCGAAATACGATTGTGCTCATCTTAAGTGATGGTTGGGATACCGGAAATGTAGATGCCCTAAAAACCTCCATGAAACAAATTCATAGTAAAGCTGCCAAAGTTATTTGGTTGAATCCCCTTGCCGGAAATCCAGCCTTTGAGCCAAGTGTACAAGGAATGACTGCGGCCATGCCTTATATCGACATTTTTGCCTCTGCTCATAATGCAGCAAGTTTGCGAAAAATTGTATCTCACCTCCGGAAAAGATAATCTACTGTTTTACCATTTTCTTTATTATGGTCTGCCCATTTAGCCTAAGCGAGTAATAATAAATGCCTACTGGCCAATTGCCTACATTATCTAGAATCACCTGCGATCGCCCTTTCGGGAAATGATTTGCTTGTGTCCAAACCACTCTACCTAAGTGATCATAAATACATAGCTCTGCCCAAGCTGCCTCTGGCAAATCAAATGGAAGCAAAGTGCTTTGACGGAATGGGTTAGGTTGATTTTGATATAGCTCAAAATTCGATGCCACATTATGGCGTTGTAATGTCATCAACTCAACGGGTAAAGTTTCATCCTGATTGTTGTAAGCTTCCTCTTTTGTGAGTCTGGAAGAAATAGAAACGGATTCAAGAGCCTCCTCAGCAGAGGTGGCAGATACTTCCAACGTAAACAATACTATCGTATCATTGAACGCAATACTTTGGTTGTTTTTGTTCCAACTAATGGTCATCAAATCTTGGGAAAGATGCATCGTTGAAATATGCTCTTCTTGCAACAATCGGTAATAAACCTGCTCTGGGATAGCCTTTTTGGAATCTATTGCTAATGAGAACTGAAATCCTTGAACCGCATTTAATTCATTACTTAGAAAGTGGAGTTCATAGTAACCTTCTCGAGTGCTTGTTTTTGCTCGTTTTATAATCGTGAATGCTTCATTGCTTCTATCATCTGCTTCTTCTGAAGCGAATCCTCCTGTGTAAGCATCCAAATTGACATCACCTACTTTGATGGCAACAAAATGGGCAGCAGATGCTTCGTCACTCAAAGCATCATAGTGCACCTGTTCAGGGAAAGTCTCATACCATGGATCTGTACTTTGTGGGAATTCATAATTGGCATCAATAAATCGCCAACTTTTATTATTAGGAAACTCACTGATAATGCTAAGTACCATTTTGCGGATCAATACCAAATCCAAGATAGAGATACTTCCCGAATTATCGACATCCGCTGCTATCATTTTGTAAGGGGAATCTAATGGAGTGACCCCTAAAATATGCTTGGTTACTAATATCAAATCAAAAGTCGAAATACCATTTTTAGGACCTTCATTGAAGTATGGATCAATTGTATATGCCTCGTCTAAAAGGACTTCTTCAAAAGTAAAATCACCAACAGCATTAGTTTCTGAAATCATCTCCTGTCCTCCAGTTAATTCCAATTGCACCCCTGGCAAGGGATGACCATCCATCGTTTCTATTGTGCCAGTAATTGCTGTAGTCAAAACTGGATTACAAAAATCACTAGGGTCCTCAATGACAAACTGTGCAAAACTTTGTGCAAAATTAGGTCCCCCCAAAGTGCCATTCAATTGAATGCTGTAAGGATTAAATGCATGATCCCAGACATGAATTTGAACGTTAATCTCAGTCGTATCTTCACAAGTGAATATGAGCTTATCTTGACTTAAATTCACAGGACTTCCAATACGATTAATCGCATAATTGACTTCCTCTCCACAATCAAATATATCGTTGATTAATAAGTCATTAGCAAATAATTCTAGACTTGCCAAATCCAAGTTTCCATCATTATCAATATCTATTTCTTCATTTACTGGACTTAGTTCAAAAACAAGACCATTGCTTGCAAGGGGTTCATCAACTGTACAATCAATGATTTCTATTGGAATCAGAATACTTGTTTCATTATCAAATCCATCATTAACTACCAATCGCAAATGATGAATGCCTATGGGGAAGTAATCTGCAATTTCTATTTTTCCATTACTGATAGATTGAATAGCATTTTGAGTAATATCCTGAACCATATCATTTTCTAGCAATAGTGATGCTTGAATTTCATTTGGCGTACAGCCTTCCAAAATATCTACTCCTATTTCAATCAACGCAGCACAAGGATCATCGCTTGTACATACTGCTTCAGGTATCTCAAATTGCAACTCAGGTGCTTCATTATCGTAAATTTTTATTACCTGCATATATTGCCAATAACCGACAGAAGGTACTGCTCTCCAATAGCCCTCTGGGTTGGTAGTTCCATCACATTGATAGCCTTTTTCACCCCCATATGGTATGGTATTATATACATCCTCATCTGTATCGATATATGCCATATCCGGTAAGCGGTTAAGCCAAACATCTGCTTCGCCCGCTTCATCATTACAATTTTCGTCGCGTGAAACTTCTAATGGATCAGACACCCCATCATATTCACACCAATTGATAATGTTATAAGTCCGGAATAATTGGAAGCGCTCATTACCAGATGCTGGAAACTCCACATCTTCATAATTTACTGCAATTAAATCACAAGCATAGATGTAAATCTCTGGTTCAAAATCCATAGCTTGATCGCAATTGATACTGATATCTCTTGGAAACTTAATTGCATAATTATTTTCAATCGTCAATTGTATTTCTTGAAAACAAGGATTGGTAGATATATTACCATAAGCATCTACTGCTTGAAACTGACGAGTAACCGTTCCTGCACCACAATCATCTAAATTGATAATAGGTGCAAACTCTTGCCAGTCTGCATTACAATTATCTATCGTTTCAGGCGTTCCAAATAAATGGCGTAAATCTGTTAAGCTATTCAAGTCTGTGCCTTGCGGCAAATCATTACAGCTCATTTCCGCTGCTACAGGCGGAATACAATTCGGATGGAGCTGATCTTGTACAAAAATGCTCAACTGACAATTGTTGATATTACCAACGGCATCTATAGCTTTTACCTCAACTATAACCACTTCATTTACATCACAGCAATTGAGTGGAATGATATTTCCCCAATCATTAGCCTGCGTACAACCGGAAGCTAATCGTCGTACCTCAATATGGCTAAAACTACAGTTGTCAATACTTCCATCATTAAGCTGATCTGCTTCGATCATTACTTCCCCTTCTCCTCCGATTGAGATCGTAATATCGTCGCTACATATTGCTGTAGGTGCAACTTTATCCTCAACAATAAATGGGCATTCGAGCGTGCTACTATTGCCACAAGCATCCGAAACCGTGTATCGAATACGATGACTTCCTAGTGGGATATTTCCTACTTCTCGTGAAATAGCACCTTCTGGTACTACTGCTAGAACCTCTTGTTCAATCAACGTATCGATTACCAATCCCCATTGGTTATACACCAATACTTCTATATCTGTAATCACTTCGCTATATATTGAGGTAGAAGAGCAATTATCTGTAACCACAGGCAATGGCAATTCGAAAGTAGCCGTACAATCAAAAGGTGTTGTGGAGAAACTCAGGGTATCTGTTACTTCATCAAAATTGTCATCTACTGCCAAACATTCAAGTTCAGGAACAGTAAAATCTCCTACTCTTATTTGTTGGTGATGAAGCAAACTAGTTGTTGGATCACACCAATCAAATATACTCCAAACTCTTAAGATTTTATATCCGCTTTCGCAAATAGGTACCGCAGGGTTATCAACATAAGTTGCTGCTAGATTACATATATCTGTTGATAAAGTATAAACATCTAAAGCCGTCTGCACTAAGGGGTAACCAGTCAAATCGGGATGAGGATTTCCATTATTATCCCATTGGTTAAGCTCATCACATTCGATGACCGTCGATAAAGAAGGCAGTATAACATCGTCTACCGTTGGTGGTCTGAATAATATATCCTGTGTACAGGACACCCTATTATTAGATTGATCAGTAGCCGTAAATTCTCTTTTTAAAACAGTAATTCCACATTCCCCATTGAGTAATAGTTGATCTTCAAAACTCAATAATGGTGTACTCATACAATTGTCTGATATGCTTGGTTGCCCAGTAAACGCTAATAAATTTTGATTATCGAGCATCGTATCCAAATCAGAACAAATTAATTCTCTTTTTAGTATTCCTTCAATGCTCTCTACACTCTCCACCTTACCACCTTTAGCACCGTATACCGCCCAGCGGTATAGCCCTGTTTGTTCTGCGAAGTAAGAAGTAGTTAATAAGGAATAATTTTGATCGGTTTTTAGGGCAATGCTTATCGTAAATAAAGTATCTATTTCACTGAAGTATCCTCTCCCGGCTTCTCTTTCCTTAGCTACAGCAATAATGTGCTGACAAGCACCACTTGAAAGGTCTGAAACACCTTCGTACAAAAATGCAGCACCATGTCGGAAGCTTCCGCTAAATTCAAAAGTATATACATCATCTTGATCTACTTCAAATGATCGAAGATCATAATAATGCATATCTCCTTCATCCGCTACATCATTTTGGAAACAAGTGGAGTAGGAAGTATTAAGCTGTTCATCATCGAGACTTAATGTATCTACTAAAAATTGGATGCTCACAGGAACGTCTGCAGTATTGCGAGTATCTAAACATTCAATTTCAGGCGCACGATAATCTACAGGAGTGAGATGTCCAAGTCCAGAATAACCTCCAGCTTCAGATTCAATTAATACATTTAATGTTTGATTGATGTGTTCATGAGTAATTGTATTTCCAACAGGAATTCCACTTTCATCAAAAACAGATACGAAGAAATCATCCAAGCATGGATAATCCCCAACCAGCATCAAATCAGGTGTAATTTCAATTTCACAGCTATTATTCATAGCTAATGTAATATGATCTACCACAGCAACATAAGGCACATCTTGAACTTCTACTTCTTCTATAATAGAAGTCCAACAACCAGGGTTAGTTGAATCATTTAACCCTGCTTCGCCCGCATCAAAATCATATTCTATAGTATAAATACCTTCTCCTAAATCATAAGGATTTAGAGTATTTGTTAATTCATCATTCAAGTAAAAAGTACCAGTTCCATCCGCCCCTTCGACATCCGCTTGTAAGTCAATAGGGGCACTTGTAATACAAATAGCATCATCTAAACCTTCAAAACTAGGATTCGGATAGTAGCAAGTCGCTGAAATTTGTAGTTGTTCTCCAAATTCATTTTCAATCGTAAGATCAAATCCAAGTGCATCAATGTGAATGACTGGTAATTGATAAGTTCCAGGCATAGCATCTAATTCAGGAATCGTTTTACCGGCAGTGATGATAATACTTGCTTCGGGGGGGGCAGGACTATTTATATCATGAAGTCCTGTTACAGCAATGATCGTCCACATCTGTCCGGTATCTGCTTCTACAGTAATTGTAGTTTCAAACTGTCCATCCGTTAGGTTACTTGAATTGTTCAAGCAGGAGCATTTGTTCGGAGAATCTGGTGTAGTTCCTAAATAAATAATTGGTGTTGGTGTAGTTGTCGTATCATTTGTTAAAACCGTCAAAGCATTTCCACTATTGCCCCAAAGGAACAATCCCAAGCAAATCCCAAGCCATCTGGCTAATCGGAATAGAGGGCGTCCACTTTTTGAAGTTTTAACTTTTATAAACATGATTCTCTTATTAAAATGGTTCCTGTGTTTGTTTCAAGTATTGTGCTTGACTTCTTACATCATAATTTTGTTTGATATGTAAAGAGCAAAAAGCAGGCCAGTTTTTTAAAAATGCTTACAAATAATAATAAACCGCTGAAAATCAATAAAATAAAAAATAAAATTATGTTACATTATTTTTATATTGTTATATACAGCAGCTACAGATAGGTGATTCATTCAACCAGACATACTATTTGATATAAGTAGTTAGGCAGACAGGTTCTAGCATCAGCTCAAAAATCATACGTAACTTTACTATCGTCAGTTTCTTATGATTTTCGAGCTAACCATTTTATTGTACCAGCAATTTTGTCTAGGCACTTACTTATTTTACTCATATTAAAATCATATCAATAAGCAAAAACTAACGACTCCTACCGTTGTTTACTTTTAAAAGCGCAAATAGATTCCTTTACTCTAAATGATTTGGTAGACACCATTTTTTTTGATCACCATCACTTTTTCAATTTGAACTTTATGACCTTTTCATTATCTCTAATAAACATTAGAACACTAAAATACTTCAACCTTATTGTGCTTCTATTTTCTATTGCTTCAGTCGCAGCCCAAGTGCAAATAGATAATTTTGGACCATTTAAATTTCAACTAAAAGAAAGTTATTCGCCACTTAATGCAACAGAGCTAGAACAAGAAATCACAAAAGTGATCGAACTACAAGCAGTAACAAATGATAATGATATCAGGGTTATGAATTACTGGAATGCTTCCTATCCATCTTACAGATGGCATCAGATTATGATGGAAATCGGCAGAGCTAAAAAGGGTCATAAGAATGGAGGGCGAGTTATTGTTTTACACCTATCCATTTATGATGCACTTACACAAGTGTTGAAACATAAAAAACAGCATCAAATAAAAGCTCCATTTCAGCAAAATTCAAATGTACAGCAATGGGGTCGCAAAAGAGATTATTCCTCCTTCATCTGTGAATGGAGTGCAGCTGCAGGTGCAGCCCACAAAATAATTGGCCACTATTTTCCAGATAGAAAATCTCATCTAGATAGTCTTTTAACTCAGTTTAAAGAAGCACGTCTGAGGACTGGGCTTCAGTTGTCCTCTGATATCGAAAAAGGAATTACCATTGGGAAACAAATTGCCGCTCAATATATAGCATATGCTAAAACAGATCGAACAGATCGTACATGGGAAGGAGAGGTACCTAAAGCAGATAGTCTTTGGTCAGGTACCCCGAGCAAATGGGATCCGATGAAACGCCAATGGAGACCACTGACCTTGTTAACCCCAGATCAATTCAGACCAGCACCTCCTCCGACCGATTGGTCAGAAGACATGGAAGAGTTACGCAGATTTAACGCTGCACATAAAACCAGTAATATTGCTTGGAAATGGAAAAATGCGCCTGTTTGGGACGATCTTCTAGAGCGAAAAATCTTAGAATATGACCTTGGTCCATTTGAAGCTGCTTTTGCAGCTGCTGTTTTTCATACTGCTCGATTTGACGGTATTATTGCAGCGTGGGATGGCAAATACCATTATTGGGGAATACGACCGTTCCAATATGACCCTGTGTTTAAACCACTTCTCGTAGATACTCCAAACTTCCCAGGCTACCCTGCCGGACATACGACTGTGGCAGGCTCCATTGCAACTGTATTATCTTTTCTTTTCCCACAGGATGAACAACTATTTTACGAACTGGCGAAAGAATGCTCCGAATCTCGCTTTGAAGGAGGTGTACACTTCCGCACAGACAATGAGATAGGATTAAAAGTTGGCTATCAAGTAGGAGGCCAAGTGATCAAAACATTTTTGAAGAAAATGAATTAAAAATAAAAGCCTCCTAACAACTCAATGTTAGGAGGCTTAACTATTGCTCTGTAGATATTTAATATCTATTGAAATCTTGTATTAATTCATGGGTACATCAATAACTAAGAAGTTAGTATTTTCTGCCGCTTTGATATTTACTTTATCTGTATCCCAAACTCCAACAGCATCTCTTTTATCAAATACTTCTCCATCCACTTCTACTTTGCCATCTAATACGAAGATGTAAGCACCATTGCCATTTTTATGGATTTCATAGCTCACTGTCTTACCAGCTTCAAATTTTCCTAAAGAGAAATAGGCATCTTGATTAATCCAAATCGCTTCTTCATGCTCTGGCGAAACCACGAGCTGCAATTTATTTTCTCTATCTGCTGGTTCGAATGTTTTTTGCGCATAACGTGGTTTAATATTTTTTTCTTTCGGGAAAACCCAAATCTGAAGAAACTTCACAGCATCTTTCCTAGAATGGTTATATTCTGAATGCACGACTCCTGTTCCTGCAGACATGATTTGTACATCATTCAATTTGATAACTGTTTTGTTACCCATATTGTCTTGATGCTCCAAATCACCTTCTAAAGGAATCGAAATTATTTCCATATTATCATGTGGGTGTGCCCCAAATCCACGACCGGCAGCTACGCTATCATCGTTTAGAACTCGAAGCAAACCAAAATTCATCTTATTTGGATTATAATAGTTAGCAAAACTGAAAGAGTGAAAAGACTCTAACCACCCATGATTTGCATGACCTCTTGTATCTGATTTATGAACAACCTTTTTCATCTTTTATCGTTTTTGGTATAAATTATAAGTTAAGTAGTTAGGCTAGAACCTGTCAGCCTCTGGCTGAAATGGTATAATAAATTCTTTTAGTCAGCTCAAAAATCATGCGTAACTTTTCTCTCGTCAGTTACTTATGATTTTCGAATGAACAATTTTTTATACAAGCAATTTTATCTAGTCGCTTACTTTATACTTTAGTTATTAACGACTACAAATTTAAAGTCATTTTGTGCAGGTCGACATGTCATTTTTAAGGTAAGGTTTGTCGTTTTAATAGATAAAACGTCTGGTAAATGTATCTACAGAAGACATAAAAAACAAAAAAATGGACATTTGGAAGTAATTAGGCCGAATACGTATTGATATTTCCATAATTTATATGATATATTTGTAGTAATTGTTTTTTCAAACAAATACCCACCACAGTGAATATCATAAGCAGACGCTCAATGCTTATGGATAATAATCCTAAAAAATTGTTTCTAAAATTTATAATACAGACAATTTTATCTAGGCAATTAAGTAATTGTTAAGGGAGTTAAAAAAATGATAATCTTCCTTAATGAAGAATTTATTCAAATGTATTTATCGTTTAGGATTTGTAATTTTATAGTATTGGAAGTCACCTTTGCTGTAAAGTTTATCTAAATCCCTTGAAAATCCAAAACCATGGCACCAAGAATTTTTCTTTCATTACTGGCCTTCTGCTTGGTGGTTTTACTTCCAGCACAAGAAGAACTCCATAAGGAATACATTGAACTGTATAAAAAAATATCCATTCAGGAAATGGAGCGTACAGGTATTCCTGCAAGTATAAAACTAGCTCAAGGTCTTTTAGAGTCTAGTGCAGGAACAAGTGAATTAGCATCGGAAAGTAACAATCACTTTGGTATCAAATGTGGTGGTGACTGGACAGGCACTACCTACTTCCTAAAGGATGATGATTACGATAATGATGGTAATCTATTACACTCCTGCTTTCGTGTATATACAACACCAGAAGAAAGCTTTATCGCCCATTCCGACTTTTTAAAAAACCCTAAAAAGGAATATCGTTATGGGGTGTTATTCAAAATCAAGAAAAAGAACTATAAGAAATGGGCAAAAGGGTTGAAAAAAGCTGGTTACGCTACTAGCAAAACTTATGATAAAAAATTGATCAAACTGATCGAACGATATAAATTGTACCAATATGATAAAATGAGCTCAAGTGAGCTCATTGCGGCCACGAAAAAAGAAGATGAAAAGCTCAACAAGAACAAAGATTTAGTATCCATCGATCATAAAAATGATGATTACTTGGATATGGTTTCGCCTACCAAGGCAGAAGAAGAAATTATCCAGAGAAAAGAAAACCGTCCAGCAAGAAAAAAATATCGCAACTCAACCAATGGTAAACGCGAATGGCATTTTGTAGAAAAGGGAGAAAATATTACTAAAATCGCAGAAAAGTATGACCTGAAACTGAGAAAACTACTTCGTAGAAATCGACTGAAAAGTGGCCAAGAACCCGCTATCGGGGAGCGTATCAAATTACGTGGTAGAAAAGTGAGGACAGCTCCAGAATTACGTGGAGAAAAAGAAGCTTCTTTAGCCAGCACAACATCTCAGCAAGTAATACCTGATGTCACTAAAGTGAAGCAAAATGACCCTAAAAAAGAAGTGGCCCAAAAAGAAGAAGCGCCTCTTCAACCAATAACTGATACAAATCAAGCAAAACCTCAATTAGTTCAACAAGAACCTCTAGAGGAAAAAACAAATAACAGCCGCCTCTTAGATATGAATACTGAAGACGCTATTGATCTTTCGAAAGTGGAAGCACCTAAGAAAAAACTACCCGAGCAAAGTAATACCATAGCAGAAGAAAAAGCACAGTATGAAGAGACGGAAAGAGAGGAGGACAATGTGACGGGGAGAGCGAATGACGAGGTGACTGGAGGAGCTAGTAGTGTTACAAAAGAGGAGAGTAAAGAAGAGGCTACTACCGAAAAATTCTATGTGGTGCAAAAAGGGGATACACTTTGGAGCATTGCACTGAAGCATAGAACAACAGTAGAGGAAATACGCGAATTAAATGACTTAAAAAGTAGTAAGATTAAAGGAGGAATGAAATTGCGTGTCAAGTAAACTTTACTTATAGATTATTTGATGGGACGCGTAATTTTGACAAATAGACAAGTTTGCCACTAACAACCTCTAACTATTAAGTAGGCTGGTAATAATTTTTTCCCGAAAAAGTGCCACTTTTGTGTTTTATAAAGCAGTAAAACGCAATATGATTATGGCTCGTATATTTTTTACACTCGTGTTGATCTTTTCTTTTTGTTATTTGGATGCCCAGAGTTATGCTGTGGGAATCAAAGGTGGCCTTACTGTTGGATTTCAACAATGGGATAACTTCTCGCAAAGAGATCCATTATATCGTTATCATGGTGTTGTTTCTATTGAAACAGCCGATGAGGAAGAGCCTTTTTCCATCTTTGCACAGTTAGGCTATCATGTGAAAGGAAGTGCGATTCGTACCAATCCAACTACTGTAAGAAATAGTGCAGGTACTCTCTTTGATATACCTGCACGCGAAACACCCTTTGAATTTAACAATCTATCATTAACCCTTGGTGGAAAACAAAAATTTGACCTTGGTAATGGTTCAAGATATTATTATCTCCTTGGGGTAAGAGGGGATTATACTTTAAATACTAATTTGGGAGACTATCAAATTGAAGATACTGGCAATGGTTTCTTCTTTTTTAATGCCTCCTATCCCGTAGACGAATTTGTCCAGAAATGGAACTATGGCGTCACTGTCGGTGGAGGTTTAGAATTTGATATTTCAGAATTTGTAGGTACAACGCTAGAATTTACAGTCAATCCAGATTTTTCTAGACAGTACCTTTCTCCTGAAATTCAAAATGTGATTGTTCCTTGGTCTCCAAATAATACAACGATTAGAGAACGCCAGATCAGAAATATCACCATCGAAGTATCACTTGGATTTCGATTCTTAAGAAAGATTGAGTATATAGATTAAAATTAAAGTTTATGATTCTGAGAAGTGAGCAATTGGTAAAATTCTACGGACGTAGAAAAGTAGTTAAGGGTGTTTCTTTGAATGTGCATCAAGGAGAAATTGTTGGACTACTAGGTCCAAATGGAGCAGGAAAAACGACCACCTTCTACATGACAGTAGGCTTTATTCAACCTAATGAAGGTCGAGTATACTTAAATGATGATGATATTACTAATTTGCCGATGTACAAACGTGCACAACGAGGTATCGGCTATCTTCCACAAGAACCTTCTGTTTTTAGGAAATTAACAGTAGAAGATAATATCAAGGCCGTATTAGAAATGACTGCTTTAAAAAAAGCAGAGCAGAAAGATAAATTAGAAAGCTTGCTAGATGAATTTGGTTTGCACAAAGTACGTAAATCGCGTGGTGATACACTTTCAGGTGGAGAGCGCCGTCGTACAGAAATTGCTCGTGCTTTAGCTACTGATCCAAAATTTATCCTTTTAGATGAGCCTTTCGCAGGAATTGACCCTATTGCAGTGGAAGATATCCAATATATCGTCGCTAAGTTAAAAACCAAAAATATTGGTATTCTCATAACGGATCATAATGTCCAGGAAACCCTTTCGATCACAGATCGCGCTTATTTGATGTTCGAGGGAAATATCTTAAAAGCTGGCACAGCAGAAGAATTGGCAGCTGACGAAATGGTTCGAAAAGTGTATCTTGGTAAGAATTTTGAACTTCGCAGAAAAGTAATTGACATCGATGCAGAACGTTAAGTTATCTGACCTGAATAAAATGCTAGCTCTTAGTCTGTTTATTGGTTTAATCTTCCCAGCCTCTTGCTCAGGTGATGAAGAGACTAAGTTCCGCTTGACTTCTCGCGAACGTATTCAAGTAGATACTCTTTACAATAGGCAAATAGATAGTCTTCGAGCTGACTTGGATTCTTTTTGTACCCAAAGTCATGACCAGTTACTTAGTTTAGCCGTAGATTCCATTCTGCAAGAACGTAAAAAGACTGAGATGGAGCTGCGAAAGCGTATTCCTAAACCGAACAATTGATTTTTGTGATTCGATATATTTACTTAATAAGCATCCTCCTATTCTTGGGAGCTTGTGGCGCTGATGAAAGAGACGAAGCTGCTATCAAAGCTGCTATTCAAGAAACATTAAAAAAGAAAATAGCAAATTTTAAAAAGGTTAGAAGACAACGTTGCCTCAATGATATTTATGATGAAGCAAATATCATTGTCGATTCTATACTATTGGAGGAAGCCCGACAAAAAAGAGATACTATCGGCAAACCTGCCCGCCCCATCAAGCCTGAAAAGCCTGAGATCAAGACGATTTTAGATACCTTGCCTATTGCGCCTTTGTTGGAAAAAGATAGTTTGGAATAACAAAATCACTTCTTATTAAACTGACTCATCGTATGCTGCAAACCAATTGTTCCAAACGCCTTCGCCGTATCCCCAGCATATTTAACCAATTCTGAAAGCTGATCTTGTTCTTCGCCATTCCATTCACCTAGAACGAAGTTAGCTTGTTGACCTTTGTGATAATCATTGCCAATGCCAAAGCGTAGACGAGCGTAGTTATTACCACCACACATACGATCGATATCTTTCAAACCATTATGACCACCATCACTTCCTTTTCCACGCAGACGTTGTTTGCCGAAAGGCAAATTCAAGTCGTCCAAAATGACAAGCAGATTAGATTTTTCGATCTTATGCTTTTGTAACCAATAACGGACAGATTTACCACTTAAATTCATGTAAGTAGAAGGCTTCAGCAATATAAAGGTGCGCCCTTTATGCTTAAAATCAGCCACAGAGCCCAAGTTATCCACCTTCCAAGATGCATCAAACTCTTTCGCCAAATGATCAACCACATCAAAACCAACATTATGACGTGTATTGTCATACTTCGCCCCAATATTGCCCAAGCCTACTATCAGATATTTCATCGGATCAGGTTCAATTTCTGTTTTTTGAAATATTTTCTTTAACCACTCAAACACTATACCGCTACATTAAATTCCCTCAAAGTAGAATTCAAGGATACTTTTTTATCAGTACTCTCCTTACGCTTTCCGATAATCAAAGCACAAGCCACTTGATAATCACCTGCTGGGAATGACTTCGTATAAGTACCAGGAATCACTACCGAACGAGCAGGCACTCTTCCTTTATAGGTTACTGGTTCTGGGCCCGTTACATCAATAATACGTGTTGATTGTGTCAACACCACATTTGCACCAAGCACCGCTTCTTTTTCGATATGTACCCCTTCTACAACAATACAACGAGAGCCAATAAAGCAATCATCTTCGATAATCGTTGGCGTCGCTTGAGGTGGCTCTAATACCCCTCCGATCCCAACACCTCCACTCAAATGCACATTGCGGCCAATCTGCGCACACGACCCTACAGTTGCCCAGGTATCTACCATCGTACCACTACCTACCCATGCGCCGATGTTTACATAACTAGGCATCATCACCACCCCTTTTTCAAGGAATGCACCATATCGAGCAATGGCATGTGGCACTACACGTACGCCTTGCGCTGCGTATTCTTTCTTTAAAGGAATTTTGTCATGAAACTCAAAAGGACCTACTTCAATCGTTTCCATTTGAGAGATTGGGAAAAATAACAGTACTGCCTTTTTAATCCACTCATGTACTGTCCAAGTCCCATCTGCATTAGGCTCTGCCACACGGTATTCGCCTTTATCCAACTTTTCCATTACCTCTCTAACCGCTGCTTGTGTTGCCTCCTCCTTCAATAGCTCACGATTATCGTAAGCACTTTCAATAATTTGTTTTGTATTACTCATATCTATTTTGGTCTTACTCTTTAATGCCGCAAAAATATAGAAGTTGAACGAAGTTTCAAACTCTGCCGTTTATGGAAGTTCTAAACTTCGATCGTAGGCTAATTTGGCTGCAGCCAAATCTTCTAACGCATGTCCTACCGACTTAAATAGCGTAATCTCGGAATCAGTTTGACGAGCAAGCACTTTTTTTCGCGATAAGCCAAATAAATCGTCCTTAATGTCTTCCATCTGAATCAGCCCTTTTTCCAATGGGATGGCCAAGTCGCCACTTTCTTTAGTAGCCATTTCTTTTACATCGGCGTATAGGATTGCTCTTTTAATCACTTCATCATCTGCTTCGCGCATATTTGGCTTAAATGAACCTACTAAATCTATGTGCTGTCCTGTTCTTAGATTTTCACCAAAAATTAAGGGCTCTTCACTCAGGGTAGCAACTGAGATGATATCTGCTTGTGTAGTCGCTTTCGCTAAATCGGCTGTCGCCAAAACATTTATACCTTCTAATTGCATTGAGGCAGCTATTTTTTCTGCTTTCGCAAAATTTCGGCCCCAAATCACGACCTCTTTTATTGGTCGAACACTACAATGTGCATGAATCAATCTCGGTGCTAAAGCACCTGTTCCAACCATTAGTAAACGCTCACTATTTTCTCTGGAAAGAAATTTACTCGCTAATGCGGAAGCTGCTGCGGTACGAATACCGGTCAAAGTTTTTGCTTCCACCTGCGCCAAAGGCGTACCTTTCAACTTATCAAATAAAAAATATAGTCCTTGAATCGCAGGCAAATCAAACTGACTATTCTCCGGCGAAACGACAATCAATTTTACCCCTAAAAAACCTTCTGCTTCCCAAGCCGGCATCAACAACAAAGTAGAGTCCACTCCCATCGGCGGATTCTTAAAATCATGATGATGACGATTGGGTACCGTATAATCTCCACAAAACGCCTCCTTCAAGCACGCCACCACACTCGGATAATCCAATAGCTTTTCTAGTTGTTCCGCACTTACATTTTTCATCTTTATTTGATATTTTGATGGTAAGCGGCTAGTCAAAATTGCTTGTATAATAAATTCCTGCCGGCCGGCAAGCAGGTTCTAGCCTAACTACTTATGGAGCAATATTTTGGGACGTAAAGTTCGCATCTTCCCGATCTCTGCGTCCACAAGACCGACTTATATCCAAAATTAACCAAATGAAGAAAATATTTATTAGTCCTTGGGTATGGATTCCCACCATTTTAGTTACTGCATTCTTTTTCAGTATTCCTTATATTTCAGATTGGATAACTGCCAAGCCCATTTATGCCAAGTATGCCTCCAAAGCTGCTCCTCTAATGGTAAGAGCTATACAAAAAGGTTTGGTGTACCCTTTCGGGAAATATCTCTCTAGCTCTAAAGAAGCATTAATTATATTTCCTTATTGGTTCCTAGTATTTTTCACAATTCGACTACTCTATGTAAAAACACAAAAGACATGGAAGTGGATTGGATTAGGAATAGCGGTTCTCTACCTATTCTTGTATTGCTTTCCAGATACCTTATTATTGTTAGACAATAATCAAGCTAGTCGTTCCTCCGGTACGGTATCGAATGGCCGACTTGAAAATGCTAAACGGGTTCCTTTCAGAGGAGATAACTTCACCACCTACGCTTTTTGGGGCTATCTCACAGGACGTACCTTTGCCCATGACAAAGTCAAAGCTACCATTTTAGATGCCTACGATATTTGCATAGAAACTTGCCCAGAGACCACCTTCGCTCTTGGAGAAATTGGTTTCTGCAATGGAGGGCGTTTCATACCACACATTACCCATCAAAATGGCCTTAGTGTAGATTTTATGACCCCCATGCTAAAAGATGGAAAACCTTATCATAGTCATCACTTACTCAATATCTGGGGTTATGGCTGGGAATTTGACAAAAAAGGTCACAAGGACAATGTCCAAATCGACTACGAGACATCTGCCAAGCATATCTATGCACTAAAACAAGCGGCCAAGAAGCATGGTTTACGAATCAAGAAAATCATTTTCGATCCTGTCCTCCGTCCATACTTACTAAAAACGGAATATGGCAAAAAAATCAAAAACCTTCCCTACACTCGTAACAGGGTAATCATCCGACATGATGATCATTATCATATTGATTTTGAGGTATTGTGATTTTTTAGACGTGGAGAAGATAGAGAAACCTCTACAGCCTCTTTACTCTCTACCTCCAAAAACAAAAGCCTTCCTGAATCACTTCAAGAAGGCTTTCAATAAATTATTTATGATGGTAATTCTTTATTCTTTTTCAACTTCTTCCTCCAATTCACTCGGCGCAATAGGTCCGCGAACTTTCTCAAAGTCTAATTCGTGAGAAATGTCCATATCAGTGAGGACTGCATCTAGGATGAGATCTTCGCCTTCAGTATAACCATCTTTTAATTTATGGCCGTACAAACTTCCCATGGTACTATAATAAGTAGCCGTAAACCCACCTCGCAAATCCTTGATCAAATCATACATTGGGGTATCCAATTCCCGTTCGATCATTTTAATCAAAATTTTACCTTGGGTTTTTGTGAGCTTTTTCAGCGGATCTTTAAATTCTTTTTTGAGGCGCTTATTTAGTTTTTTAATGTACTTTTTACGCTCTCTTTTTTTCATATTTTCCGTTACATATTCTACTTCACGGAAAATTTTGATCGCTTCCACTGCATAAGGATAAACCTTCACTGCATAACGACGGTACCTGCGATAACGTCTATAATCATCTTTATTATCAAACTGTCTAGGAGTAGAAATAGAAATATTATCCAGGTTCGCCAAAATAAGCGTATCTCCACATTCATCAATCATGAAAGGCATTACCTGACCATTAATCAAGGTTCTTCCTGTCGTCCCTTCCTGTGCCATCAGTACGCTCATGGAAAGTACACTAAAAGTTAGCATTAAAAGAATTTGCTTCTTCATACCTATTAAGAGTTTATATATGTGCAAATTACTGCAAATTTCAGACAATTGCATTCCGTAATCACTGAATTATAAAGTTAAAACGACTGACAAATATCTTTTACTATTTAAGATGAATACTTTTGGAAAAGCTTAACCTATTAACAATAGCTCTTACATACATTTAGGCTGGCAAGAAAGTTACCTATTTGCAATATTATGCAAAAAATCTTAGCACCAAAAACGATCAGATTGTACAGTTAACTACCAAAAAGTATACCTTCTGCTAAAGAAGATGCACCTCAATTTTAAACTGGTGCAAAAAGAAATGGTTGTTAGCAATCCATATTACTAACAACCATATTTCTATTTCACGAAAGTGAGAAGGAATTATTCCTCCGACTTCAAGTCTAATTGTAAATTCAACTCTTCTAACTGCTCACCCGCGATTGGTGAAGGAGCATCGATCATCATATCTCTACCCTGATTATTTTTAGGGAAGGCGATAAAGTCACGAATAGAGTATACGTCTTTCATCACTGCACACAGACGGTCAAAACCGAATGCAATACCTCCGTGAGGAGGAGCTCCATATTCGAATGCCCCCATCAAGAAGCCAAACTGTGCTTCTGCTTCTTCGTCTGTGAAGCCAAGCAACTTAAAGTTTTTCTCCTGTAAGGCTCGGTCATGGATACGAATAGAACCACCGCCAATCTCAACACCGTTGATGACCAAGTCATAGGCATCTGCACGTAGTTGCTTCATTGTTTCGTGATCTCCACTTAACATACGTTCAACATCTTCTTTCTTTGGAGAGGTGAACGGGTGGTGCATAGCATGGAAACGCTCTAAATCTTCATCCCATTCTAAAAGAGGGAAATCAACTACCCATAATGGTTTGAAATCACCTTCTTTCATTAAACCCATACGACGGCCCATTTCCAAACGAAGTTCATTCAACTGCTTACGCGTCTTTTCTGTCTCACCAGAAAGAATGAATAGCATATCACCTGGCTTGGCGCCAAATTTATCCGCCCAAGTTTTTAAATCTTCGTCTGAGTAGAACTTACCAATAGACGATTTGAAGGTTCCATCAGCTTGTACTTTTACATATACTAAGCCTTTTGCTCCAATCTGTGGACGTTGCATCCACTCGGTCAATTTCTTGATATCTTTATTAGAGTAGTTATCTGCTTGTCCTTCTGCACAGATACCTACAATTAATTCTGCATTATTGAACACCGCAAAGTCTTTTCCTTTTGCTACATCGTTCAACTCTACGAATTCCATTCCAAAACGAATGTCTGGTTTATCTGAACCATAACGAGTCATCGCCTCGTCGTAAGACATGCGAGGGAAATCACCAAATTCGATACCACGTAGTGTTTTAAATAAGTGTTTTGTCAGACCTTCGAATGTATTCAAGATATCTTCTTGTGTAACGAAGGCCATCTCGCAGTCTATTTGTGTAAACTCAGGCTGGCGGTCTGCACGTAAATCTTCATCACGGAAACACTTCACAATCTGAAAATAACGATCAAATCCAGAAACCATCAAAATTTGCTTGAACGTTTGTGGAGACTGTGGCAAAGCGTAAAACTGCCCTGGATTCATACGGCTAGGAACAACGAAATCACGAGCACCTTCTGGCGTAGATTTGATCAAAACAGGTGTTTCAACCTCCACAAAAAGTTGATCTGAAAGGTATTTACGTGTTTCAATCGCTACCTGAGAACGGAAGATAATATTGTCTTGAACTGGTCCACGACGTAAATCTAGGTAACGATACTTCATTCTTAGCTCATCACCACCATCTGTATCATCTTCAATAGTGAAAGGAGGAACCTTTGATGCATTCAAGATGTCCAAAGATTTTACTTCAATCTCGATATCTCCTGTTGGACGATTTGGATTTTTGTTACTTCTTTCACGAACAAGTCCTGTTGCAGCGACAACAAACTCACGCCCTAACTTACGTGCTTTTTCACACAAATCAGCATCATCATCAATATTAAACACTAACTGGGTGATACCATAACGATCTCGTAGATCGACAAATGTCAAGGCTCCAAAATCTCTGCTGGTTTGTACCCAGCCACTCAATTTGACCTCTTGACCAACATGCTCCATGCGAAGCTCTCCGCAATTGTGTGAACGATACATGATTTGTAATTTATAAATGAAAAATTTAAGTCTTCAAATTTGGCGACAAAAATAAAGTTTATTCATTGAAGTTGAAGCTTATACAAGATTTTCTTACAAAAGATTCCTTTTTCTTTCAATTAGCTAGGAAGAAAACCAAATTCTCTTTATGAATTAATGTACACCATTAAGATTTATTCAAAAAATCAGCTCCTTGTCTATAAAAGACTTAATGCTGTTAGATTTTTGCTAAATTGCCTCACGCTTTCAAAACAGTGTTATGAGTACACAAAGTCAAGTTCGAAAATTCGGTACAGGACCAGTATTTTTTACTGCGATTTCAACCATTCTTGGCGCAGTAATGTTTCTGCGATTTGGGTTTGCCGTTGGAAATGTTGGTTTTCTGGGTACTTTATTAATCATCTTTGTTGGTCACGCAGTTACGATTCCTACTGCAATGGCAATTGCAGAAATCGCCACAAACCAAAAAGTAGAAGGTGGTGGTGAATATTATATTATATCCCGTTCTTTCGGCTTGGTCATTGGTTCTTCGATTGGTATTGCGCTTTATTTTTCGCAAGCCATTAGTGTAGCCTTTTACATCATCGCTTTCGCAGAAGCTTTTTCTTCTTTATTTGAATATTTGCTCTATCATTATGAGTTTCATCCTGCAGTCGAATGGCTTTTACAACGAAAACAGACCGTAAGTATTCCTGCACTTTTCCTCTTGACTGGAATTGTCTTAGCCAAAGGAGCAGATCTTGGGGTAAAAACTTTATATGTAGTTGTGGCAACTCTGCTGTTCTCCTTAGTTGCATTTTTTATAGGTCAAACGGAATATAGTAAAACTGTTCCATTTGATCCTATACGAACGGTTGCAGATTATCAAAATGAAAATGTTGATATAAGCAATACACTCAATATAAATGAACCAAATGCAGCTAATTCAACGATTGATAATCCAAACCCCGTAGAACTTCGTCCTGCAGGAAAAG
Organism: Saprospiraceae bacterium; assembly: GCA_022448955.1. Taxonomy (GTDB): domain Bacteria; phylum Bacteroidota; class Bacteroidia; order Chitinophagales; family Saprospiraceae; genus JALEHC01. The sequence continues at coordinate 59,612 of JAKVCU010000008.1, forward strand.
AAGCACAAAACCAACCTATTTCTCCAACTGAAATCCCTCCTGCTGTTAGTTTCTTCACTGTATTTGCCATTATTTTCCCTGCATTTACAGGGATGACAGCAGGTGTAGGCTTATCTGGCGATCTAGAAAAACCAAGTCAATCCATCCCCTTAGGAACACTTGCAGGAACACTCTGTGGGATGGTGATTTATGTTTTTATCGCTTATAAATTAGCCTTATCAGCTAGCCCAGTAGATTTGGCTAATACCAATAAATTAGCAATGGCTGATATTGCATGGCAGGGATGGTGGCTAGTACCTGTTGGTTTGGCAGCAGCTACGATATCTTCCGCTTTAGGATCCATTTTAGTTGCTCCTCGTACATTACAAGCAATTGCAAAAGATCGTTTATTTCCTAATGTTGGCGTCAACTTCTGGTTGTCGCGTGGAAGAGGAAAAAATGATGAACCTTTCAATGCAACCTTAGTCACTATTGGTATCGCCTTTATTTTTATCATGATGGGAGGACTTGACGCTGTCGCAGAAATTATTTCGATGTTCTTCATGGTAACGTATGGAGCATTGTGTTTAATTTCCTTCTTGCAGCACTTTGCAGCTGATCCTTCGTATCGACCTACCTTCCGTTCTAGATGGTATATTTCCTTGTTTGGAGCTGTCGCTTGTTTTGGCTTGATGTTCTTCATGAATGCCGCTTACGCATTTTTGGCACTCTTACTAATGGTTGTATTTTATGTCATGGTAAGTGCATATAATCCTGAAAAGAAAAATCTAGCTATTATTTTTCAAGGGGTAATTTTCCAGATTAGTAGACAACTACAAGTGTTTCTACAGAAAGTAGAAAAAGAACAAGTTGCCAGTTGGCGACCATCTGCCGTATGTATTTCAGAAAACTCCTTCGATCGGCTCGGTGCATTTGATCTACTGCGGTGGATTTCCCAGAAATATGGCTTTGGTACTTATATACACAAAATTACAGGCTACCTTTCCAAAAACACCCATAAGCAAGCCAAAGGGGCAAAAGAAAGGCTCATTCGAATGGCAGAATCCAGTAGTAGTAATATCTATGTAGATACCCTGATTAGTCCTTCTTATACTTCTGCTATTGCGCAGGTGATTCAGCTACCTGGAATATCAGGAACAGATAATAACTTACTACTATTAGAATACTCTAAACACCAGCCAGAAAACTTACAAAATATCGTAGATAACTTCAAATTGATAAAATCAATCGATTTTGATGTTCTCATTTTGGGTAGTTCAGAACGTGGATATGGATTTAGAGATAGTATTCATATCTGGATTACTTCCAATGATTATGAAAATGCCAATTTGATGATTTTACTCGGATATATAATGGTTGGGCATAAAGATTGGAAAAATAGCCAGATTAAGATATTCGCAATTTATCCAGAAGAGACTTGTATGGATGAAAGAGATAGCTTATTTGCAATTATTGAAGCAGGCCAGCTACCTATTTCTTCTAACAATATTGAGGTCATTCCAAGAAAGCAGTCTACGGATACTATGCAGATTATCAACGAGAAATCTAGGGATGCAGACTTAACGATTATTGGTTTTAGAGATGAACTCGTAAAACACAATGGAACGGAAGTGTTTAAGGGTTATAATAACATTGGAAACACTTTATTTGTTAATGCTGCACATCAAAAAGAGATTAAGTAGACAAATGTCAAATTATCCTTACAATACTTATGTTTAGGTATTGTTTACAGAACCATGACATACAAACTGAGCACTACTTCTATTTTTGTGAATATCAAAAAAGGCTCCGTATGGGGCTTTTAGTTTTTGAGGAAAAGTCGATATAATTTGCACCAATAGCACCACCCTGTCATAAAATTGAATTCACTTTTCTATGTTAGAAAATTATAAAATACTCACAGTTACACACAAGAAAACAAATCTCAAAGAGATTGGTAAATTTGTTCTAAAACCTTCCGAACAAGAGAATACTGCTAGTCAGTTAAATAAACTGAAAGCGCAATTCGACATAGAAGAATTATTGTATGTTTCAACTTGTAATCGCGTCTTATTCTTTTTCTACACAGAAAAAACAATCGACCATTCCTTTGCCGCACACTTCTTCCAAGCAGTAAATCCAGATTTAACGCTTGACACCTTAGAATCAATTGAAGAATACGCATTGGCACTTGAAGGTGAATTTGCTATCGAACATTTTTTTGAAGTAGCAGCCTCTATCGACTCTTTAGTGATCGGCGAACGTCAAATATTGGGCCAACTCCGAGAAGCTTTTGATAAAAATATGGAGTGGAACATTGTCGGTGACCACCTTAGAATGGCATTCCAACATGCAGTCATTGCCGCTAAAGGTGTATATTCAAAAACACGTATTGGAGATAAGCCCGTTTCCATAGCATCGCTTTCTATCCAAAAGCTTTTAAGAGCCAATTTGCCAAAGGATGCAAAAATCTTAATGATTGGTGCAGGACAAACCAACCAACTTGTTTCCAAATTTCTAGCGAAGCATCATTTTAATAATGTAACTATTAGCAATCGAAACCCCGAGCGTGCAGCAAGTCTCGCAAAGATATTAGGAGGAGATACCTTTCCTTTTGAAAACTTGAGTGCATACGATAAAGGATTTGACTGTATTATTGTTTGTACTGGTGCAAAAGAACCCATTATTACCTCTACTTTATATCAAAAGTTATTAAGTGGTGACGATAGCAAGAAAGTCATTATTGATTTAGCTATCCCTCACAATGTTGCAGATGACGTCATTCATCAATTTAATGTTCACTACATAGAAATAGAAGGACTTCGTAATCTAGCAAAAGAAAACCTCTCTTTCCGTGAACAAGAATTGCACAAAGCAAAAGATTTGCTTAAAGATTACATATTTGAATTCCCTACCCATCTTAAACAGCGTCAACTAGAACTGGCTATGCGTCAGGTACCTCAAGCCATCAAAGCCATTAAGCAAAAAGCAATGGAAGAAGTTTTCCGTAAAGACTTAGAAACCATGGATGACTCCACCAAAGCCCTAATTGATAAAATGCTAACTTATATGGAGAAAAAATGTATCAGTATTCCCATGAAGGCTGCTCGAGAAGCAGTGATTGGATAATCAAGAATGGTCTTTACTTCTCAATAAATCACACAAGCTGATAGCCTTCAAAATTTAATTTTGATCATTACCCAATGATTTTTTGACTAACAAACGCTCAAGATAATGGAACTCTATTCCAAATTGTTCCTTAATGGCTTCTACTTGTACCAGAGCACCCTTCCTCGGTTCTGATTTCACTGCTGTAATCATCAAATTTTTGCTGGTGTGCTCTGTAGAAATGAACTCAAAAACTTTCGTTTGATATCCATATGCCTCCAATAATAATGCCCTGATGCCATCTGTTATCAACTCTGCTTGACGCTCTTCCAAAATACCGTGCTTTAAAATGGCAGATAATTCATTATCATGCTTCATGGCTTTGCGCACTTGTTTGTGGCAACAAGGAGCTACCACAATGATTTCCGCGTCAGCTTGAATACCCTTTGCGATTGCAATATCTGTAGCTATATCACAGGCATGTAAAGCAATAAGCATGCTAATCTTTTCAGGGTGATAATCATGTATATCCTTTGAAATAAATTCGAGTTGTTGATATTCACTTTTCTCTGCCAATTCATTACAAAAATCCACCAAATTTGGCCGAAGCTCAATCCCTGTCATACTTACATCCAAACTCATACGATGATGCAGATAATCATACAAAGCAAAGGTCAAATAGCCTTTTCCTGAACCCATATCTACAATATGCGCGTCACTTGGTAAAGCTTGTTGACGAATTAATACATCAATGATCTCGATATACTTATTAATTTGTCGAAACTTCCTTTGCCCATTCTTAAGGATCTCTCCCTTCGCATTCGTAACGCCCATAGCAGGTAGGTAGGGATTATTCTCTGCTTGAATAAAACGATGTTTTTGACGGTTATGCTCTTGCGAAGGTTTTTCGCTTTGACTAGCTACTTTTTGAAAGAATCGGCCTTTACGCTTTTTATTAAACTGAAGGCTATAGTCTGCTGTCGTGGTAAACAAATCAGCATTTAAAAAGTCATTGCCAAGCATATCAGCAATGGTCGTATTTGCCCTTAGCAAAGCAATATTTTTCACTTCATCTCGCGTCTCAAACCGATATTGCAAAGAAAGCATTAATTCGTTCTTAATACTTACCAATCTACCATATACATTTTTCAAATCTGCACTTTTACTCCCTTTCTTACTCAATGTAATTTTAATGAAGGTCTCTTTTTTTAGACTTTCGTCAAATGCCTCTAAGAATTGTTCTTTTGCTATCATCCCACAAAATTAGACATGTCATTGATATAAAAAGAACATCTTTAAGAAAATTAGCTGTTTATACCCTAAAAAATACGCTGCCTTGCGGCAAACCTTAAAAATGGCTAATATAAAAGTTGTTCCCTTCATAAAATGGTATTACTTATTTTCGAAATTCCTGTAAAAGCTATAATTTAAAAAATACTTACCTACCATATGTATGGGGACTTATCTCTATGGCTAGTATAAAGTATTATGTATTGCGCTCTTATCTGTTGTATAGATTTTTCAGTTATGGATAAACATTAGTAATAAACATTTTATAGCAAAAATGATTATCCTTTATGTATGATTTTATAACACCGTATTGTATAACTAAATTCTAAGTAAGCGGCTAGTCAAAATTGCTTGTATAATAAATTCGTCAGCTCAAAAATAGTAAGTAACTAACAATAGGGAAGTTACGCACGATTTTTGAGCTGACTAAAAGAATTTATTATACCTATTTTCTAGCCTAACTACTTAAGACTTGAACTTAACTTGCTTAGGAACAGTAAATTTTTTGTATGAAAAGGACACTATTACTCCTATTGGGAATAGTATTCTTTATGGTTTGGAGGGCTGAGGCCCAAGAGACATTCCCCATGAATGGGGTAAATGACCATAGAGAAAACTACTACGCATTTACCAATGCAACTATCCACAAAAGTGCCGACGAAAAAATTGAAAATGCGACAATGATCATTAAGGATGGAAAAATCCTTACTATTGGAACTAGATTAGCAGTGCCTGATGGTGCTGTAACAATTGATCTTCAAGGCAAATTTATCTACCCTTCTTTTATTGATTTACATTCTAATTATGGAATGCCAGAAGTCAAGAGAGGTAACCGACCCAGAGGCCGGCGCCAAATGCTTTCTAATAAAGAAGGAGCATACATGTGGAACCAAGCGCTAAAACCAGAAATGCGTGCACATCAACAATTCACTGCAGATAATCGTGCCGCTAAAGCCATGAGAAAAGAGGGTTTTGGTGCAGTTTTAACCCATCAAAAGGATGGTATCTCAAGAGGTACTTCCACGCTCGTACACTTGGGTGATGATAGAGAACATGAGATGATTATTATGGAACAAGGTGCACATCAACTTTCTTTTAGTAAAGGCTCCTCTACACAGACTTATCCATCTTCTTTGATGGGAACTATTTCACTACTTCGCCAAACTTACCTGGATGCTGAATGGTATACATCTCAGGAAAACGAAATCAATATTTCTTTGAAAGCATGGAATGCGATTCAGGAACTACCTCAGATTTTTGATGTCAATAACCGCCTAGATGTTCTTCGTGTACATAAATTAGGGAAAGAATTTGGCAAGTCTTACATCATCAAAAGTGGAAACGAAGCTTATCAGCGTATTAATGAAATCAAAGCAACAGGCGCGCCACTAATTGTACCAATCAATTTCCCAGCAGCTTATGACGTGGAAGATCCTTATGATGCTATGCAAGTTACGCTCGCACAAATGAAACACTGGGAGCTAGCACCTTCTAATGCAGCACGTTTAGCGGAAGCGGGAATACCTTTTGCATTAACTGCAAGTGACTTGGCTAAGGGAGTTTCCTTTATGGGGAATTTGCGAAAAGCTATCGAAAATGGCCTTAGTGAAACAGATGCCCTCAAATCATTAACCAGTATACCAGCTGAACTCATCGGAGCTAGTGAATACCTAGGGAGTTTAGAAAATGGGAAATATGCTAACTTCTTAATTACTAGTGGCCCTATATTCCATAAAGACACCAAAATTTATCACAACTGGGTAAAAGGTAAGTTATATTCTATCAAAAGTCCAGAGGATAAATGGATGTTAGGCAACTACTCTTTGACTGTTGACCAAACAGCATATAATCTTGCCGTAAAAGGTACCCCTACTAAGCCTGAAATGAAGATCATTGTTGATGATACCACCTCAATCAGTGTAAAACACAAATACGCTAATGGTGTATTAAGTCTTTCTTTTGCACCTGAAAAAGGAGGAAAGAAAATTCGTCTTTCGGGTGTTGCAGAAGGAAAATCTTGGTTTGGTAAAGGTCAGAATACTGAAGGCGATTGGATCAACTGGTCCGCAAGTTTTGATAAAGAACTCGAAGCTGAAGACAAAAAAGAAAAAGGTAATAGAAAAGGTGGTGGTCGTAAAGGAGCAAAAGGTAATAAAGGAAGGGAAGCAGTTGCTACCATTACCTATCCATTTACAGCCTTTGGTTGGGAAAAAAAACCACAGCAAAAGACATATATACTGAAAAATGCTACGATCTGGACCAATGAGGAAGCTGGTATTTTGGAAAATGCTGACGTCATCATCCAAAATGGTAAAATTGCTAAGGTTGGCAAAGGACTAAGCTTAAAAGGTGCTATTGAAATTGATGCTACAGCTAAACACATCACAGCAGGTATCGTCGATGAACATACGCACATTGCAGGTAGTAGAGGCATCAATGAAGGCTCTCAATCCAGTTCTGCTGAAGTACGCATTGGTGACATCGTAAATTCAGAAGACATTAATATATACCGCCAATTGGCTGGTGGAGTAACCGCTGCACAAGTCCTACATGGCTCGGCAAACCCAATTGGTGGGCAATCTGCCTTGATTAAGATGCGCTGGGGTTATGCCCCGGAAGACATGAAAATTAAAGGTGCTGATGGTTACATCAAATTTGCATTGGGGGAAAATGTAAAGCAAGGAAACAGAGGTAATGATTACCGCCAGCGCTTCCCGCAAACGCGTATGGGAGTAGAACAAGTATTTGTTGATCACTTCACCCAAGCAGTTGAATATGGCAAATTAAAGCGTTCTGGTAAGCCTTATCGTAAGGACTTAGAAATGGAAGCCTTATTGGAAATTGTGGAGAAAAAACGCTTCATCACTTGCCACTCCTATGTACAAAGTGAAATTAATATGCTCATGAAGGTGGCTGAGCAATTTGGTTTTAGTGTTAATACTTTTACTCACATTTTAGAAGGCTACAAAGTAGCTGATAAAATGGCCAAGCACGGTGCAGGAGGATCAAGCTTTTCTGACTGGTGGGCTTACAAATTTGAGGTGTATGAAGCAATCCCTTACAACGGAGCTTTAATGCATGAGCAAGGCGTAACCGTAGCTTTCAACTCAGATGATGCAGAAATGGCACGCCGTTTGAATCAAGAAGCAGCTAAAGCCGTCTTATTTGGTGGTGTATCAGAGGAAGATGCATTAAAATTTGTAACCCTAAACCCCGCCAAGCTTTTACACCTAGACGATCGTATGGGCTCTTTGAAAGAAGGTAAAGATGGAGATGTTGTGATTTGGTCAGACCATCCTCTATCTGTTTATGCGAAAGCAGAAATGACCTTTGTAGATGGCATCAAGTTTTTTGATCGAAACGAAGATTTAAAGGCAAGAGGCGCACTGCAAAAAGAGCGTAACCGACTGATTCAAAAAATGTTAGGCGAAAAGAAAAGAGGCAGTAGAATGCAAAGAGCAATGGGGCAACGCCAGTATCAACATTACCACTGTGATGATGAAGAAGATGAAGGGTATTAATTACTAAAATTAGAAAAGAAAAAATGAAGATATATATAAAAGTTAGTTTAACGCTTGGGCTACTATGCCTTTTTGGCCAGCTTTGGGCTCAAGTTCCAATGCCTGCTCCTGAACAACAATTCCCAACCTATATTGTAAATGGTACGCTACATATTGGTAATGGAGAAGTCTTGGAGAATGGTATAGTAGCATTTGAAAATGGCAAAATCACTATTGTAGCAACACCAGAAACCTTAGGTAAGGTTAATCTTAGCCGCTATCAGATTATTGACGCAAAAGGTAAACATATTTACCCCGGATTTATTGCCCCCAATTCCAATCTTGGATTAGTAGAAATAGGAGCAGTTCGACCAACTCGTGATAATAGCGAAACCGGTTACATCAATCCCAATATTAGATCTATCATTGCTTACAATACCGACTCCGAAGTCATTCCAACGATCCGTTCTCGTGGAGTATTATTAGCACAAATTACTCCCGAAGGCGGATTAGTTTCAGGAATGTCCAGTATCGTACATTTAGATGCTTGGAATTGGGAAGATGCAGCTATCGTGACAGATGATGGTATACATATGAATTGGCCAAGCACATATAGTTATAATTGGAGAAGTAGGCAAATATCTCAGAATGATCGTTATGGCGAGCAAGTCGATCAAATCGATCAATTGATGGCTGAAGCTAAAGCTTACACCAATAATAAAAATCTGACTGAGACCAATCTGAAGTTTGAAGCAATGCGTCCTTTATTTTCTAATAACCGACAATTATTCATTCATGTAAATAATGCCAAGTCTATGACTACAGCCATTTTGCTGGCTAAAAAGTATGGAGTAAAAGCAGTGATTGTTGGTGGTTCAGAAGCATGGATGATTACTGATTTATTGAAAGAAAATAATGTAGCTGTAATATTGAGTCGCACTCATCGCCTTCCAAGTCAAGTAGATGAAGATATTGATCAACCATTTAAAACACCTGCTCTTTTAGCAGAAGCAGAAGTATTATTTTG
>JAKVCU010000080.1 GCA_022448955.1 Saprospiraceae bacterium
TTCATCTTTTTAAAGTGAAAGGTGATTGATCATCATCGTTACATGAGGTCTATGGCCCAACTGAACTGTCCGATCTTAAAAAAAGAGTGGGAGGCTTAATATCACGAACGCCTTCATAAAACAGATGACTCATCGGCCCTTTTCCCATTCTCCTTTTTATTTTAGTAAAATTCTTTCACTTTTTTGAGTTCAATCGTAATGTACGATGACACATGTTGGTGAGCTATATTTATTGTTTAATGACTTTAAAAGTTTTGGATGACCAATCATTTCCTCTTTTTATTTTGACAAAGTATAGTCCTGCTGGCCATTCTACAGCATCTAAACGGAATAGAGAGGATGCTTCTTGAATATCGTTTTCTTGAATCAATTGTCCGCTTGTATTAAAGATGCGAATTTGTTTTTCCTCCCATCTTTCTTCCATAAAGGAAATGAGGAATTGATCTTTACTGATAGTAGGTTGAATGTTTACTTCCCATTCATGTTCAATTTGGGGGATGTGATTGATAATACATGCTTCGCAACTTCCAAAACAAACAGAATCTAGTACGACTGTATTTTCTCCTTCCATAACGCTAATGATACGATTAGTAAATATGCCTGTGCTTATCGTACACTCAGCGTTCTCCTCAGGGGTTAATTCCTCTACTTCACCGGCAAAAGAGGGGCCGCCATTAATGAATTTGTATTCATAGCTTCCTGGGGCTAAAGGAATATCAACTTGCCATATACCATCTTCATCATCATCTGTGAGTGCAATATCTCCGCTCCATCCGTCAAAATCTGCCCCAAGGTATACACCAGTGGGATCCACTACTTCATTTTGCATATTCACTAGGAAAGATACCATTACTGGCTCTACTGGAGGTGTACACATAAGCTCGGTAGTGCATTCAGAGAAACAAGTTTGAATAAGGGTATCAGACATGATTGGTCCCATAAAACGATCATTGAAATTCGTTGGATCTGCACAATCTTGCCCATCGATATTTTCTTTACAATTGAAATCAGGGCAATTGCCATTGGCAAAAGTATAATAAGAAGAAAAGCCTACTGCTTGTCTTATTGTGATGGAATAAACGCCATCGCCATCCGCATCTTCCATTGGATAATCACCAGGTATACCAAAATTTCCACCACCTGCTAAGAATACGCCTTCTGCAGAGATATCCTGATATTCCATATTTAATTCGATTGTGATATCGACCGAGTCAAAGTTCATCAAGCAGAAATCATAATCACAAGAACCAAAGCAAGCTTCAATGACGGTATCTTGTGTAACATTTTCTATGAAACGATCATAGAAGTTATTTGGATCACCACATTCTTGCCCGGTCAAATCTTCTTTACAAGTAAAATCAGGGCAATTGCCATTGGTAAAGGTATAATAAGAAGAAAAGCCTATTGCTTTGGTAACCGTAATTGTATAAATACCATCGCCATCCGGATCCTCCATTGGATAATCACCAGCTATACCAAAATTTCCGCCACCTGCTAGGAATACGCCGCTTTCGGTGGGAATGACCGAAGCCATATTCAATTCAAATGTGATGTCAATAGAGTCAAAGTTCATTAAGCATAACTCGTAATCACAAGAGCCAAAACATGCTTCGATAACGGTGTCTTGCTGAATATGATCAATGAACCTATTATTGAAGTTATCTGGATCTGCACAATCTTGCCCATTTAGAATTTCAGCGCAGCTGAAATCATCACAATCACCATTTGTGAAAATATAGTATCCACTGTAATTTCGAGGAAGAATAGTTTCAAACGTATAGATACCATCTTGATCTTCATCAAGGAGCATATTATCACCAGGAAGGCCAAACTCACCTCCACCAGCAATGAATAAACCGCTTTCATCGACATCAATTAGGTTGGAATTTAGTTCGAATGTGACTTTTACAAATGGATCAATACCCTGTTTGATGGAATATCGCTGATTAATTTGGGCACCGATTATGATTTGTGTATTCCCACCGACCCAATCTATCAAAATGCTATCAATTTGTTCATTTGTACCCAGTCCAAAGTGAGCGATAAGGCTATTCATGGAAGCGTGGCTACTACCACCTTTAATTTCTCGGATGAGTACTTTATCATCAACGAACAATCTAATCTGTGAACCAATAGCATCACGATTACATTCCACCCCAATTAATTGAAATTGAACCCAATTATTATCATTTTGGATATTATTTCGGTACAAACGAGCATGTTCTTCTTCCACTAATGATTCCTCCATAGGTACCACGAAAACATCAATATCACCATCTTGATCATAATCCGAATAGGCCAGTCCTCGACAGGCAGCTACATTATAAAAACCTAGTTCTAGAGAGACATCAGTGAAGGTACCATCACCATTATTATGGTAAACCTTATTTGAGTCTAGTTCTGAGGTAGCGATAAAATCTGCAGCGGGAATACGACCATTGGAAACGAAAAGATCCTCGTAAAGGTCATTGTCATAATCAATAAAGGCAGTTCCCCAACTAGTGGCTCTCAAAGGGAACATTCCCCATTCATTTTCCACATTAGCTGCTGTAGTGACGTCTGAAAATACTCCTTCACCATTGTTATTGAGTAGAACATTTCTTCCGAGATTAGAAATGTAAATATCTAGATCTTGATCTAGGTCATAGTCACCAATAGCAATACCCATAGCATAAATGTCAACACCTGCATTATTTATGGCTCCAATATCCTCAAATTCATCTGTTCCTTCGATATTTTCGAAAAAGGCATTCGGTATAACCCATTCTCCAAAATCATTTGCAAGATACATATCTGTATCACCGTCATGGTCTATATCTGTTGTAGCAATAGCTAATGCACAACCGGCATCAGCTAGGCCAAGGTCTTCTGCCATTTCGGTGAACGTACCGTCACCATTATTAAGGTAAAAGAAATTATCGAAGCACTCATGGTCAAAACCAATCACTTGGCCTCCTGAATTGATAGAACTAGGTACTTCTATGTAGTTGATAACATAAATATCTAAATAGCTGTCATTATTAATATCAATAAACGCAGCACCCATTGCTCTGGCACGGCTGGTAATACCTGCTACTTCTGAAATATTAGTGAACGTACCATCCCCATTGTTTTTGAAAAGTATTTCAGCTTCATGGATATTGGTATCAGTTCCTTGGAACCAAGTAGATACTAAAATATCTCTGAAACCATCATTGTCGATATCGCCTGCAATCACTGCAGGTGTAAAATAATCAGCAGTGATTTCTATTCCTGAGCCGAAAGTTACATCTGTAAAAGTTCCATCACCATTATTGCTGAATAGGTGATCTACTTGTCTACCACCAACGGCATATAAATCTTCATCTCCATCATTATCATAATCAAACCATACGCCTCCACCACCAAAGTCGCCAAAGTCGATATATTCATAATTAATACCTGAAGGAATAGCAATTTCTTCAAGGGTTTGAGCAAATAGGGAGCTTGTAAAAAAAGAAAAAAGTAGTACGCTAATGTAAATTTTGATGTTCATTGCTCTTCAATTTTCATGTGGATTATAATGATAAAAAGTAATTTAAACTTTTTGATCCGTGCTATTTCAAAAAGTTATATTTGGCAAAGACGGATGAAGGAGTTCTTTTTAAGATACATCTTTAAAGACATAATGAATAATCATCTGGCAGGTAGGGCTGTAATTTCAATGCCTCGAGTAATTATAATTTAGCGAATTAAAAGAGTTAAAACCACTTCTGTATGTGAAAATAAAAAAAAGTACCCTTTGGTTAAAAAAAGTGGCTACTCTAAATAGAAAGACAGTAATTAATTGTTTTTGAAATATTATTTAGGATGGACTAATCGAATTAAGCCTTCCTGTGCTACTGTCGCAATAAGCTTTCCTTCTTGGGTAAAGATACTACCCATTGCTAGGCCTCTGGCATTGGAAGCATTGGGACTGTTGATGGCATAAAGCAACCATTCATCTGCTCTAAAAGAGCGATGAAACCACATTGCATGATCCAAACTGGCAGCTCTAACTTTTCCTGAGTTATAAGTGATACCATGAGGGAGCATAGCTGTGGATAATAAGTTGAAGTCGGATGCGTAGGCCATTGCACAGCAATGTATTCCAGGGTCATCAGGTAGACGTTCTATGGCTCGCATCCATACAAATTTGATAGGTTCTTTCTTTTCAGGTCGAAAAGGATTGACGGGGTCTAATAATCGGATTTCAATCGGCCATTTGGGCTTTAGGAATCGATGGTATTTTTCAGGGACTACTTTGAGTAGTGACTTTCTCAAATCTGACATTGAAGGTAAATCATCAGGTGGTGGCACTTCTGGCATCTTTGATTGGTGGTCCATACCACTTTCAATTTTCTGAAAAGAAGCCGATAAATTAAAAATGGGCTTAGCATGTTGCATGGCTACCACTCTTCGAGTTGTAAAGCTTCTACCATCTCTAATCCGGTCCACCTCATAAATAATGGGCGTTGTCATATCTCCTGGAAGTATAAAATAGGCATGTAGGGAATGAGGAATTTTATCTTGCTCAACTGTACGAATAGCGGCATTTAGGGCTTGACCCAAAACCTGTCCGCCAAAAACATTGGGACTGCCTATATCTCGACTATCTCCTCTAAAAATATTATCTTCAATGCGTTCTAATTTAAGTAAGTCTTTGAGTCCTTTTTCTAATTTTTGTTTTGATTCCGCCATTTCTCTAATGTTGCTTGATAATATTCTTCAAGGTTATCTTCAGTTAAACCTTCATCACTGTAAATACTAATAAGGGGATATAGATGAACATCTGCTGAATCCTCTGGTTGAGACACAATACCAAGATAGGTTTTTGCTGTCGATTCGACCTTTAAAGAGACTAGATAATTAACTAGCATGACATTTTCGTGTTCATAAAGCCGTTTGTCTAAGATGATATAATCTTCATAATTGCCATAAAATTCATCTAAATCATATTCTAAATATGCTTTTACGATTGATTCTTGATCTAATAAATCAGGAGGAATAGCATAATCTGTACGATTACTAACTAAATCTTTTACAAGGATATACCAAGCATATGGCGAAGCCTTGACAGTATCCCAAATTTGAGGTTCTACTACTTCCTCGTGTTTTAGTAAGGCCTCAATTATAGTAGCCAAAAGATGAGGATCTTTAATTTTTTGAAGGTTTCGTAGGTAGGATTGTATTTTAGGATTAGTTTGCAGATGCCCAAGTAAGATATTAATGGCATCAAGATGCCAATATTTTTCGACCTCTTTAATATGGTCTACCTCTTCAAAGAAAGGGTATTTTGATATGATTTCATTTCCAGCAACAATAAATTCTTCTACATAAGGATTGAGCATATCATTTAACAAGCTGTCTGAAGATGCATTATTGAATAAGACATTGTAAATATAATAATTGAATGCTCTATTGGCGCGCAGTTCAAGAAACGCTGGAAGATAGTTTCTGACAAAAATCATCGAGTCTGCAAAAGGCTGGAATAAGTCATTATAGACGAAATAATCAAAGGAGTCCTTTCTAAAGTCTTTAGACAACTTGAGGAATGCCTCTATGGACTCATTCGTTTTCATATTGCTTAATGTACCAAGAATACTTTTTTGAGCATCTGTATTTCCTTGCTTTTCTTTATACTCTTTTTCTAAGAATGATACACTTTTTTCATCTTTAGTATATTGGAATTCCCTGTAAAGCAGTTTTTCATACAGTGTAAAAGAATCAGTAGGACTTTCTTGGTTTAGCACATCATAAATTAGAGGTAGCTCCTTTTCATCAAAGTTAAATTCATCCATAGCATATTTGGCCAAAAGTTGGGTGGTACTATCCGTTGATTGTAAATCTTTTAATAAAAGTGCAGCTTTGGGAGATACAAAAGATTCGTTATTTTTCCATTCCAATAATTCAAAAGAATTAAAAAAGTCAAATGCTTTTTCAGTATAACTTTGATCGGGCGCATAGACAAGTAATTCCCAGAATTCACCTCCATTAAAAAACATCATATCATAGGCTAGAGTGGTCGAAGGTTTTTCTTGATAAATAACGTACCAAGCCTTTTGATTAGCAAATGTAGTATCTATGAAGTAAATAATGGTAGAATCCAATTTTAAAGATTCAGAAATGGAATGAAAATATTCTGAAGTGTCAGTTACGTAGAAGTAAGGAAAATATTCATATTTATTAACTGAAAAATTAACACCGGAAAGTGTATCCTGGCTACTATAATTTAATTCTCTTAATTGTGGGTAGTCATCAAAAGTATCTCTAGCATCAAAATGGGTGATAGTATTCTTTGGGAAATTTGCTTTAAATCCTAGCTTATCTAAAACTTCTTCTTTTGTTTCCATTTCTGATAATGGTTCAAAGGTGAAAGATTCAAAAAAACGATCTTTCCCTTGGATAGGTTTGTTTCCAAATGTGCTTTCTACCATTAATAAATACATTCTATTACCACGCAATACTAGTTTTACCCAAATCTCTTTTCCCTTAGTAACAAAAATGGCAGAGCGACAGGGATATCCTTTAAAAGTCGTTTTCTCAGGTTTGGTAATAGGAGGGGTAAAAGAATGATATAATGAAGTCATACTCTCATCTAAAACTGCTTCTCCATTGCCTACCGTTCGGTTGATTGGAAAGTTGTTGTAGCGAACATAAAAGATTACACCAGTTTGCCTATCACCAGCAGTGTAGAGATGCAAATGGTAATCACGTATCATTCCATCGCTAAAATCTACAGCTTGCTGAATGAATTTATATTGAGGATTTTGTGGAAGGTCTACTGAAAATCCACCAATAGGATTATTGTAAGCTATCCAAGATTCTTTTTTCAAATCTGAAAATTGAATACTATTAAAAAAAGCTTGGCGATCTAGATGTGAGATATTTCCCTCATCTCTATATATTCCAAAAATATAGATCTGATTATCTCTTTCGAAAACTTGAAAAACACTTTCTCCTTTTCCTTCATCAGGAGTACCGATAAATTGGAAGCCATAAATTCCATCAAGCTTTAGTTTTTCGCTTTTTATTTTACCTTTAATATTGTTGAAATTTGAATCATCTAATGCTTTTCTATAGAATGATACATCCTTGACGCTAGTTTTATCCTTTAAAACATTAGGGAAAGAAACAAACATATAAGCGTTAAGGTCTAAGAAATTAAGCGTAAAAGAAAAATCTCTTGAATCATCCAATAAATCAAATGTTGGGATGTGAAGCGGTTTTGTTGGGAAGGCATAACTAACGGCAAGTGGCTTATTATCAATAGTAATCCATTTTCGTTCTACTTTTTTGTAAGCATAATTTTTTGCTTTATCAGTAAAAGTTGCATTTACTTTTCTTACGCGATATCCTCTTTGTTTCAAAAGGTTGATGAGTCCATCATCGCCAGCTAGGTGCGCTGCACCTACAGCACAAAATATACTTTGCTTACGGAAAAGGGATTCAAAGTTATCTGCCATTTTGAAGTTTCTGGCATTGAGCAGTTGGTATTCATACGCACTATCATTAGCTGAATGGGCAACGGCATCAGCTATAAGTTTTAAATCTCCTGATTGATATTTTTTTACCCATTCTTCAAAAACTTGATTTTCATCTGTTTGTAATGTTTTGGTAGCGTCTGATGACTTTGTGAATTGATTAAAGAAACTACGTGTTACATTTTGATAGTCAGTTGCTCGTTCAAGTCCATAAACAGGTTTTGCAGCTTCCACAGCAAGTTTGTAAAGGTATAAATCTAGAAAGATGTCATTTTTTTCTGTGGAATCAGGTTCTGAAAATTCACTGAGTAGTAATTCAATTATTAGGGGGTCCTTAATGTCGAGAGCATCTATAGAGCTTCCCGTTTTTTCTTTAACAGCTTGGTTGACATTAGCGTAAGCTGCAGGATCGAGCATTCTCTGTATTTTATTAGTTGTATCGCCCTTTAGAATTATTTCCATAATAAATATTAGCATTGAATCTGTACTTACTTCCATGGCGAAAGCATCCGTTTGCTCAAAGTAAATGGGCAAAGAGTCGGGAAACTCGAATACTCTTTTATCTCTTAAATGCATTGTTCCAAATAAATAGGAGGGTTTTTCTAGACCATTACCACTGATTTCCCAGAGCAGGGAGTAGTTTTTTTTATCTGAGTTGGTAGGTGATTGTGCAATGATTAGCTGTGAAAATAAAAAAAGAAATAAAGTAAGAATAGCGCAATATCTTATCATCATTTGGTGAATTAAGTAGCAAAATAGGTTGTTAAGTGTGGTCGGGGATACGCTATAAATAAAGTGGGACAGATAGTTTTAGTTCCCATTATTTTCATAGCGGCATAAAAATAGCAATTTTTTGAAGTAATGTAATATTACTTTTGCTGAACAAGCTGACTAAGTAATTTAAACATATTGCCATCGTGTGAGATAAGAGCACCTTCTTGCATCAATTCAAAAATTTCTAGTACTTTTTCTTTTTTATATTTCTTCTCTCCAGAAAAAACTTTGAGGTTTGCATCACTTTTCTTAAGTTTTTCCGTCATAATTTCTGGGGGGTCATTCTTGGAAAGATCAAGATCTGATTCGCCTTCTACTAATATACCTAACATATAAATGCGATCAGAAACACAGTAGTAGGTTCTTAGATTTTTAGGTGTTCGGTGTTCTAGGTATTGGATGTTTCCAATAACTTTTTCGAAAACGATATCGCTGAATATTTCAATCAAGCCTTCTGCTCTTTCTGGGTTCTCTTCTTTTATCTTTTCCCAATCATCTGCAGTGACGGTATTACTCACTAGAAATTGTACAAATTCTTTTTCTAGTTCTTTTAACTCATCATTCGTCAATCTTCTAAACTTCATAGGTTATTTTTTGCTAAAAGGTGTAGAAAAGGGCTTGAATAATAAAAATCATACCGTATGAATGCGAAGGTAAGTGTTCATAGACAACAAACCGTATTTTTTTTGTAAAATTGCAGCAATTCAAATATTTGGCTAGGCAAAGCCAGTTTATGAAATAATCCATAAATTTGAAGCTTTACCAATAGTACATGAACCCCATTTTCTGATAAAAAGAATTATTAACTTATGGAATTTATCATTCCCAATTTTGCAAGTGCAGAAGTATGGCTAAGTTTATTGACACTTACTTTCTTAGAAATTGTACTTGGAATTGATAATATCATCTTTATTTCGATTGCCGCAAATAAGTTGAAGAAAGAGGAAAGACCAAAGGCCACAAATATTGGTTTGGTATTGGCTATGGTACTCCGTATCGTTTTATTATTTGGTGTGTCTATTTTAGTAGCTATGGAAGAACCATGGTTTAAGATAGATAATGCGTTGATGCATGGAGGATTCTCTGGGCAAAGCTTAATTCTAATTGCAGGTGGTTTATTCTTGTTGTACAAGAGTACGACTGAAATCCACCATAAATTGGAAGGGGATGCGCACGGAACGGATGAGAAAGGAGGAAAAGCCTATTCGACCTTGACGAATGTAATTATCCAAATTACTGTTATCAATATTGTATTCTCTTTTGATTCTATTTTGACTGCTGTTGGTATGACGAATGGTGTAAGTGGAGCATTAGTGATTATGATAATTGCAGTTGTTTTCTCGGTCTTAATTATGATGTTATTCGCTAATCCAGTGGGTAATTTCGTGAATAAGCACCCAACTATCCAAATGTTAGGATTAGCGTTTTTGATCCTCATTGGATTTATGTTGATTGCAGAAGGTGCGCATCTAGCACATTTAACTATTGCAGGTTCTGAGGTTGGAGCAGTCCCTAAAGGTTATTTGTATTTTGCGATTGCATTTTCCTTATTTGTAGAATTTTTGAATATGCGTTTACGACGTAAATCAAGTAAACCTGTTCAGCTTCACGGAGTGAAAGAGGAAGCAGTGAAAGAAGGAATTTTAGAAAAATAAAAGAATGAAAAATTTAAAGTCTACAGATATCGCATTGTTTTTGCTACGCATCGCTTTTGGTGGATTTATGTTCTACGGGCATGGTTGGGGGAAGCTAATGCGATTGACCTCAGGTGACCCTATTAAATTTGCGGATCCATTTGGTATAGGACCGGAGGCTTCATTGGGCTTAGTCGTATTTGCAGAAGTTTTATGTGCTTTGCTCTTAGTGGTTGGATTATTTTCGCGTTACGCAACTATTCCCTTAATTATAACCATGTTTGTCGCAGCATTTGTTGCTCATGGCGATGATCCTTTCGGTAAACAGGAGAAGGCATTAATGTATTTATTAGGGTATATCAGTCTTCTATTAACAGGGCCTGGGTGGTATTCTTTAGATGCACAATGGCGAAAAACAGAATAAATGAAGTATTACTTATATGGACTTTTATTAATTGGGGTTTTTTTTGCTTGCAAAAATGATGCACCTGTAAAAAAAGTCAAGAATGTAGATGCTACCGTTCTAGACGGAAAGACAATGGGTACTTATTATAGAGTGACTTATCTTTCTGATGAACCGTTTGATTTACAAGGATCGATTGATTCTTTGTTGAAGGTCATCAACTTAGAGGTTTCTACCTATATTGATCATTCTACTATTTCTATATTCAACAAAAGTGCTAAGGCAGTAAGTTTAAGTTATAATCCTATTACCAAAGGTAATGGAGCTTATGAAAACAAGCACTTCTTGGCTAATTTTGTAAAAGCAAGAGAAATATACAATAAGGCTAAGCAATTTTTTGATCCTACTGTTATGCCATTAGTCAATTACTGGGGTTTTGGATATACAGAAAAGAAACCTGTAACAGCGGTAGATAGTATGAAGATTGATAGCTTGATTCAATTTGTTGGATTAGATAAAGTATCTATGGTTCGCTCTGATGCAGGCGGTAATATATTGAAGTTGAAGGAAGGGGTACAGTTGGATTTTAGTGCCATTGCAAAGGGTTATGCTGTAGATGAAGTAGGGAACTTATTAATTAAAAATGGTATTTCAGACTTCTTGGTCGATATCGGTGGTGAGGTTTTAGCAAAAGGGAATAGCCCAAGAGGGAATGAATGGGTGGTCGGAATTAATAAGCCGAAGGAGGGCGCTGCAATGAATGATGTGCAGACGGTTGTACCTATTCAGAATCGTGCAATTGCAACTTCTGGTAATTATCGCAACTTTTATGAGGTTGAAGGTGTAAAATATTCACATACGATTAATCCAAGAACAGGGTTTCCTGAAAGGAATACCTTATTAAGTGCATCTGTTTTTGCGAATGATTGTACCACAGCAGATGCTTATGCGACTGCATTTATGGTAATGGGGAAAGATCGTGCGCTCCAATTAGCTGCAGCAGACTCTACAATAGATGCCTACTTGATTTATAGCGACGATAAAGGAGAAATGAAATTCGCTTACACAGATGGTGTGAAAAGTATATTTGAAAAATAATCAGCTTTATGGAATTGAATCTGGATAGAGATTTATGTTTTTTTGATATCGAGGCAACTGGATTGAATGTTGTTCGCGATCGTATTATTCAAATTGCGATCATTAAGTACAAAAAGAATGGAGGGGAGCCAGAGGAATTGAGCATGCTCATTAATCCAGGTATTCCAATTTCGCAGGAAGCATATGAGGTCCATGGTATCTCAGCAAAAGATGTTTCCAATAAGCCTACATTTCAGCAAGTAGCTGAAAAAATTTATGACTTTATTGGTAATGCTGATTTGGCAGGCTACAACTCTAATCGTTTTGATGTTCCTTTATTGATGGAGGAATTTGCAAGAGTAGGTATTGAATTTGACGTAAGTCGCCGCAGAACAATTGATGTCCAGCGTATTTTCTATAAAATGGAACCTCGTACGCTAAAAGCGGCATTAAAGTTTTATACCGGCCAAGAACTGGAAGATGCTCATGATGCCATGGCTGATGTTAGAGCCACAATTGATGTTTTTAAAGGCCAGATTCAGAGATACAATGGTATTGATTATGTGGACGGTGATGGCCATGTTCATGCTGCACCAATCAATAATAACATGCAGAACTTGCATGACTTCACTAATGATAATCGATTTGTAGATGCAACCCAAAAGATGAGATACGATACCAAAGGAAAAATCGTTTTCAATTTTGGAAAGTATGTAGGTAAAGAAGTGGCAGAAGTATTATACAAAGACCGTCAATATTATAATTGGATTCTAAACAAGGAATTTTCTTCTCAAGTAAAGCAGATGGTCAAAAAGTTGGTGAAAGATTATGAAAAACAATTGCGTGATCAGAAATAGTGTTGCTGTATTAATCTTATATATGGTGTTATTTCAGGGCTGCTATCAAGCTGTTCCGGGGTGTTTAGATGCTCAGGCGACTAATTATGCAGTCGATGCAGATGAACCTTGCCCAGATGCTTGTTGTACTTATCCTTCCATTAAGCTGAAAATTCAGCATTGCTATGAAGTTGCTCCTGATTCTTTCATCTCCTTGAATTATGGAGATTCTATCTATTTTGATGCATTAGGAGAACCATTCCGAATAAGCGGCATCCAATACTATATGTCAGCATTTAAATTGGTCAAAACGGATGGCAGCCTCATTGGCGTCAGTGACTCTTTGACTGTGGATCAAATTGACCCTCTTTCTGGTGACACCTCCGCATTAACCCTAGAAGATAATTTTTTGCTTTTAAATCCGGTGCTCAAAGAAGTAAATATTACCCTCGGAAATTTTAGAGAAGTAGCCACTTTCTCTGGTATACAATTTCAATTGGGTTTAAATGGCCCAGCCAATTATACTAATCCTGCCTCTGTGGATGACAATCACCCGCTTTCAATACAGGCAGATAATATGTATATCAGCCCGGAAGAAGGCTATATTTTTCATAAAGTTGGATTATTTGCCGATACACTAGCTACAGATACCATTCCAGTAATAACTGAAATCAGTGGTATCTCTAATCTAAGAGATGTTGTACTTCCTATTGTATTTACGACCAATAATGGTTTTGATGTTACAATTAGCATCCAAGTCAATTATAAGCGTTGGTTTGAGGGAATCGATATCCAAAATAGCCTCAATAATGACTTAGAGCAGCAACTAATTGCCAATATCCCCTCTTCTTTTAGTGTAATTGAAGTGAATTAATCGGCTGCCTTATTCTGGAAAGCTTCTAAATAGAACCTTATACTGTAAGATAAGTTACAAAGAGTGATAAATGTTACTTTTTTTGTGAATAAGAATGTGTATTTTTTGTTCATATATAAGAGACATTAAAATGCTTTTTAAAACTTTCTGATATGGCTTACAAAAATATAGTTTTCTTCTTTTTGCTTAGTACAATTACTTTTGGCTACATAGGCTGTAATGATGATGATGACAATAATAGTGGTGAGGGTAGTGTGGAGCTATTATTTAAAGGTAAATATGGTGATCAGCTGCTTACTATGTTTGAAGACACCTATGCCTACGAGGATGGAATAGACCTTAAATTCCAGTTATTCCAATTTTATATTTCTGATATTACATTATTGAAAGAAGATGGTGAAGAAGTCCTCTTAAAGGATGTTGATATAGTATCTTTCAAGGATATTTTTAACCAACCAGATGCTGCAAATGGGGTGAGCCTTTCTTTAGGTGAATGGCCTGCTGGCAATTATAAAGGGATCAAATTTGGATTAGGAGTAAATGAAACGATGAATGCTACGCCACCTTCTGATTATGATTTGGACCACCCATTAACTGCTAGTAATTATT
Organism: Saprospiraceae bacterium; assembly: GCA_022448955.1. Taxonomy (GTDB): domain Bacteria; phylum Bacteroidota; class Bacteroidia; order Chitinophagales; family Saprospiraceae; genus JALEHC01. The sequence continues at coordinate 13,689 of JAKVCU010000080.1, forward strand.
GGTCTTGGGCTTCTGGTTATGTCTTTACCAAGATTGAGGGTAATGCAGACTTAAATAATGATGGAGAGTTTGAAGAGAAGTTGACCTTCCATATTGGTAGAAATGATTATTATAGAAATATGAGTTTTGAACAGAACTTGGAAATAACTTCTGATGAGACCAATATTATAGCATTTGATGTAGATATTCAGAAAGTACTCACAAATCCTAGTTCGGGAGCATACATTGATTTTCGTACGGTCACACAGGATCATACAACTGATCCAGAAGTAGCAGGATTTGTGGCAGATCGATTAATGGAAGCTATTCAAATTAGATAATGCGGTTTCTATTCTTCAGCTTATTGTTTTTTTTTAGTTTTTTTTCTTGTGTATCGGAGAAGAATAAACACTCGTGGCCGGATTATAATCCTCGTTTCTTGGAGTGGAAAGATCCGAAAGATTTTGTCAAAATGGCGATTCCCTTGGATAATCCTTTGACAGAAGAAGGGGTTGCCTTAGGCAAGCGATTGTTTTTTGATCCAATTTTGTCAAAAGATGAAAGCATTTCTTGTGCTAGTTGCCATGATCCGACTTTAGCTTTTACGGATGGTCAAGCCAAAAGTATTGGTTTTGATAATCAGTTGAGTAAACGGAGCGCTATGTCTTTACTCAATATAGCTTACCATTACAGTGGTTTTTTTTGGGATGGTCGAGTACAAACCTTAGAGCAACAGGCACTAGAACCCGTTGAGAATCCTTTAGAAATGGCTAGCGATTGGAATATAGTAGAAAATCGTTTGCGAAAGCATGAAGAATATCCAGCATTATTTGCGAAGGCATTTAATATTCAGGAGGCTGCTGAAATTACTCGTCAACTGGCTGCAAAGGCATTGGCTCAATATGAACGAACATTGATTAGTGCTGATGCAAAATTTGACAGAGTAATGCGAAAAGAGGAATCTTTTACAGCGGCAGAGCAACGAGGATGGGCAATATTTTTTGACGCAAGTGAGGATTTGCCAGATGCAGAATGTGCGCACTGTCATATTGACCCATTATTTACTACTTTAGAATATTTAAATAACGGATTGGATCGAGTTGAAACTTTAGAAGCTTTTGAAGATTTAGGAAGGGGAGCTGTACTAGGAAACAAGTATTATAATGGTACCTTTAAAGTGCCCAGCCTACGAAATATTATTTTGACTGCTCCTTATATGCACGATGGCAGATTTGATACCTTAGAAGAAGTGATAGAGCATTATAATGCAGGAGGGCATTATGCTCTGAATGTCAACCCTAATGTTAGGAAATTAAAACTGAATGAGCAACATAAAAAAGATTTGATTGCATTTTTGCACACATTAACTGATTATTCTTTTTTGAAAGATAAAAATTAGAAGTATGAAGACAGGGATAAGCTTATTTGCTGTTTTTTTATCGGTGGTATTGTTGATTTCTTGCGATAAAAAAAACGTAAATGATGATAGTTGTGATAATTGTCCAGAAGAAGATCCTATTGATGGACCTTACGAACCAGAAGATTACAATATCTCTGCACCTTCGTGGGTTTTGCAATCACCTATTGTCCCTTCAGATAATCCAATGACTGTAGCAGGGGTAGAATTAGGGAGGCATTTATTCTATGACCCTATTCTTTCTTCCAATGGTACCATGAGTTGTGCTAGCTGCCATGCAATAAATAAAGCATTTACGGATGGTCGCCAATTTAGTACAGGAGTGCAAGGAATTGATGGATTTCGTAATTCTATGCCTCTATTTAATTTGGCTTACACGGATGCTGGCTTCTTTTGGGACGGTAGCTCCCCTAGTTTAGAAGAGCAGGCCTTGTTACCTGTTGAAGATCATACAGAGCTTAATGAAAGTTGGGAAAATGTGGTAAGTAAGTTATCCGAACATGATGAGTACCCAAAACTTTTTAGAGCCGCTTTTGGTATTGAACGGAAAGATGAAATTACTAAAGAATTAGCTGTTAAAGCTATTGCTCAATTCGAACGCAGTCTAATTACCTTCAATTCTAGGTTTGATAGAATTGTGCAGTATAATGATGGATGGTTTACAGAGGCAGAGAAAAGGGGGAGAGATTTGTTTTTTGTCGAGCCCAATACACAAGATAATACACATCCTGGATGCTCTCACTGTCATGTAGGCACGAATCTTACGAACAATCTATTCATGAACAATGGCTTAGATGATGTGGCAGATTTGACCAACTTTACTGACTTAGGTCTCGGAGCGGTCACAAATAATGTTTTTGATAATGGTAAATTTAAAGTACCATCTCTTCGTAATATTGAATTGACTGCCCCTTATATGCACGATGGTCGATTTGCTACATTAGAAGAGGTTTTAGATCATTATGCTACTGGAGGGCACGGTGTACTAAACGAAGATGTAAATATTAGGCCATTTCCACTTACAGCGGAGCAGCGTAGTGATTTGATTGAGTTTATGAAGAGTTTCACAGATACTTCTTTTGTGAATAATCCAGCTTTTGCAAGTCCATTTGAATAAAAAGTGGTGAAATAAATCTATAATATTGAATTATTTTATTTTGTTTTTATTCACTTATTTATTGTCAAGTATTTGTATGTCAGTTAATTGTGTGATTTTTTTTGAATAAAATTTTCACAAAAGTATATTTTTGTCTTTGTCAAATTTGATAATTATTAAGATTATTGTAATGTCAAATGAAGGAAACGATTGATTAATGAATTAATCTCACTTTATTTGGGATATGTACATGGGAATTTAATTTGTCAATAGTAAGTCAGATAAAATGTTCTGACTTGCTATTAACAAATCTTCAAAATTGAAATAACAAACTAAAGATATACAAATAGATATTGTTCAATCTATTTGCTTTTAATTTCGTATATGTTCATGGGATTATAATTTGTTGGCAAAAGGTCGTATCACCAGAAAAGTGATGCGACTTCGCTTTTTATGCCCTATCTATTCTTCCTACCATAAGGCAGCATATCATTTCTTCTTACTTTTTTGTTCATATGTTTTTATTACCAGCTCCGATTTTAATTGAGATCAACAGAATGAATATTAGTGATATAATACTGTGACAAAAGGATTCCTAAAATATACCTATCGATAAAATATTTTGCTTTAAGAGAATTTTTTTGATCATAATCCGTTCTTTACTATATGGGATTATAATTTGTTAGTAGTAGTCGTATCAGCATTTCAAGAATGGAGGTACGACTTTTTTTGACTTTAAGTAGTATAGGTATCAAATGGATTTGGCGAAAGCGTAAAAAAGGATTGCTTATATTCATTATTTTTTGTTTCTTTGTGTTTCAGAGGTTTTAATTCTTAGATGAATAATCAGTCTCTGAAAATTCCCTTTTAATTTTCCCCTTTTATAAACTCAACCTCAGGGTGGTCCCACTAAATTTTCTTTAGTGAATAGACTACAAAAACTTTTCGCGGATTTAAAATCACTGTTTCAGATCACTCCTTTTTAGGCTTAGGATGAACAGTGACCTTGTAGATTTGCGTAATAAAAAATTGTCTTAAAGAGGGGACCAAAAACGTAGATCTTAGTTGAATATCTCAAAACATTTGCGAAGAATAATAGCTGTTCTTCGCCTGTAGGCTGTTGCCTATGAGAATATGTTTTGGAATTGTTGTATTAACTAATATCAAAACAATGAACAAACATTACTCTGGATTAAGGGGATTGGCCTTTCAGGCAAGCAATCGGCTATTGTCGAATGTTGTTTTTTTATTCTTTTCTTTTTTTACTATCCAATTGAGTGCACAAATTAGCATTACCTTTTCAGAAGTCAATGAACCTAGTTGTAATGGTTTTACAGATGGATTTATTTTGACTCAAATAGAAGGAGGTATGCAGCCTTATACAATTCAATGGAATACTGGAGCAAACGGATTAGGAGTGTATGGTATTTCTGCAGGGACCTACTCAATTTCCGTAACAGATGCGAATAACGCAATTGCCACAGCTTCTTATGATTTAGAGGAAGCGGAAGAGGTGGATGCATATTTTTCATTCCTGACAACACCATGTAATGGGGATCCTGTCGATGTGGAAGCTATTCCAATAGGTGGTGTAGGGCCTTATTCTATTAGCTGGGATAATGGATCAAGTGATCCTATTCGAACAAACCTTTCCATTGGAACCTATTTCATAACTATAGCTGATGCAGTAGGCTGTTATGGAGTAACTTCCCTTTCGGTAAATGAGGCAATGGAGATTTCGATCACAGCTGTTCCTCCAGCCTGCCCCGGTGGGTGTGATGCTTCTGCATCTGTAACGGTTTTTGGTGGACAGACACCTTATTCTTTCTTGTGGAGTAATGGCGCTACAACAGCAATCAATCCTAACCTTCTTCCTGGTATTCAATCTGTGACGGTAACGGATGCCAATGGTTGTCAGTTAAATGAAACTATTATTATCGAGGATGCAGAAAGTGACTTGGCAATTGTAATCAATACAGTGGATGCTGTTTGCAATGGAACTGGATCAGTAGAGGTAATCCCTTCTGGTGGTAACCCTCCATATATCTTTGAATGGAGTACTGGTGCACAAACTGCTTACTTAGATAATTTATTGGCAGGTAATTACAGTGTTACAGTGACGGATGCATTAGGTTGTAATCAAGTGGCGTCCACCACTATTTTGACAGATAATGATTTGGTACTTGATGCCATAGTGAATTATGAATGTGGTGATCCTTTTGGTACTGCTACAGCTTCTGCTTCTGGTGGAGTACCACCATATACTTATGAATGGAATGATGGCCAAAGTGGTCCGACAGCAATAAATTTAACATCAGGAGAAACTTATAAAGTTACGGTAACAGACAATCAAGAGTGTGCTACAGCGAAGACTGTGATTATTTCAGATTTGGATGAGTTGCAAATTAGTATAGATGCATCATTGCCAAGTTGTGATGGTTTTTTTAATGGGACAGCTACTGTTTTTGCAGAAGGTGGTAGTGGCAATTATTCATACTTATGGGAAGGGGGACAACAAAACTCAACCATCGAATTTTTGGGATCAGGGACTTATACAGTGACCGTTTCAGATGAGAATGGTTGTGGTGGAGTCGCATCCACTACTATTTTCCAGCCTGAACCTATTGAAATAGAGATCATGACAATGAATGCCCTTTGTGGTATTCCAAACAGTGGACAGGCAGCAGCGATTGTAACTGGAGGTACTCCTCCCTATATTTATTTATGGAATACTTATGCTATAGGGGCAGATCAACTTTCTCCTGTTTTGGATGGATTAGAACCAGGACCTTATACTGTTTTAGTGAAAGATGTTAATGATTGTGAGGCTATAGCTATGTTTGTGATTGAAGAGGATACAGATTTAGCTCTTTCGATCTCAGCAACTTCAGCTTTTTGTGGCGAAGATATAGGAACAGCAACAGTTGTTGTAAATGGTGGAACAGCTCCATTTACTTATCAATGGAATGACCCAAATAATCAAACTACTGAAACCGCTACTGATTTAGCTCCTGGGAATTACCAAGTAACCGTAACGGATGCTGCAGCCTGTTCTGATATAATTAGTGTAAGTATTGATGGAACAAGTGGCATTAGCTGTTTTATAAATGTCATTTCACAGGTAACTACGCCAGGTGGTTCAGATGGTAGCCTTACGGCAAATGTTGTTGGCGGTACTTCTCCCTTTAGCTATCTATGGAGCAATGGCGAAATGACCAGTACAATATCCAATCTATCTGCTGGTACTTACAGTGTAACGATTACAGATGCAAATGCTTGTGAATCGATCTGTGAAGGTGTTCTTTTTCAGCCTGCTCGGTTGGGAGATTATGTTTGGGTAGACGCTAATGATGATGGTATTCAAGATATTGATGAAGTAGGTGCTGAAGGGATAGAAGTAACACTTACAGGAGCTTCAGCCGGTGGCGAATCAGTGACCAAAAACACATCGACAGATGAAAATGGCTTCTACCTCTTTGAAGTAGTATCTGGTACATATCAAATTCATTTTAGTAAACCTGAAGGTTATAGTTTTTCGAGCCCTAATGTTGGGATTGATGATGCATTAGACAGTGATGCAGATCCAGAGTCAGGGAAAACTGATTTTGTAACAATTGAAGGAGGGGAGGAGATATTGACATTAGACGCGGGCATTCATTTAATTTGTGTAAACGTAACGGATCCAGGCGAAATTTGCTGTGATCAAGTCCTATGTGGCCCAGGCCAAGACCCTGATCCAATTGAAAATATCGTATTACCTTCTGGTGGAAATGGCCCTATTGAGTACCTTTGGATGAGAACAGCAGTTGAAGGTCCTTTTAATCCTGCATTTTGGGAAATGATTCCAAATTCTAACTCGCCTTCTTATGATCCAGGACCACTAAGCCAGACTACCTATTTTGCACGCTGCTCACGTACTGAAAACTGTGGTTCATTTATCGAAACTACCATTGTAACGATTACAGTGGAAGAGGAAGCTGTGGCTAGTATTCTTACACCACAACTTCCTGTTTGTGTGGATGAGATAGTGACATTTATGGCGGAGTCTAATGGCCCCAACTCTACTTACTTATGGAATTTTGGAGGAGGTGCAACACCCTTTACCTCTACTGAACAAAATCCTTCCGTTTCTTGGAGTAGCGCTGGGCCACGAAACATTTCGCTAACTGTTACTGCAAACGGATGTATTTCTGCAACCGACATGAATATTACCATCACTATGGGGCCTGTTTTTTGTGGGAATGGATTAGTAATAGATGCGGATAACTATCAAGGAGGAAGTGCACAAGTTAATTGGGAGATGAATGCCTTAAATGGAAGTTTTGAGTACGAAATAGAGAGTTCGCCTAATGGAATAGATTTTGAAGTAATTGGTATGGTTTTAGATCCATTTGATTATGATGAAGTCAATGATATTGATAAATTGCAGTTTATTGATTATGATCCACATCCAAATATATCTTATTACAGAGTTAGGTTTATCGACCAGTATGATAATGAGTATATTTCTAATATTGATGAAGTCGTATTTGACGATCCAATAGAAAATGCTATCGAGCTCTATCCAACACCTTTTGAAGATATTATTTATATAAAACTGATTAATTACAACGATACTAATGATATGTATGCAGAGATTAGAGGAGCTAATGGTTTATTTTTACGCCAAGAAGGCTTTGAAATAGGTGAATTCAGAAAGCGTATTGATATGACTCATTATCCGGCAGGTTTGTATTTTGTAAGAGTATGGAAAGAAGGTAAACAAGTTGAAACCTTTAAAATGATTAAAGTAAATAGGTAAGTTACTATCTTTATTATTAGTGAGCTTAGGTTAAGTAGTTTGCCTGAAAGCGTGCCTGCCAGCTGGCAGGAATTTATTATACAAGCAATTTTCTAGCCTAACTACTTAAACTTATTGGTGTTTGATAATAGGTTAATTAAATAATTTTTTGCCGAAAAAGGAATGGATATATCTAAATCACTTCCTTTTTTGGGTATAAAATAGTTATCCTATCAATACACTTCGAGTTGTAAAAAGCATGAGGACTTCGGGTTATCATGCTTTTTTTGTTGTTATTCCCCTAAACTCAACTTTTTATCACTTTTTTTAGAAAAAAAAGAAACATCCAAACCTTTGTTTCGTAACAAAAGTAAGGAAAGATGAAAATCCCTTATCTATTTATTTCCTGAATTGAAGAAAATTTTGTTCTTTTGTTTAAGAGGTGACACTCTAAGCTTTTTGGACCCCACCATCCTGTTATTTGTAAAATGTATTGCAACCCCTTCGCAATATGTGACCCTTACATAGTCTATTAGTTAGACTTATCGTCTTTGGTTTCCTAACAAGTTTGTTGTATCTACACTTTTATATGTAGATAAAAATAATAACTCATTTTGTAGTATTTAAAAAATTGTATACTAACAAATTATACATCCATGCGCAACTTTAATATGCACTTTGGCGCTGGTAGATGGAAAAGTGGTATCAAATACCATTCCGTAAAGCTACTAGTTTTGTTTTTTACATTATGCTGCGGTATTTCAATGAATGCCCAGATTAATGTCTCTTTTTCAGTGGACGAACCTTCCTGTTTTGGCTTACCTGATGGAAGTGTACTCGCTATTGCATCTGGTGGGCAAGCTCCTTATTCTTATATATGGAGTAATGGAACAGTAAGCCCACTTAATGATGGCATCACAGCAGGCAATTATGCGATTACTGTAACAGATAATAATGGCGATTTTACGATCCAGAATGTTGATGTAGGACAGCCTTCTTTAGTCACAGCAACTTTAGTAGCGGATGAATGCTCCGATCCGATTACTATTACTGCGATTGGGGGCGGGGGCGACCCTCCTTACATGTATAATTGGACCAATGGAGAGGACACTCAAACGATTACGGTTAGTCCAGGAACATACTGCGTCACTTTAACAGATATGAATTATTGTGGAACAGTAGAGTGCATAACCGTAAACTATGTGCCACTAGATGTATCAGTTGTGACACAAAACTTAACTTGCCCTGATGCCAATGATGGTAGTTTAACTGCAGTTGTAAGTGGAGGGACTGCGCCATTTGATTTTCAATGGAGTAATGGCGCAACTACGCCAACGATTAACAATCTATCTCCAGGTACTTACACCCTTACGCTTACTGATGCCAACGGATGTTCTGATACTGCAATAGGTATTATTAGTAATATACCAACGATTAATATTTTTACTAGCTCTACGAATCCAAACTGTATAGGAGATTCCAATGGTAATGCTAGTGTCTCTGCAACAGGTGGTACACCTCCCTATACTTTTGCTTGGAGTAATGGCCAATTTGGTAACTTTATTGCTAATTTATCAGCTGGTACTTATGTGGTGACGCTTACTGATGCTAATGGATGTGATGAGATAGCAAGTGTAAACTTAAGTCCAATTTCTAATCTTGTTGTTGGTGCAAACGCAACTCCTGAAAGCTGTAATGATTTTAATAATGGGACTGCCACTGCTATTGCAGCAAGTGGAGTGCTTCCTTATACCTATCTATGGAGTAATGGTGCAACGACTTCAAATATTTCAAACCTTGCTCCTGGCGCTTATACTGTAACCGTTACGGATGCTATATTTTGTACTGGAACATCTACTGTTATAGTCCAAGCAGCACCAGATTTTAGTATCGCGCTTTCTAATACAAGCGTAAGTACCTGTGGGGCAAATAATGGCACTGCAATGGTTTCTGTGACAACAGGTGTAGGGCCTTTTACGTATAATTGGAGTACAGGTGCTACAAATTCACAGATTTCTGGTTTGCCAGGAGGTACCTATTTCGTAACTGTTACGGATGTGAATGGATGTCAATTATTTGGACAAACAGATGTTTTTGAGCCACCTTTGGTAGATGTAGAATTAACTGCAACTCCTATGGTTTGTGCCGGACAAGACGATGGCTCTGTGGCTATAAGTCTGTCAGGTGGAACCGCACCATTCCAGTATTTTTGGAATACAGGTGCTAATACACCTTTTCTAATGAATGTAGGGGCAGGTACTTATTCCTTGACAGTTGTTGATGCATTTGGATGTACCGATATAGATCAGGTTACAATAAATGAGGCACCTGAATTAAATTTATCAATTGCTGGAACGCAAGTTGTTTGTGGAACCGGCAATACGGGAAGTGCAACTGTATTTGTGAATGGTGGTATGGCACCATTCCAATATTTCTGGAACACTGGTGCAACGACTCCAACGATAAGTGACCTGCCGGAAGGTACATATTCTGTAATGGTAGTAGATGCGAATGGTTGTATGTCTAGTGAAGAGATTTCTATTGATGTCATTGATGACTTAGTATTGACCATGACTGCTAATGCAGTTGATTGTTTTGGGGGAAATACAGGTGCTGCAAGTGTTAGTGTGTCAGGAGGTAGTCTTCCTTACACTTATTTATGGAGTAATGGTGCGACATCGGCTTCCATCAATAATGTGCCAGCAAATACTTATACGGTTACAGTGACGGAAGCGAATGGATGTTCTTTTTCCAATTCTATTACTATTGATGAAGCTCCTGAATTAAATGTAGATATTACGGTTTCTGCTTTAACTGTTTGTATTGGGGACAATAGTGGTGAGGCTACCGCTGTCGTAGTAGGAGGAACCGCCCCATATTCCTTCCTTTGGAGTAATGGATCAACTGCTCCATTCATCGATAATCTGCCAGCAGGTACCTATAGTCTAACGGTTACTGATGCGAATGGATGTGAAGATGATGCCAGTGTAACCATTTCTAATTCGCCAGCACTTTTGATTGCTGTATTTGGTACTGACGTTGTATGTGGTGCAGGTAATACAGGAAGTGCTTCTGCAAATATTATTCAAGGTGTTGGTCCATTTACTTATTTGTGGAGTAATGGCCAAACTACCTCAACTATATCTAGTTTAGTAGATGGTACTTACACACTTACTGTAACTGATGCAAATGGATGCGAAGAAATAGGAATGACAACGATCAATGTTATAGATGACATTGCTGCGACTTTTACTATAAATGATGCCAACTGTTTTGATGAAGCAAGTGGAAGTGCTACAGTGAACGCCACGGGAGGTACACTTCCATATACTTATTTATGGAGTAATGGAGATACAACACAAACCATCTCAAATGTAGCGGCAGGTATCTATACTGTTACGATCACAGACGCGAATGGATGTGATATCACAGCAGCTGACACTATTGGTCAACCACCTTCCTTGGAGGTAAGCATTAATAGTTCTGGCTTGGTGTGCTTTGGACAAGCCTTAGGAACAGCCACTGCTATTCCTACAGGAGGAACGCCTCCTTATTCATTTGAATGGAATAATGGAGAAACATCTCCAACCATTTCGGACGTTCCAGCAGGAACTTATACTGTAACCGTTACAGATGCCAACGAATGTGAGGCAACAGCAAGTATCACTATTACAGAGTTACCCGAATTATTGATTACTGTTAATGCACCAGAAGTTATTTGTGGTGCAGAAAATACAGGCGAGGCAGAAGTAGTCGTTTTAGGTGGGACAGCACCTTATTCCTACTCATGGAGTAATGGAGAATCTACAGATGCTATCAATGACTTACCCTCTGGAACCTATTCCGTAACGGTGACGGATGCTCAAGGGTGTACTGGATCCTCCGAAGCAACTATTGATATTGTAAGTGACCTAGTACTTAACTTAATTGAAAGAGATGCCTTATGCTTTGATGATATGAATGGTGGTATGTTAGCGGAAGTAAGTGGAGGTGATGCACCTTATACTTTCCTGTGGAACACTGGAGATATGGTCAACGAATTAATCAATGTTGATATTGGTACCTACTCTGTGACTGTAACTGATATGAATGGATGTACGCTTAGTGGAACAGGTACAGTAGAACAGCCAGATGANTTAATGGCTTTAATTAATAGTACCGATGCATTTTGTATTGGTGAATCTTCAGGGACTGCCATGGCTGCAGCCATGGGAGGTACAGCACCTTATGTCTATTCATGGAGTAATGGACTTCAAGGTAGTACTCAGAACGGTCTATTGGCTGGTACTTACACAGTAACGATTACAGATGCTAATTCTTGTATAGCTATTTCTTCCGTAGAAATTTCAGAGCCTGATGATTTAGAAGTTAATATCAATACACCTTTGATCGAGTGTGGTGGTACCGATTCTGGTTCGGCTTCGGCAATTGTGATAGGAGGTACACCACCTTATGATTACGAATGGAGTAATGGAGCGACTACAAGCGAAATTTTAAACATACCGGCTGGTATATACGAGCTAACGGTTACTGATGCGAATGGATGTGAGATTACAGGCCAAACCATTACCGTTTCTGAATTACCACAATTAGAGCTTTCTTTTGAAGTAACGAATATTGTTTGTTCTAATGCTGCTATTGGCGCAATTGAAGTAACACCTGATGGAGGTACTTCTCCGTATACTTACCAATGGAATAATGGTATGAGCGAAGCAAATATCTCTGGTTTAAGTGCAGGTGCTTATGAAGTTACTGTAACAGATGCCAATACCTGTGAAGCTGTTGGCTCAGTGGTCATCACTCAGGTTGCTGCCTTAGAAATCGATCCAGCATTTACCAATGTAAGCTGTGAAGGAGAGGAGGATGGTACGGCTTCTATAAGTGTTTCAGGAGGCACCGAACCCTATACATTTGATTGGAGTACAGGGGATGATACGGAAGCAATCACAGACTTAGCTCCGGGTACTTATTCTGTTACCGTCACTGGTGAATCTGGTTGCGTAGGTATTGCTTCTATGACTATTACAGAGCCTTCGGCCCTTAATTTGACAACTAGTAGCCAAGCAGCTACATGTTTTGACTTTTCAGATGGTTCTGCCACTGTTGCTATCAGCGGCGGTACACCACCTTATAGCGTGCTTTGGAATACAGGTGCAACTACTATATCTATTTTTGACTTGACTGCAGGTACTTACTCAGTAGTTGTTTCTGATGCCAATGCTTGTACTGCGGAAACGGTAGTCACGGTAACGGATCCTAATCCGTTAGAAATTACCGCTAATATGGATGATAATACCTGTGATGGTGAGGCACAAGGCGCTGCCTCTGCAAACACAGTTGGAGGTACTCCTCCATATACTTATGAATGGAGTAATGGGGAGACTAGTAATAATATTACTGGCTTAATTGCTGGTGACTACTTTGTTACCGTAACAGATGCCAATGAATGTTCTGCCAGTACGCTGGTAACTATTGATGCTATTCCTAACCCTACTTGTGAGGTAAGCATGGTCAATAATGTAATCTTAGGTGGTGATGGTGAGTTAACTGTAGACGCATCAGGAGGAACCGCTCCTTATACCTACGAATGGAGTGATGGTCAAACCACTCAAAATGCTACAGGCCTTAATGGTGGAACTTATGCAGTGACTGTAACGGATGCCAATGGTTGTACAACTGTCTGTGATTTCACATTGATTGCCCAAAGTGGCCTAGGCGACTTAGTTTGGGAAGACATTAATCACAATGGTATTCAAGATCCTGATGAACCTGGATTTGAGGGCGTCACTGTCTATTTGAAAGATGAAAATGGAATAATCATCGATTCTACTCTGACCAATGCAGATGGCTTCTATCAATTTATTGATCTGACACCAGGAACCTACGCTGTTATGTTTGTATTACCTGATGGTTATCAATATACTGATCTGAATGTAGGAACTGATGATACGGTTGATAATGATGTTGATTTATCAACCAACCAAATGACGATGAATACGACTTTAGACCCAGGAGAGTTCGATTGGACACTTGATGCAGGTATTGATTTGATACCCTACAACCTCATTGCAGATCCGTGTAGCTGCTTGAATAATGCTACCAATGAAGATAATGGACAATTCTCAGAGGAGATATTGATCTTTAGTTATCCAAATGAAACTTGGACCATTATTGATCAAATAGGTATGTATTCTACGGCAAGTCCACCGCCACCTGCAGATCCAATTCCAGTGCCAAATGGTGTGAGCCTAAATGAAATTGCTCCAGGTGAATATTCTTATGAATTTATAATTGTTGATTCAGAAACCTACATCGCTATTACTTTAACGAATGGGTTTGATACCTTTACAATTGAGAATACATGTTTTTATCCAGAGGTGAATATAGAAGAAGTGCCAGAAGGGGAATTATGTATAACGGACGATCCAATTATTTTAACTGCTTTACCTAATATGCCAGGAACATTAACTTTCTTCGTGAATGGGGAGGAAGTTTCAGAAGTAAATCCAGCAGAATTAGGGATCGGCTCTTATGAATTCATTGCTGAATTTGTTCCAGATGATACTGAGGAATGTACCGCCACTATCATTACACAATTTACAGTAGTCGAAAATTGTTCAGCTTTTATTGGAGACTTTGTATGGAATGATGTAAATCAGGATGGTATTCAAGATCCTAGTGAACCGGGTCTGCCGAATATAATGGTCATCATTACTGGAAATACGGAATCTGCCCCTTATGCAGATACTACCTTTACAGATGCAAATGGTAACTACTTATTCGAGGTACCTCCGGGAATTTATAAGCTTACATTTGAGTTGCCTGACGGTTTCTTACCAAGCCCTCAAGGGGTAGGTACTGATGATGATATTGATAGTGATGCAGACGCTGTCATGGGAATGACTGAATTATTTGCTATTGAAGCCGAAGAGGTAGATCTTTCTTGGGATGCAGGCTTTTATCCTAAATGTGATAATATCACAAGCCCAGGCACAATCTCGGGATATCAATTTTTATGTGGCCCTGGTAATGACCCAGACCCTATTGTAAATGTTACGGCTCCATCTGGTGGTTCTGGTGCAATGGAATATTTATGGATGATGAGTACAATCCCTGGGCCATTTGATCCGGCAGTATGGGTGCCTATTCCAGATTCTAATTCACCAACCTATGATCCTGGTCCCTTATTTGAAACAACTTACTTCGCACGCTGTGCTCGTAGAGAGTGTTGTACCGCCTACTTAGAGTCTAATATTGTTATTATCGAGGTTGGCAATGTTGCAGTAGCCGAAATTAATGGTCCATCCTTAGTTTGTGTGGATGAAGCAAATACCTTCTTTGCAGGAAGTACTGGTCCAGGGGCTATGATTGAATGGAATTTTGGCCCTGGTGCGACACCGGCAACCGCAACGGGTTCTCCAGTTGATGTTTCTTTCAGCTCATTCGGTAACTTTACTATTGAACTTCAAGTAACAGAAGGCGGTTGTACCTCGACTGCTTATAAGGAAATTACGGTAACGAATAGTCCTGCATTCTGTACCAGTGGATTATCGATTGATGTTGAAGTGATGAATAGTAATAATGCTGTTCGTGTGGAGTGGATAGTAGAAGATCAAAGCGAAGTGTTGATCTATACTATAGAGCATTCTGTTGATGGCCTAAATTTTGATCCAGTTGGTTTGATTGTTGATGAAATGATGAACCAAGATGGGATGAACTATTATGAATATATTCATGAGGAGCCAAAACAGGGTCGCAATTACTATCGAGTGAAAGTGACGGATAATGCTGGTGACACAGGATACTCACAGATTGTTGAAGCCATTATCTATGGAGAATCTAAGCTGATGTTGATATATCCAAACCCAGTTCAAGATCAAATGGTTATCGAATTATTTGAAACTTACGAGGGGGTAGTCGAGATTAGACTGATTAGCCTGGAAGGAAAAGTCCTAAATAGGGTAGAAGTCCCTACCGATACTAAGCGTATTCCAATGGCTATGTCAAACTATCCCGCTGGAACCTACATGATCCAAGTGAGATACGATCAATTAGATGTAAAGACTTTTAAAGTCATCAAACAAGACTGATAAAATTAGAAAACATTCTAGGCCATCCATTCGGGTGGCCTTTTTTATGTCCGCTTGAAATTTTTTTTCATATATGAAGAAAAATTTGAACGAATTGGTTTTGAAGTGTTTGCAAACGTGAATATTTAAAAATAGAAGTTTTCTTAATTTTACTACTTGCAACTTAAGCTGAATTGCTATAATATTGTTTTATAATTAATATTTACAAATGAGATTATTTCATCAAAATACATGTTGTTGTTGTACGGCCCCGAGCTCATACTCTGGCAACTAGGTATTTTGTGAAATTATAAATCGAAAAGCCTTTCCAGAGCATGTCTCTGGAAAGGCTTTTTTAGTTTATTCGAATTAGGTTGGAAGTAGAAGATCAGTAGTGTACTAAGCTGCTTAAGTATTTTGCTCCTTACTTTTAAATGAAAAATTGATTATGGAAAATTCACAGTCTGCTTACTACATGATGTGTTGTTGTTGCTGTTGTTGCTGTTGTTCATCAACAAGTAAGTGGAATCACTGTGAAGAAAAGCGAATGATTTAATATTTAAGAATATTTAACTTATTCAAAAGCCCTTCAGGTCATTTCACACCTGAAGGGCTTTTTTATTTTAAAACGCTAAACGTCATTATGCAAAATTTCGACAAACTCAAACCAGAAATAAAAGAAGATATTCTAGAATTAGAAGGTCGGATTAACGATTATAAGAGTGGTAAAGAAGATGAGGAAAGATTCAAATTGTATCGCCTTACTCGTGGCGTCTACGGACAGCGTCAGAGTGGTGTACAGATGTTTCGCACTAAGATTCCTTTCGGAAGAATCACTAGCCAGCAATTAATCGCTTTGGCTGATATCTCTGAAAAGTACACTAACGGTAACCTGCACCTTACTACCCGCCAAAACGTGCAAATGCATTACGTTAAGCTAAAAGACGCTCCTGCAATTTGGACAGATTTAGCGGAAGCGAGATTAACAGCTAGAGAAGCATGTGGCAATACCGTAAGAAACATTACTGCTTCTGCAAAAGCAGGGATTGACCCTAATGAAGCTTTTGATGTGTCTCCTTATGTTCAAGCTACTTTCGAATATTTCCTTCGTAATCCCATCTGCCAAGCAATGGGACGTAAAATTAAACCAGCATTTTCTTCCAGTGAAAAAGATTCTGCCTTTACTTATTTCCACGATTTTGGTTTTATTCCAAGAGTTCGCCAAGTAGATGGTCAAGAAGTTAGAGGATTCAAATTGGTGGTGGGTGGCGGATTAGGTGCACTTTCAATGGTAGCACAGCCTGTAAGTGAATTTATAGAAGAAGATCAGATTATTCCTTTCATGGAAGCCGCTATTCGAATTTTCGATCGCTATGGCGAACGCGAAAAAAGAATGAAAGCTAGAATGAAATTCTTAATCCAAAAATTAGGATTAAAAAACTTCCTTGAAATGGTAGAGGAAGAAAAAAAAGGTTTAACACAGCAATCAATTCCCATTGATCGTAATGCAGTACCAACATTAGTTCCAACTCTAAAAAAAGATATTACTCCTGAGGTTGCAAGTGATGCTATTCAATATGAAAAATGGCTAGCTACCAATACTTTTGAGCAAAAGCAAAAAGGTTATTATGCCGTACAAATACGTGTTCCACTAGGAGATATTCATGCTAAAACAGCACGCAAGATTGCAGCAATTGTAAAAGAATTTACAGCAGATGATATTAGAATCACAGTGAATCAAGGATTATTACTACGCTTTATTCAGGCAGATGTTTTAGCTCATGTTTTCAATCGCTTGAATGAATTAGGTTTGGCAGCACCAGGCTTTGATTCGACGGCGGATATTACCGCTTGTCCAGGTACTGATACTTGTGCTTTGGGGGTAACTAACTCTACTGGTTTGGCGCAAGTACTTGAGCAAGTAATTGAAACAGAATACCCCGATTTAATCCATGAAAATTATTTGAAGATCAAAATTAGTGGTTGTATGAACTCCTGTGGACAGCACATGGCTGCCAATATTGGATTCCACGGGAGTTCTATCAAAAAGCGTCCTTTAGTAATCCCTGCTATGCAAGTTGTACTTGGAGGAGGTATTGATAAAAATGGTAAAGGATTCATCGCAGAAAAGGTAATCAAATTACCCACCAAGCGTATTCCAGATGCCTTAAGAACAATCTTGAACGACTACGATCTGAATAGCCAATTTGGAGAATACTTCAATGACTATTACTATCGCCAAGGAAAGAGATATTTCTACGATTTATTGAAGCCTTATGCCAATTTAATAGATGCAAAACAATCTGTTTTCCAAGATTGGGGACAGGAAAGTGCTTACCAGCAATCTATCGGTGTTGGAGAATGTGCAGGGGTGACTTTAGATGTCGTTTCTACCATTCTAGAAGATGCTCGCCAAAAGTTGGTATTAGCAGAACAAACCATTCAAACGGCTGATTATGGTGATGCGATCTATCATGCTTATGGCAGTTTTGTAATCAGCGCTAAAGCGCTGCTTCTAAGTGCAGATGTTAAGTGTAATACCCACATTAAGATATTGGATGACTTCCAAGCACATTACATCAATCAAGGCTTGATTGATTTTCAAGGCGACTTTGCTTCCTACGTTTTGCGTATGAAAAAGAGTGAACCTAGTGAAGATTTTGCGAAAGCATATGTTGAAGATGCAAAGGCGTTTTTTACGAAAGTGATAGATCTAAGAAATGAGCAATTGAAAGAAGTAGATGGTGTAGAGAAGTTAGTTGTTGAAAATTACTACAAAGCCTAAAATACTAGCTATGACTTTATATAGAAGATCCAAAATATCTATTGTAGGTGCTGGACCTGGTGATCCAGACTTACTTACTGTAAAAGCTTTAAAGGCCATTCAAGAAGCTGATGTGATTCTTTACGATGCTTTGGTTAATCCTAGCATTTTGGATGAAGCAAAAGAAACTACCCATAAGATTTATGTAGGAAAACGTGCCAATCGTCATCATTACGCGCAGGAAGAAATCAATCAGATGATTGTAAAGATGGCGATGCTGCACGGCCATGTAGTACGCCTTAAAGGCGGTGATCCATTCATCTTTGGGCGTGGACATGAGGAATTAGAATATGCACGTCAGTTTGATATCCCAGTAGAAATCGTTCCTGGTATTTCTAGCTGTATAGCACTGCCTGAATTAAATGAAGTGCCTTTGACAAGAAGAGGGATTAATACCGGATTTTGGGTGATGACGGCAACAACAAGTTCTAGTCAATTATCAACTGATGTTGGCTTAGCCGCTCAATCCAATGCGACAGTCGTCATTTTGATGGGTATGCGACAGTTATCAAAAATTTGTGCTGCCTTTGCAGAACAGAGTAGGGGTAATCTACCAGTGATGATCATTCAGAATGGTTCATTGCCAGAAGAAAAAAAGGTACTTGGAACCATTGATACCATTGAATCTATTGCAGCAAAAGCGGAGATGGGAACGCCTGCTATTATCGTTGTAGGGGAGGTGGTAAGCTTAGATCCTGCCTTTCGGCAAAATGTATTGCAGCAGATTGCATTAACTCCAGTTAAAACAAAATAAGCATGAAGGAAAGAAATACACTATATCCAATTTTTTTAAAGCTACATCAACTACCGACCCTAATCGTTGGTGCTGGTGAAGTGGGGCATGAAAAGCTCTCTTTCATGCTAAAAAGTAGCCCAAAGGCACAAGTGACACTAGTTGCTCCTTGGATCGCACCAAAAATCCAAAAGCTATTAGAAATGTATCCAGATCATAAGGTGAAGATTAGACAGAAGCCTTTTGAGGAAGCTGATTTAGAGGGCTTTTTACTAGTGGTTGCTGCAACGAATATGACAGAATTGAACCATGAAGTTTATCGTTTGGCGAAAGCCAAAGAGAAAATCATAAATGTGGCAGATACCCCCGCTTTATGTGACTTTTATTTAGGTTCTATCGTGACTAGAGGTAACCTTAAAGTAGCTATTTCTACCAATGGAAAGTCTCCCACCTTTGCAAAAAGGTTTAGACAATTATTGGAACAAATACTTCCAGCAGAAACGGACGACCTACTTACGCAATTAAAGATAATTCGCGATCAATTGAAAGGCGATTTTGAAGAAAAGGTAAAAGCATTAAATGAAGTCACTAAAAGTCTGGTGAAAGTAAAAAAAACATCATCTAAAAGTAGTTTATTGAATTAATCCTATGAAAATGATACAAAAACCACGAATTTCGCAAAATATTAAGCTAGACTTACTCAGTGACCTCTTCGAAAATTTAACTTTTGAAGACCGCATACGCCAACTATATCGCTACTTTGATGAGTCAGAGGTGCTTTATACGAGTTCTTTTGGTACAAAATCAGTGTTCCTACTTTATTTAATTTCAAAGTTACGACCTACGCAAAAGGTACATTTTATTAATACCACATATCATTTTCCGGAGACCATCGCTTATCGCGATGAGTTGAAAGAACGATTAGGCTTAAACATTGTTGAAGTAAGGCCAAGTCCGGTAGAGAATCGAATTACGAGAGAAGGAGAGTGGTGGAATGATCATCCGAGGATGTGCTGCAGTATGAATAAAGTCGTACCTTTGCAGCCGATAAAAGCACGGCATAAGATATGGATTTCGGGTTTAATGTCGAATCAAACAAACTTTCGGTCCAACTTAGGTGTTTTCGAACAGCAAGGGGATATTATTAAGTTTCATCCAATTATAGATATGGACGAAGGTGAATTTCTGTATTGGAAGTCGTTTTATAAACTGCCTTCTCATCCGCTAGAAGCAAAAGGTTATGGCTCAATTGGCTGTATTAATTGTACCGCAAGAGGCGAGGAAAGAGATGGTCGCTGGAAAGGAAAGGAGAATAAAGAGTGTGGTTTGCACTCTAATTATTTTATAAATAAAGGAGTTTAGCTTGAATCTGAATAGATGTTACATAAGGTTCACTAAAACTCTAGATTGAAATAACTATTAATAGAAATGATCAAGACAGATATTCTGATAGTAGGAGCAGGACCTGTTGGGCTTTTTACCATTTTTGAAGCAGGTCTGTTGCGTTTGAGATGCCACTTAGTGGATAGTTTGCCACAAGTTGGTGGACAACTTTCAGAAATTTATCCAAAAAAACCAATTTATGATATTCCAGGTTTTCCATCCATCTTGGCAGGTGAGCTGGTGGATAATCTAATGGAGCAGGCTGCTCCTTTTAAACCTGGTTTTACACTTGGTGAACGCGCAGAAAAAATTGAAAAAGTGGGCGAACGCATGTTTCGTCTTACGACAAATAAAGGTACACAGATCGAAGCACCTGTTATTGCCATTGCAGGGGGCTTGGGCTGCTTCGAACCTCGTAAACCACCTATTTCTAATATTGCACAGTTTGAGGATAAAGGCGTAGCTTATATGATTCGTAACCCAGAAGATTTTGCTGGCAAACGAGTTATACTCGCTGGTGGTGGAGATTCTGCTCTAGACTGGACAATTTATTTGGCAGATATAGCGGAGGAAGTGACTTTAGTACATCGACGCTCCGATTTTCGTGGGGCTTTAGATTCTGCAGAAAAAGTTAAGGAATTAGCAGCCAATGGTAAGATTAATCTCATGACCAATGCACAAGCGGTTGGCTTGGAGGGCAATGGTAAACTTACTGATGTACTGATCAAACACAAAACCGAAGGGGAGATCAAAAAAGATACCGACTATTTCATTCCTCTTTTTGGGCTTACGCCAAAGCTTGGTCCGATTGCAGATTGGAACTTAGCTATTGATAAAAATGCTATCGAAGTCAATACTTTTGACTACAGTACCAATGTGCCAGGAATTTATGCCATAGGTGATATTAATACCTACCCAGGCAAATTGAAGCTGATCCTTTGTGGATTCCACGAAGGTACTTTGATGGTACAATCCGCATTTAAATATATTCATCCGGAGAAGAAATTGAGTTTCAAGTATACAACAGTGAATGGGGTGAATGGATTCGAATAAAATAATATGAGCAAGGCGTGCTTAAGCACGTTTTGCTCTTTCCCAGACAACAGATTGGCTGCCCTTCATAAATCTGCCAAATCCTCGGTACACGGCATAGTTCATCATACAGAAATAGTAAGGTACAAAGAATGCTTTGAACTTAAGCTTCCTTTGTTCTAATAGATAACCAATAATAGCCATAGAGTAGAATGCAATTTGTGCCATCAATAATACTTGATAGAGTGGCGAGCCACTCATGGCCAGTATTATATTAAGCGCTAAAATAAGTGGTAAAGCAAGAGGGGCTAATGTCCAACGTAAAACACGATGTGAAACATATTGGAAAGTCAACATTCCATACTTAAAAATATTCAATAGTGGCATTAACCTAGAAATCGCTTGAAGTCCGCCCGCCGCGATCCGAATCTTACGTTTCAGTTCTTCTCCAACGGAAGCAGATGAAGTTTCTACCGCATAAGCTTCTGGTTCGTATATCACTCGATATCCTTTTTGGGCAATGCGAAGCGTCATATAAAAATCTTCAATGATGGTATCTTTTGCAACTGCTTCATAAAGATTAGTCCTAATAGAAAATAACTCTCCTGCTGCACCTACAACGGAGTATAGTTCTGAATCCCATTTTTTGAGCTGAGACTCATATTTCCAATAGATACCCTCTCCTGCACTGCTAGCTTCATCTTTGGCATTTAGTTGAATACGCTTTTCACCCGCAACTGCACCCACTTTAGCATTTTCATAATGCCTAACAATATTCTTGATCGCCATCTCATTAACCAAAGTATTGGCATCAGTGTATATCACGATTGGCGTTTGTACAAATTCCATCACACGGTCGACAGCAGCAATTTTACCTCTTCGTTCAGGACTATGAAACAATCGTAATTGTATGCCTTGCGGTAGTTGATATTTTTTAATGATTTCGGGTGTGCGATCATCGGAGCCATCCGTAACGAATAAGAAATGAAGTTTTTCTTTAGGGTAATCAAAAGCAAAGCAATTTTCCAGTTTTGTTTCAATCCATCTTTCTTCATTATAAGCTGCCACCATGAAGGTGACTTCAGGCCATTGGTCCTCGTCTAATGAAATGTTAGAAGGTTTTGAACGAAAAACTCTTTTCAATTTAATCAGCAGGAATAATACCATTCCATAGCCGATATAAGCATAAAAAACCAAGAAAAATAGTAACCAGAATAAAATCTGGAAAAGTTCAAAGTTTGCCATACGAAAAAATTAATTTTACCGTTCTCTTAACAGAATAATCACCATGAGAATGCGTGAAAAGAAAGTATGGGTTGGATAGATTTAAATGATAAAGACGTAATTACAATCAAGATGGTAAATTATTAAATAGTTTTTAATTTTGTAGGTCAATTTACTTGAAATATTGGAGAATTATTACCATTTTTACGTCAGAAAGAAAAAAACAGATTAATTTAGTTAATTTGCGATTCCCAAACTAAGCCCCAAGAGGAATTCGCGCTAAGTTACTAACCTGTTGGGGTTGTTCTATCTTTTCCAATGTGATTCGTTTCACTATCATATGTACAATCTAGTACATCCCCCTAAGTTCCAGTAATTTTAGATCGATTAAAATTCCGTACTACACGGGACGAATTCATGCAAACTGCAACTACCTGCAGCATTTACGCTAGTCTTTAATCTAGTTGTTTATGCCCGCAAGTAGCAGTTAATCCCCCAGAGTTTGCATTATTATTTCGTCATCGTAATTCCGTATTGAGCTTATGGAACAGAAGTACTCTATTTTAATCATCGAAGGTCATTCTAGCATGAGGATGCTATTATGCCAATACCTTCAACCACATTTTAATTCCCACGCTGTGATGAATAGCTATGAGGCTATCTCGTGGTTAATGGAAGGCAACTTCCCCCATCTCATCTTGCTCTCTACGGACGATAGTAGAGACGAAGCTTCTCATTTCTTAAATCATCTGCGTTTAAGCGGCTTTTTTGAGCACATACCTGTAGTAGTGCTAGATGCTAACGGCTCTGATACCTTAAGTAAGCTTCAAAAAGCAGAAATCATACTTAACAAACCATTCGATCCCTTACAATTATTAAAAACAGTTAGGAAGCAAATTAGTAATAGCCAATTTGCTTGATAGAGCTTTTGGATGAAGTGAAATACCATGCGTGTTTCCCTTTTATCTACTCTATGGTTAATGATTAAAAAACAAAAACTGAACAAATACAAGGACATGGACAATTGTACCATTTCAGTATCTATTAATAAGGATATTGAAGAGCTCTCTATTATTGGTTTTTCCTATTTGAAAGCTTTCACGCATTATCTTGAAACTCAATGTGCTGAATTTGATGTTGTTAGGAGTGAGGTAGATGACTTGGATCTCTGGCATTCCCACTCGCAAACAAGTCGGCAGCCAGCAGTTATCTTAATTGCATTTGAATTGATTCAACAAGAAAATGGAGCATTGCTAAAACTTATTAGACAAAATCAAGCTTTGCAGCATATTCCAATTATTGCCATTTATTCTGGCGAAAAGCCAAGTGTCGAGGAGCAAAAATTGCTCATTCGAGCAGGTTTGGATGATTGTTACTCGACGACAGTCTCTTGGGAAGTCTTGAGTCAAAGGATTGCGTTTTTGCAAGAATTTAATACGCAAAAACAACTATTAAACTTTGCGCACACGCCAGCAAGTCAACTCAACTATTATTGGGGAAAACGCCTATTTGATATCTTCTTTTCTAGTATTGCCATTATTGCATTATCTCCTCTTTTCTTATTGATTGCTGCTGCTATCAAACTAGAATCAAGAGGCCCTATTATATATTACTCCAAACGTGCAGGAATGGGGTACAAAGTCTTTAACTTTTACAAGTTTAGATCGATGTATCAAGATGCTGATCAGCGACTTAAAGAACTACAGCATTTGAATCAATATGCAGATCAAGAAGAGGAAAATTGTTTTATGAAGATAAAAAATGACCCTCGAATCACAAGAGTGGGCCGAATTATCAGAAAAACAAGTTTGGACGAATTGCCTCAATTATTTAATGTATTAATGGGCGATATGTCTGTCGTCGGCAACAGACCACTACCTCTATACGAGGCCGCTGTTATTACGCGCAACGAATGGGTAGGCCGATTTTTAGCACCAGCAGGAATAACTGGATTATGGCAGGTGACAAAAAGAGGGAAAGATAATATGTCGACTCAAGAGCGTATTGCACTAGATTTAGAATACACAAAGAAAGTGTCTTTATCGTTTGATTTAAAGATCATCCTAAAGACTTTCCCAGCTATGCTACAGCACGAAAATGTATAATCTTTTTAAAAAAATGTTGCCCAAACCATATGGCTTGTGCCAATTGGAGGGTTTACCACTTACGCCAATTTATACTTTATTATGATCAATTTTATTACGCCCATTTATTTAATACTGGCATCATTAGCCTTGTTCTTTTTGCTTTTTCCTTTCGCTAAAACGCTACTTTCTACCATGTTGAAAAGTAAGCGCCCAAAGAAAGAGGGAAATAAACAAATGGACTTTGCCTGTGTGATTACGGCCTATAAAAATGCAGCAATTGCAAAGCCCTTGGTCAATTCTTTGCTCAAACAGCGTTATAATAATTTTACTATCTACCTAGTCGCAGATGCTTGTACACACAAAGAATTCGATATAAAGGATGAGCGTTTGGTTGTTTTATTCCCTAGCTCAGACTTGAACCTAAAGGTCAAGTCGATTATTTATGCCACAGCGCATTTTGTACGCGATCATGACTATACGGTTGTATTTGATGCTGATAATCTGGCACACCCCCAGTTTTTGGCAGAAATGAACAGATATGCCAATGCAGGATATCTGGCTATACAAGGCCAAAGAACAGCTAAAAACTTAGATACCATTTATGCCTGTGCAGATTCGATAGGGGAATTCTATAAAAATTATGTGGAGCGCTTAGCACCAGCTTTATTGGGTTCCTCTTCTGTAATAAGCGGATCGGGTATGGCAATCGAACGAAAATTATATCAATCCTACCTTGATAGCCCTGAAATTCAAGAAGGGAAAGAACAAGGGAAACGAATGTTACAAGAAGATAAAATCCTTCAAAATCATATCTTACGCAAAAATATTCGTATCACTTATGCAGAGGATGCCATCGTATATGATGAAAAAGTAACAACAGCCGAAGCCGTAGAGACACAACGTAGCCGTTGGCTATACTCTTATTTTCAGAATATGGTCAATGCCTTGGAACTCATTGTAAAAGGTATTACCAACTTTAGTTTTAATCAGCTTTTATTTGGTGTGCTTACGATTGCGCCACCTTTATTTATTTTGCTATTTGGCGCTACCGTTTTGTTCTTAGCTGGTTTGTGGATCGCTCCTTGGATGGCATTCGCTTTGTTTGTAAGTTTGAATGTTTTTGCCTTAAATATTTTTTGGACCTTATACTTGTCCAAAGTTCCTGCTCAACTTTGGAACGCTGTTTGGGGCATTCCACTATTTATAATGCGCCAAGTGACGGCCTTAGCCAAAATGGGTAATCCCGATAAAAACTTTAAACACACTGCGCACAATCGTTCTGTAGATATTGATGAATTAGTATTGCCAGAACGAGCGCATGCCAATGGATAGGAATTTGTATTTCTATAAAAAATGAGCGGTCATTCCCCATGAAAAAAAAACGAATATTCCTACTTTCACTCTTACTTAATGCCTGCTTTTTAATAGCTGGTTTTGGGCTAGTCCAAAGATTAGGTGGACCTTCCTACTTCTGGTATAGATGGAAAACCAAAGGTCGAGCAGTATTGTATGATCACAAAATAAGTCAATTTGAATTTTTAGCAATGGATAGTTCATCTATCGTTTTTTTAGGGAATAGCTTAACAGATCAAGGTAATTGGCAGGAGTGGTTGCCAAAATTCTCTATAGCGAATAGAGGGATTAGTGGTGATATGACTGGTGGTGTTTACAGACGCCTTGACCCTATTGTTCAAGCACATCCAAATAAGATTTTTTTACTAATTGGCGTCAATGATCTTTTGTTCAAATCTGTTGAAGAAACCTTCCAACAATATGAGCAAATTGTAAAGAAGATTTTGGACGAAAGTCCCACAACTAGCTTGTATTTACAAAGTCTTTTACCAGTGAATAATAAGGTTCGATATACTGGCATTGACAATGACCAAATACTGGCTTTAAATACTAAGATAGCATCTTTAGCCATGGAAAAGCAGCTAAGTTTTATTAACATTCATCATGAATTAAAAGACGAGGGAGGAAATTTAAATGATGATTATACCTTAGATGGTATTCATCTGAATGGTTTAGCTTACGCTAAATGGGTAGCTATCCTAAAACCTTATCTGGAGGAATAGAATAATATGGTATTTAACAGTATCACTTTTTTAATTTTTATTGGGGTATTTTTTCCATTGTATTTCTCTTTGAAGGGAAGAGCACGATTGTGGTTGTGCTTCTTGGCTAGTTACTTGTTTTATGGTTGGTGGGATTGGCGTTTTTTAGCCTTGATTGCGACGTCTACTGTTTTAGATTTTTGGATTGGTCAGACTTTAGAGCAGACGGCTGAAAGCACTCAAAGAAAACGTCTTTTATGGTTGAGTGTGGCAGTGAATTTAGGATGCTTAGCCTTCTTTAAATACTTCAACTTCTTTTTAGATTCTTTCCAAATTTTATTGACCAATATTGGTTATTCAGGTGAGCTAGGCAGTTTACAAATTATCCTTCCTGTTGGTATTTCTTTCTATACTTTCCAGTCAATGAGTTATACGATTGATATCTATTATGGAAAGATTAAACATGAGAAGGATTGGCTGCGATTTGCCACTTTTATTGCCTTTTTTCCTCAATTGGTGGCAGGACCAATCGTTCGTGCAAAAGAATTTCTTCCGCAATTTGAGCGAGAAAGAAAACTAGATCACGAACGGATTATTATAGGCTTGGGACAGGTGATTTGGGGCTTCTTTAAAAAAATAGCTGTCGCAGATTCTTTAGCACCCTTTGTCGATCAATGCTTTGCATCGCCTAGCAGTTTTGGTTCTTTGCATTTATTAATTGGTGTCATCTTTTATTCTTTTCAGATATACTGTGATTTCTCTGGTTATTCGGATATAGCCATTGGCTTGGCCCGTATGATGGGATTTGATTTTCCTAAGAATTTTAGAACGCCTTATTTTTCAAAAGACTTTAGCGAGTTTTGGACTAGATGGCATATCACACTCTCTTCCTGGCTAAGAGATTATCTATACATCCCGCTGGGAGGTAATCGTCATGGCACCTTTAATACGTACAAAAATCTAATGATTACCATGCTGTTAGGAGGGCTTTGGCATGGTGCTAGTTGGGTATTTGTATTCTGGGGCTTCTTACATGGTATGTATTTGGTCATTCAAAGATTATTTGGCGCTTATTGGGGACAGTTTTTGGAATGGATACGAACACCAAAAGTAGTTCGGCAATTAATCAATATGAGCTTAGTGTATACATTTACCTGTCTGGCTTGGATATTTTTTAGAGCTACAGATTTTGAAAATGCACTACAGCTTATCTCTGGCTTAGGTAATTTGGAGAGTTTCAATTTAAGTCAGGTAACTAATAAGTTTTGGGTGATCAAAGGCTTTTTATTGATAGGAGTATTGTTACTAATCGAGGTGAGTGATTTTAAATTTGACTATAGATCATTGATGGTAAAGAGTGTTGTGTTTAGAGTCACTTCAATGAGTATACTGATTTGGCTGATGGCATTTATGGGAACCTTTGATTCTAATGCATTTATTTATTTCCAATTTTAACAAATGAAGAAGTGGTATTGGCTCATAGCAACTGTGGTGATATTATTTGTTGGCGATCGAATGATGGGAAAACTATTAGAAAACATCGTGCTTTCCAGTCAATTCCGCTATTCTAGAATGTATAGAGGAGATGCGGCAGCAGATATTCTTTTAGTCGGAAATTCGCGTGGGCTCATTTTTTATCAGCCATTCTTAGAAGAACAGCTGGGAGTAAAAACCTTTAACCTTAGTTATAATGGCCTTCCGGCAGATTTGACAGATGTGTTAGTGAAAGATTATCTCGACCTATATCCTAAACCTAAACTGGTATTGATCGACGTAAGTCTATGCGATCGTATTAACAAGGAATTGATTAATGGTTTTGCTACTTATGCTAGTCAATCAAAAAGAATCAAAGAGTTGATCAGAAATCAAGATGCAAAAGTTGCAGGAGGTTTGGAAGCAAGTTGGCTATACCGCTATAACAGTGAGGTATTTCAAAGAGCACTTTTTTATAAAAATAAAAGTGATGAAGATTGGCTACTAGACCGTAAGATAACAGAAGAAATTAAAGCAAAGCTTACTCCAGATTACGAATTTATCATAAAATATCCAGAAGAAATGCCGAAGCAGCTAGGCGAAACAGTGGCCTATTTGCGAAAGCAAAATATAAATGTCCAATTAGTTCTTAATCCATATTACCCGCCATTCGTTGATCATATCACCAATTTGGATGAATTTATAAAGGAAATAGAAGCTGCCACACAAATGAAAGTTGCAAACTACGCTACAGCAGTCCAAAAAGAAGCATACTTTGGTGATTTTCAACATCTCAATAAAGTAGGAAGCAAGGTTTATCTCGAACAATTGATAAAAGATGGATTGCTAGAGACTGCTAAAGAATAAGTATGTAGAAGTGGCTATGAAACTCAAAAAGGGCTTCGCCTTGGCACTCAAGTCATTATTCTCGATTGGCAACATACTTTTAAAACAACTTCATATTTTGATAAAAAAGGTCGTACTCCTTTTAGGCTTAGGGTACATTAAATTTTGTTAAAAGGGAAAATCAATGATATGAGCCTTTTGACTAAGGCCTGCAATGGAGCTTAGCGAGCTAAGTGACTGGTCTAGTTGGACGACATACTTATTAAC
>JAKVCU010000081.1 GCA_022448955.1 Saprospiraceae bacterium
AAATTGGTATAATAAATTTCAGCCATAGGCTGACAGGCTTTAACGTCCCTTCTAAAATCGCTCGTAACTTTACTATCGTCAGTTACTTACTATTTTTGAGCTGACGAATTTATTATACATGCAATTTTGACTAGCCGCTTAAATGTCTATTTTTTAATTAATTTAATAGTACTTACTGCATCTTCCATTCTGATTAATGCAAAGTACATACCGCTCTCCCAGTTTGAAGCTTGTATTGGGAAAACATTGTCGCCCCCCACTAAATCCACATTTTGAATTGCAATAGTTCTACTCTGCACATCTATGATTTGGATTTGCGCTTTAGAAGCTTTAGCTGTAGTCACAGCTAATTGGAACGCATCCTTAATAGGATTAGGAAAAGCAGATAATTGCTTCACATTACCTTCTATCACATGGACACTGCTAGTAAGCTCGGTAAATTCGGCACTTGCACTAGCGCCGGCATCACCTCCAGACGAGCCATTTCCATTTGCTGCAATCCCTGATGCATATGCCGTTACACTACCTACACCTGCATCGGGGGCAGTCCATTCTATTTCGAACACATTTGAAGAATTTAAGTCTGCTTGTTCAAAATAAGTTCGGCCATCCAACTCGGTTAATTGTGTGTTAGTAGGAGCCGTGCCATAGCCTGCAATCGCAGCATCATCAGCTGTACTCAAAATAACAGATTGTAAGCCATAGCCGGAAGGCGTACCATTATTCGCTGTAATAGTATATCGTAAGAGATAGGTTTTGTTGGGTTCGTATTGCTGAATAGGAGTGTCTCCATCTAATAATTCAATCTCTAAACCAGGATTAAAAACTCCTGTGTTGTGACAAGTCTGGCAGTTACCACTAGCTTCTGTAAATGGTCCACCTGTGCGATCCTGTTGTTGTGAATTAGCTGCACCTTCTGAAAAGTTCATGAATAAAGCGAAAACCAAAAAGCCAGCAAACAGGCTAATTGTGATGTCTAATTTCATAAATGTGTGTTTTGGCCAAAGACTGAGATCTTTGAATGTTCTTAACAATTAAAATTTTAAAAATGGAACAATACTGATCAGGGAAAAGCTTTTTATAGAATAGACCACAATATGCACTTAAAGGTTTAATCTTGCTATATCAAACTTATATTTAGTCTATTACATTGCATGAATTCAGCTCAATTACGTTTGCATCCTTTAAATAAAGCTTTTAGTATGATGATACCCTTTAACGCCTCTAAAGTGATTTTCAATATATTCAAAATCGGCACTTTGGTCAGCTGTTGGATAAAAGGGTTTACTAAATGAAATGATTTTATTTCCCCAATCAAATCGACAAAGTAAAATCGGGATGTTTGCTCCTTTGGCGATAAAATAAAAACCTGTTTTTAGATGTTTTACAGCATCTCTAGTACCTTCTGGAGCAATGGCGATTTTAAATTCATCTTTGGAGTCAAAAACATCTACTACTGCTTGAACAAAGTTATTACTCTTAGAACGATCAACGGGATATCCTCCCATAGCTTTCATAATAGCACCCAATACTGGTGGGAATAATGATTTTTTTCCAATAAATTTTATGTCTTGCCCAAAAATACTTCTTGTGAAAATCCCAAGTGGGAAGTCCCAACTTGACGTGTGTGGTACAACTGCTACAATATATTTTTTAGGCCATTCTATTAAGTCAATATCATACTTCCATCCCCACCATTTCATGATGAGCTTGCTAATCATTCTAAACATCTCTTTTATAATTTGGTGTTTTGATCTACCGGGCCCTAAAAGTAAATATTTTTTTTAGTAACTATTCCAAAAAAATCAAAGTGTGTTGGGATACTATTCTGGGAATAGTGCTTTCTTAAAGACAAAAGAACAATTAGACAAGAAACTAGCTTAAAAAATTAGTACCATAAACTTGACTAGGCACTTAAATTATACAAATATTTTATTTTTCACTTTATGCTAAGTCAGAAAAACCTTATTTTGTTGAGCCTAAAGCCAATTCATATTGAAGATTAGAGTAGCAGGACTTGCATTATCGTTTATTTGTTTGTTTTCAAATATAAAAGGCCAAATTCCGGACAAAGCCTCAGAAGACACCCCATTGGATATTGAATTCTCCTTGGAAGGGGGATTTTATGAAGGATCAAAATCTATTTACCTATATTCTCCGGGGGCTACAATATTCTACACACTAGATGGGAGTATGCCTTCCAAGCGATCCATTCGATATCGCCGGCCCATTAAAATTACTGAAACATCGGTTATTAGAGCGGTTGCATTGCTTGGCGAAAGAAAAAGTAAAATATATAGCCAATCCTATTTTATCAATGAGCCTAATTCTACTTTTCCAGTAGTTTCCATAAGCATAACACCAAGTTTGCTGTTTGATCCATCCGGTGGATTATTTGTCAAAGGAAATAATGTCATAGACACGATATGGAAAAAGCCTGGTGCTAATTTTTGGAGCAGAAGAGAGGTACCTGCGAATATAGAAATATTTGAAGCAGATGGAAGCTGTGTATACAGCAACCTGTCTGGCTTTCGTTTATTTGGTGGTATGAGCCGTTTGTTTCCACAAAAATCTATAGCGATTGTTGCGCGCAAGCGATACGGAAACCCTAGAATTCGTTATCCTATTTTTGGTAAAGAGGGTTTAAAAAAGTTCAAGTTCTTAGTTCTTCGTAACTCAGGAAGTGATTTTGGGAAAACACATTTTAGGGATGGTCTGATGACGGGGCTCGTTGATCAATGGGACATAGAGAAGCAGGCTTTTCAGCCTTCCCATGTTTACATTAATGGAAAATACTGGGGGATTTATAACATCCGTGAGAAAGTAAATCGCCATTTTATAGCAGCGCATCAAGATGTTGACAAAGATAGTATCGACCTATTAGAACACCGCTTAACAAGGAAACGTGGGAAACGTACGCACTATATACAGTTGATTGATTTTTTAGAGAAGCATGACCTTGCACAGCCTGCAAACTTTGCTGCGGTAGCCTCATTAATGGATGTGGAAAACTTTATAGATTATCAAATCGCCCAAATTTATTTTGATAATCAAGATGCAGGTGGGAATATTAAGTATTGGCGACCACAGACTAAGCGTGGTCGGTGGCGCTGGATTCTCTATGATACAGACTGGGGATTTGGGCTACATGATTCAGACGCCTATAATAATAACTCCTTAGATTTTCATACAGAGCCAGATGGTCCACTTTGGCCTAATCCACCTTGGAGCACTTTCATTTTGCGAAAGCTTTTAGAAAACGAAGGCTTCAAGAAGAAGTTTGTTACTCGTTTTATGGATCGCCTAAATACTTCCTTCTCCACAAAAGAAGTCATTGAAGATATTGATCAGCTTTATGCTAAATTTCTCCCAGAAATTTCTCGTCACCTTGCTCGTTGGAACCAAAGCGAGGAACGTTGGGAAATGAATGTTAAAAGGCTTCGTACATTCGCTTATGAGCGACCTCGATATATGCGTATGCATCTGATGGAGAAATTTAATACCGGAAAAATGCGAAAGTTAGAGGCAATTGCCACTACGGGCGGTTGTATTCAAATCAATAACAATATAAAAATACGTACCGCAGGATTTAGTGGCAAATACTTTGAAAACTATCCTATTTCTATTAAAGCTGTCCCTGATTATGGATATCGTTTCTCGCATTGGGAAGGTATCAATATAGAGGATAATGAGCGTAATTTGTACTTTCATTTAACGGATGAACAGCTTTCTATTAAAGCGGTATTTGAAAAATATGCTCATCCGCTAATCGGTAAAGTAATGCTGAATGAAATTGGCCCAAATAATAAGAAAGCTGGTGATTGGGTGGAAATTTTCAATTATACTGAAGAGAGAATATCTATGAATGGCTGGGTCTTGACAGATAAAAAAAATGAATTTATTTTTCCAAATATTCAGCTTGATCCTAATGATTATTTAATTGTATGTCAAGATTCAGCAAAGTTTCGTTCGGAATACCCTGAAGCTTACAATGTGATTGGAGGATTGGGATTTGGATTAAATAAACGCTCTGAGTCTATTCGGCTATTCTCTAGAATGGGAGCAACAGTTGATAGTTTTTCTTATGAAATCCCCCCTTTAGATTCTACCTTTAGCTTAAGCTTATTACTTCCATCTTTAGATAATAGTGACCCTGAAAACTGGGAGGTAAAACTAGGTTCTGGCTCTCCAAACTTACCCAACCCTTATTATGTAGAGAGTCGAATCAAAGGGATACAGGAGAGCTGGATGCAAGTTGGTCTGGCAGCAGGCACATTGCTTTTGTGTATTATGTTACTTTATTTGAGAAGAAAAAAGATACTTTAGCTAGACTTTAGCATTTAAGCAACACTGGCTGCTATGAATACAAAATGATCACGCCATTTTGAATTTTACTTTTTCTAAAGTAGTATATCTAATGTCATTGTCTTGTAGGCAAGTTTGATGAACTAAAATGCCAACTTTTCAGGCTTTGCGCGAGCTATCTATCATATTTCGATTGCTATAGGCTTAGAAGCTTTAAAGCTTTGTCAATAGCTTCCAACTGTGCACCAAGATGAGTGCTGCTAAGTTGCGGGCTGGATATGTTATTTTCCAACGCCTTGACAGAAGGCATTCTTGCTTCCAGCTTTCTCTTGACCAGAGTAAGATCATTCAGTAGAAATCCTTTTTCGTCTAATGTCAGCCATTCGGGATCTGCTTTCAGTTTTCGCTCCAATTGAGCCGGATTGCAGATAACATTTATGTTATCCTTCACTATTTCAATGCCTTGGGGAATTGCTACTGTCTCTAATTGCTGCAGATTTGTACCGAGCAGGAATATTTTTTTTGCTTTAATACTGAGGAAATCGGCAAAACCAGCATCAGCACCGTTCATTGCTAATATGGTACAAGCAACACTTAAGTCTTTATCAGCAAGTATTTCTACTGAGTAACTTACATAATCTAAATCTGGTATTAATAGGCTCATTTTAACATTTATCCTAAATTAATCATAATTTATATTTCTAAACAATGCCTTAATCTCGATTTTGACTGAGAGCCTATTTCCCATATAGGAGTATACTTTCTCAAGCTGTACAAATCCTAGATCTTTAAACGCCTGAGCAAGATCGGCTTAAGATATCGTAGCAATTGTACTCATGATTGGCTCGTTGCTTTCCATCATTTTGCCGATGATTTAACCCTCGCTTAGTAAAGATACTCTATGAATGACTGCTTGCTCTGTTTTCACTTTTCCAAGTTCAGCTTGTAACGCTAAGCGTGCTTTTATAACAGATACCAGAAGCAATCTGATTGGTCATATTATTTAATAGACTTTTCCGTTGCTTTAAGCTCATTTGCTGAGGTATTACTTATTTTTTCCTATTTCATTCTACTTAAAGCTTTCTTTTCCTCTATTTGAGATACATTTCTTTTCATTTTAACTTACGTAAAACNTAGAAGCTCAACAAAAATTAAAAAAAAGTGTAACTTTTACAAAAGAACTTGATCGCATGGCACAAAGAACTAAAAGGAGTGGTTTTCTTTCTCCATTCAATCGGGCTACTCGAACTAATTCGCAGAATAGCAATAATGACTTAGGGTTTGGCACAAAGCTAACTGTAGCAGATGGCCGGTTGATCAATCGAGATGGTAGTTTTAATGTAGACCGTAGAGGTTATACTTCTTGGACCCCTTACCAATGGCTAGTGGAAATGTCTTGGCCCAATTTCTCCATATTAATTTTTATCTTTTATTGTTTGTCCAATGCCATTTTTGCATTCATTTATATGATCATTGGTGTAGAGCATTTATCTGGCGTTCAGTCTGGAAATTGGTATGAAAACTTCTTGGAGGCCTTCTTTTTTAGTGTACAAACATTTACTACCGTTGGCTATGGTGCAGTAAGTCCGAGTGGAATAGCAGCTAATATTGTTGCAGCAACTGGTGCGCTGATTGGCTTAATGGCCTTTGCGCTAGCGACTGGTCTTTTTTTTGCTCGATTTTCGAAGCCCAAAGCACAAATACTTTTTAGCGAACATGCTATCATTACACCTTATCGAGGTATTATGGGTTTTGAATTTAGAATAGCCAATATTCGAAATAATAAACTCATTAATCTTTCAGCAAAGGTGACCATGTCTTGGATTGAAGAAGGGAGTAGCTCCCTTCGGAGAAGATATGCTGCTTTACCACTTGAACGAGAGAGGGTCTTTCTTTTCCCATTAAACTGGACTATTGTGCACCCTATTGATCAGGAAAGTCCACTTTTTAATAAATCATTAGCAGAGATTAGCAGTATGAAAGCAGAATTTATCATTTTAATTCATGGTTATGACGAGACCTTTGCACAAGATGTGCATACCACTAGTTCTTATACTTTTAATGAAATTTTGATGGATGTTAAATATGCCCCAATGTATTTTTCGGAAAATGGGCATACTGTTCTGGAGCTGGACAAAATTGACGCAACTATCCCTCTGGATTAGAAAGACTCCAAATAGGTGCAGTGAAGAGCGTGGCGACGAAAGGTCATAATTGATCACTTTGCTGGAATGTTTGCGGGAATAGTTAAAATCAAGAACTCTAATCTTATCGATTGGTCGTATTGCTATTAGCAAAGAACAAACTTCCAAATAAGCTCTAAATAATTATTATTTTCCTTGAGGCATTAAACCTTTAATATCAATCTTAGTCATAGATACAAAATCCACTATTTGGAAACGCCATTAACTAACATATCAGATGATCACATTCTTGGATTGTTGAATCAGTCTAATACCTTTGAAAAGGGTTTTAGGGTGCTTATGCAGAAATATCAAGAAAAGCTATACTGGCATATTCGCCGAATGGTCATGGATCACGAGGACGCGAATGACGTTATTCAAAACTGTTTTATAAAGGTATATAAGAGCATACATCGATTTGAAAGAAAATCGAAGTTGTATACTTGGTTGTACCGAATTGCTACCAATGAAGCGATTACGCATTTGAATAAGCAAAAGAAAAAAGCTACTGCATCTATTGATGATGAGGAGAGTGGTATCTCTCATCGTCTGGAAGCAGATACTTACTTTGATGGAGATGAAGCGCAGCTTCAATTACAAAGAGCACTAGACACTTTACCGGACAAGCAAAAATTAGTGTTTAACCTGCGTTATTTTGATGAAATGAGCTACAAAGAAATGGCTGAAGTTTTAGATACATCGGTAGGAGCGTTAAAAGCTTCCTATCATCATGCAGTAAAAAAAATTGAGCAATACATAAGGGCACTATGATGGATAAAGTAGAAAATAGACGTTTGGGATTACTTTTTCTACTTAACCGACATTAAATTACCGTATGTTAAAGTTTAATAAACCTATGAAAAATAAAGATGATATACAAAAAGAAATAGAAGAGCTTTCCCCCTTTTTAAAGAAAATGAAAAAGGAAAAAGAAGGCTTTGAAGTGCCTGCCAATTACTTTAGACAGCTGCCTGATTTGATCATGGATCGAATACAGGAGGAGGAGGCTCAGTCCGACTCTTCAGCACCTACTACCAATTGGTTGGACCAAATTATTGAGCGCATCCAAATATTGCTACAACCACAATATGCTATGGCATTAGCCTCTACAGCAATATTAATTGTTGCAAGCCTATTCCTCTTCCAACAAGATCCTAGTCTTGCAGGCGAAAGTACTCTTGCAGAAGTATCAGATGAAGAAATCAATGCTTATGTTATGAGTAAGGCGGAGGAATTTGAATTAGATCTTTTAATCGATGTCATAGACGAAAAGGCTTTGGAAGAGGAAATAGAAAATGAACCTTCTTATGATGAGAATTATCTAGATAATATCATCGATGACTTATCCGACAAAGAATTAGAAGAGTTGATGTAGTGTAATCAAATTTATGCGCTCTTCAAAAAACAGAAAAAATTATACAAACCAAGAAAAATGAGTAAGATAAAATTCATAATCGGCACATTCTTATGTCTTAGCATATACAGCCTGAGTTTTGCACAGGTTTTGGATGACTTTGACGACTCCCCTGCAGCGAAAGTAGAACAAGCTAGAGAACAGTTTATTACTGAAAAATTAAATCTTTCAAATCAGGAAGCAGATGCTTTTTGGAAAGTTTATTACGAATACAAGGATAAGGAAGAAAAAATCAAATATAATTATCGTCCTGCTAAAGGGCTGCGTAATATGAGTGATGAAGATGCCCATACATTTGTCCTTTCACGCTTTGAAATGGATAGCAAATTGCTCCAATTAAAAAAGGATTACTATCAAGAATTCCAAAAAATTA
Source organism: Saprospiraceae bacterium (assembly GCA_022448955.1). GTDB lineage: Bacteria > Bacteroidota > Bacteroidia > Chitinophagales > Saprospiraceae > JALEHC01. The sequence continues at coordinate 8,276 of JAKVCU010000081.1, forward strand.
TTGGTTCAAAACGGGTAATACAATATACACGTGCAGAAAAAGCGTTCCGTCAAGAAGTGCTTCGTAGGTTTAAGGAAAATAGGAAAAGGAAACTTAAAAGACAAGGTAGAAACGAATAAAATGATGGCCGTTGACGGATTCAACTACTTCATTCTAAAATAGCCATTAAGAGGGGCATCTTAGTATGTTAAGACTTTATGCTCGGCCATGAACTTTCCTTAGCTTGAATTTATCCTGCCAAATAATTTTGTTATACCTTTGTGGGAGATCGGTATGAGCATTTTGCTGATACCGATCTTTATATTTGATAGCTTTCGAAATATGTCCAAAACACTAAAGGCACACCTTTCGCTCTTTGCCGTGGCCCTAATTTATGGTGCAAATTATTCTATCGCAAAAATAGTATTGGATGATCACTACTTACAGCCAATTAGTTTTATCACTTTACGCATCTGTGCTGCAGCTATTCTTTTCACCCTATTTCACCAAATATGGATTAAAGAAAAAGTAGAGCGCAAAGATTTCCCTCTGTTGATTCTATGCTCATTATTTGGAGCGGTATTTAATCAATTGTTTTTCTTCTTAGGTTTAAAGGAAACAAGTCCGATTAATGCATCGCTTATTATGACGACTACTCCGATTCTTATTCTAATCATTTCTGCTATTTTGATTAGAGAGAAAGTAACTTGGTCCAAGGTAGTAGGCATTATTCTTGGAGGCATCGGGGCTACCATCATCATTAGTGCAGGTAAGGAGGTATCATTTACTAGTAATCAGGCCCTAGGTAATCTCTATATTTTCGTCAATGCTTCTTCTTATGGCATCTATTTGGTTTTGATTAAGAGACTCATGGATCGTTATCACCCCATTACACTTATCCGCTGGATCTTTACAATTGGGGCAATCATAATCTTACCATTTGGTATCCCATATCTAAATAACACAGAGTGGCATACCTTTAGCCCATTAGTGATTGGATCCGTAATTTATGTACTACTCTTCACTACTTTTTTCACTTACTTATTAAATGGACTGGCCTTGAGGGAGTTACCTGCATCTATTGTTGGTATTTATATCTACTTACAGCCATTAATTGCAACAATTATCGCATTGATAATTGGTAATGATCAATTAAATGCTTTAAAAATTCTAGCTGGAATACTGATTTTCACTGGAGTTTTCTTGGTTAGTCAGCCTATTAAAACAACCAGAAATTAAGTAGATATACTATAGGGAAATTTATTATATATAAATATATCAAATACACTATTTATTAATAAATATAATCCTTAATCAATTCATATATAATAAATTACGGAGTATGCACCATTCCTTTGCAATCTACTACCGTTTCATTAATACATCCCAAATTAGTGGCATCTTTAGTCGCTTTTACTTTATATTGTAAGAGTACTTTTCAGATAGAAGCTAAGAGCGCTTTTGAATATACCAATCATCAAAATAGAAAATTCATCTTTTTACGTTCTTTAGCTGAATAAATTTATAATGGGAGAAAATAATAATATCAAAGAAATTATTGCGGCCTATGAGGCTTTGTACAATAATAAATATACGGCAATATTGGATGAAAAATCTTACATACAATTAATTGAGCATTATTCTGCTAGAGATCAGTGGGAGATGGTGCTTAGCGTTGCTCAAACGGGGATCGAGCAGTTTTTGTATTCCATTGAATTCTATTTAGCGAAAGCAGAAGCACTTATAGCCCTTCGTAAGTTTTCTGAAGCAGAAGAAGTGCTGAGTAAGGCAAAGAATCTAGCTCCTTCTGAGACAGAGATCCAAATGCTAGAAGCACAGATTTTGATGGAACAACATCGCCTTCAAGACGCCAGTGTACTGATCGAAGAGTTGAAGCAAAAAGATTTATTCCAGCATCAATCTGAGTTACTGCTACTAGAGGCGCAGTTGTATCAAAGACAGGAGCAGTATGAGGGCATGTTTTATTTATTATCCTATGCTCTTCGGGAAGACCCTAACCATCAAGATCTACTTGATCGTTTTGGTATTTGTATTGAAATTACCAAGCGATATAAAGAAAGTGTGGTTATACATCAGGAAATTCTTGATAGAGACCCTTACGCGTACATGGCATGGTACAATTTAGGGAATGCGCAAGCGTATTTAGGGAATTACCCTGAAGCGATTGATGCTTATGAATTTGCATTTGCCATACAAGAAGATTTTAAAATAGCGATAAAAAGCTGTGCAGATTTATGCTTTGAGTTACAACTTTTCCATAAGTCTAAAAAATACTATCACGAATTATTAGATCTTCAGCATTCAGATGCTGATACCTTCCTTCGGCTCGGACAAAATTATCTGTATTTAGAAGATTATGCCACAGCCCGGACGTTTTTGACTAAGGCTATCCAATTTGATTTTCAAAATGATGAGGCCTACTATAATATTGGGCAAACCTATTTTGCTGAAGAGAATTGGAAGGCTGCCATTAAGTATTTCGAAAAGGCAATCTATATAGAAGATTCTCAAGAGGATTATTTCTTATCTCTAGCTTTAGCGCTCGGGGAGCTTGATCAAATAGAAGAAGCTGAAGAACAGTTTTTAACGGCTTTAGAAATTGCTCCTGAACACAATGGCATCTGGATTGAATACGCACTCTTCCTGCTACATCAAAGCCGTGGAGAAGATGCTGGTGAATTATTAGAAGGGGCGCTTGAATTCGCGGAAGATAGTTCCTTACTTTATTGCAGAGTAGCTTGTTTTTTTGCCATGGGTAATCGCCAAGCAGGATTTTACTGGCTGAGTGATGCTTTAGAAGAGGATTTTGAAAATTACCCTTTGCTTTTTCATTATTTACCCGAATTACAGAATGATGGTACTATTCTAGGACTCATTTCGTCTTATTTGCCATAATATCTAGGCTAAGCTCAATTTGTGACATGCCCAAAATCATACTTTTTGTAGATGTACAAAAGAGTAGTTTAGCATTAGATGATTACCCACATTTCTGTTTACGGTTATACATCAGGCGGATAATAGGGCACAAGATCAAATTAAAGGTACCTAGCCACTATCCGTACATAGCTTATTCCGAGCGGTTCAAATCACTCGTCTAAAAGGACCTAATAGATTACTATCAGGGATAATGCTTTCTAGTTTCCACTAGAAAACAGGATGAGCGGCATACAATGCTGCTCCAATCGAACCTGCATTGTTACGTAAATCAGCTGGCACTATGTCTACATTTGTCGTTAAATAACTACTGTATTTTTCAAATTTTCTACTAATGCCTCCACCAAGTATTACTCGATCAGGTGAAAAAATTCGATCTAGGTGTTCTAGGTAGTCATTCAATCGTTTCCCCCAAATTTCGTAAGAAATATCTTCTCTCTTTTTTGCGGCACTTGAAGCTTTAAACTCTGCTACTTTTTCTTCTCCTTTTAGGTAAATATGCCCCAATTCTGAATTAGGCACTAAACGTCCATTCACAAACAATGCGGAACCCAAGCCAGATCCAATGGTAATAAGTAGGACTATCCCATCTACGCCTTTCCCTTTGCCAAATGACATCTCTGCCAGACCAGCAGCATCGGCATCATTTAGAGCTTTGACAGGGCAGCCACATGCATTGGTAAACATTTCTTCCACATTGGTTCCAATCCAAGATTTATCGATATTAGCAGCAGAGTGTGCAATCCCTTTCTTAATAATAGCTGGGAAGCCACAACCAATAGGTCCGTTCCAATCCAATATTTTAATCAATTCCGCAAATGTCCCCGCCATTGCCTGCGGTGTAGCAGGCTTAGGCGTAGGTAACTTAAAGCGCTCTGTGAGCAATTCTCCTGTTTCAATATTGACAACTGCGCCTTTGATTCCAGAGGCACCGACATCAACACCAACTATTTTTTTATCTGACATGACTTATTACTTAATGACTCGAATTTTCATTTCGACGTTTTCTATTGGACGGTCACGATTGTCTGTTTGTGATTTTGCAATTTTATCAATTACATCCAAACCTTCGATCACTTGTCCAAAAACGGTATATTCTCTATCGAGAAAAGGCGTTCCCCCCTTTTCATTATAAATTTCTCTTTGTCTTTTGGAATAGCGAATCCCTTTTTGAGATTCTATACGATTGAGGCTTTCCTCATTTACTGGTCTGCCGTGGACGATATAGAATTGAGAACCAGAAGATGCTTTTTCTGGATTTACGTTATCTCCCATTCTAGCTGCCGCTAAAGCGCCTCTCACATGCACCAATGAATCCACAAACTCAGCAGGGATTGTATAGCCTGGCCCACCACTTCCTAGTGGTTGCCCTTTTCTGGCATTCTTCGATTTTGGATCACCTCCTTGAACCATAAAACCATCAATGACTCTGTGGAAAAGTAAGCTATCATAAAATCCTTCTTCTGCTAGTTTGATAAAATTTTCTTGATGCTTTGGCGTTGCATCATACAATTGAATGATCATATTGCCAAAAGCTGTCTCTAATTCAATCAAGCAGGTAGTTGGTGCATTGACAACCAATCGTTCTGATGTTACCTTTTTCTTTCCTTTTTCATTAATTGCAGTGAGCGTAATCAAATAATTTCCAGAAGAACGGTATTTGTGGTTTGGTTCTGCTTTTTCAGAAGTATTGCCATCGCCAAAGTCCCATTGGTAGGAAGTCGCTTTTTCTGATTGATTTTCAAACTGTATTTCTGCTGGTGCAATCATTTCTCCACTGTAAGTAAATTTGGCAACTGGTCTAGAACAAGCTGCTCCCACTACTAGTAATATTACCCATGCTATTTTTCTCATCATTACACTTTTTACTAGTTTAAGATTTTTACTTCCATTTTGATATCTTGAGTAGGTCGATCAGATGGATCTTTTTCTGCTTGTGCAATTTTATCGATTACATCAAAACCTTCAACTACTTCTCCGAATACGGTATAATCATTATCGAGGAATGGTGTTCCACCCACTTGCTTGTATAAGTCTCTTTGCGCAGGGCTGTACTTAATTCCTTTTTGTCTTTCCATATTGTCTAACATTGCATCATTTATAGCTTGACCTTGTACGATATAGAATTGGGAGCCAGAAGAGCGTTTTTCTGGATTTTGATTATCCCCTAAACGTGCAGCAGATAAAGCACCTTTGAAGTGTGGCGAACCAATCTCTGCATCGAGCGTATACCCAGGTCCCCCCATTCCTAGGGGTTGTCCAGGAGCGGCTGTTTTGGAATCCGGGTCTCCTCCCTGAATCATAAAACCGCTAATCACACGATGAAACAAAGTTCCATCATAAAATCCTTCATTGGCTAGTTTAATAAAGTTTTCCTTATGCTTTGGTGTTTCATTGTATAACAAAACTTTCATTTTGCCATAGCCTTCCACATTAATTTCAGCATAAGTGTTATTGTTATTTGAACAGCCAGTCATGATCAGTGCGGCAATTGCAAATGCAAAAACTTGAATTACTCGTGTCATCTATTTATAATTTATTATTGGTTAGGTATATAGTAGAAATCACTCTGCTAAAGCTGAAGCAATTTGGTTTATTATTGCTCAATACCCCCATTTTCAAGTTCTAAATCTTTGAAGTATTGAATTACTTTTTCTTTTAAAATTTGTTCTTGCTCATCCCTACCCCTTGCTGGTACCTTTCTAATTTGCTCCCAATGTGGCCAGCCATCTGCATCCCTCCCCTTAAATTCATAATATCCTTCATAGCTAAGCAATCGACAAACAGCGATATGCATTAAATCCTGTTTTTCTTCTTTGGTAAATTCCGTTTTCCATCGGCCTAACTCTTGAATACCAATTAAAAATAAGATGGCGTTTAAATCTGGGAGTGCTCCTTTAAGGAAACGACTTTTTACCAGATGCCGAACTCGAAGCCATTCAAAATCAAATTCCCAGATCTCCATTCCAAAAAATAGTTTTATTGCCTGACCTCTATTGTTAAGTAATTTGACAGCTTTGATACACTTTAATTTAAGCCCTACTATGTTAATAGATTTAGCTTTTTCTGTCTTCTATACATTGCAAATATAAAAAATGATTTTACAACTTAGTGTAAAATTTACATCAAGCAAAGTTTTGCCAAATAAAATATCTTTTCTTTTAATTTTTCGTAATAATTTTTCCCCTAATTACGGATAGATGAGTTCTCATTTGGAATAAGGCTTACTCTTCTCTAATCATCGCAGATACCCGTACTGCTCTTAAAGCAGGTGGGATGGATGCTATTAAGCCTATAGAAAGCACAGTAATGGTTACTGTGATAAAGTCAACAAATCGAATACTCATGGGATATGCATCTACAATAAAATCACCTGGCACTCCAATAATACCATAATACATTTGGAGGAAATACGTACCTATTGCCAATACAAACCCAACGATCAAGCCTAAGCTACAAAGTAGCAAACCTTCACTCAAGAAGATATTTCGTATGGTTGTACTTACCGCTCCCATCGATTTTAGGATAGCAATATCTTTCTTTTTCTCCAATACGATCATCCATAGCGCTCCCACCATATTCAATGCGACCATCAATACCATCAAACCAATAATTGCGTAGCTCAGCCATTTTTCCATCTGCATCAGTTTCATAAAAGCTTCTTGTTGCTCATACCTATTTTTGATAATAAATTCATCTCCCATAATTGCTCGAATCTGAGCACGTGTTTCAGGAATATCATACCCTGGAGCAATACTCAATTCTAGAGCACTCAACTCGTTGCTGGCTCCCATCAGTTCTCGAACAAAATTTAGGTTAGTAAGAATGTATTGGTTGTCATAATCTGTTTGTACGATGAAGGTTCCTGCAGGATAGAGATGCTTTGTACGAAATGGTTTACTTTTCATTAAGCCAGAAGATTGCTTCCGCTTCAGCATATAGACATTAATAGAAGAGAATAAATCATCGACATTAAGTCCTAGCTTGTTTCTCATTCCCAAACCAGAAACAGCCATAGAACGATCCTCTTCTTGTAATTGAAATCTACCTTCTCTGATTGTAGAGTCAATTCCTGTAACACTTTTATAGTATTTATCGACTCCCTTTAATGTTCCAAATTCCTGATTTTCTTTGTAGACAAAAAAAGCAGTTTCTTCCAATGTTTTGGCCACTGCGTATACGCCCTCTAGCTGAAATAATTTTACCACTTTCGAAGGATCCTCTTCAAAAGTTTTACCCTTTGCAGCTGTGATCTCAATATCTGGATTGAAGTTGCTATACATAGCAGTAATTAGATCCTCAAATCCATTAAATACAGATAAGACCAAGACTAAAGCGGCTGTCCCTATAGCGATACCCAATACAGCAATACTCGTAATAATATTGATTGCATTGGTAGATCGTTTTCCAAATAAATACCGCCTCGCGATATGTAAAGCTAAATTCATATTTATTATATAGATAATATATCAGAAAATGGGTGCATTATTTTTTAAGACAGTCCAAAACTGTATGTAATGCCCTCATCATCGACTGATGATTATGTTTGACCTGATACTTGCCTGATTATAGCTTACCATACTTATACAAAGAGCATTTCTAAAGTACTGAGCACTCGCTCGGCAACTATTTGTAGGTCTTGTTTCGGTACACAAAGAATAAATTTCCAAACAACTGATTAGGATGCGAAGGAACTATTTATATCCTAGCTCACATAAAAAGCCCCGTAAAATTAATGGATATAAAGTAAATCCTTATGCCTACCTTCTATTATTAACAAAGCTATAACCAAGGAATTGGGAATTTGTATTTAGTTTCTTCTGCCTTTTAGTGGCCTATCACATCTTCATGGCCTTATACACTTCTGTCTGAATTCTTGGACGGATATTCATTTTTCCCAATTTATAGTTGCGCATACTGGGGTAAGTACGATTAGAAAGAAAGATATAGACTAAGTCGTGAGAAGGATCTACCCACACAGCTGTACCTGTAAAGCCTAGGTGGCCAAAAGTACGCTCTGATGCTAAAGAAGAACAATTTAAAGCTTTAGAATCATCTAACTCTAGCATATCAAATCCAATTCCTCTGCGGCTTGATCTCTCATGTCTTTGCGTAAATTGCTTAATCGTTTTTGCCTCTAAAAATTGTTGTCCACCATAACTACCTTCCTGTAATAGACATTGCATTAGAATAGCCAAATCTGTTGCATTTGAAAACAAACCTGCATGACCACTTACCCCTCCTAGCATAGCAGCTCCCATATCATGTACATAAGCTCGTATACCTTGCTTTCTAAAGTAACGGTCTTTTTCAGTAGGCAAAACAGGATAGAGATCATCATAGCTTTCCCAAGGCTTGTAAGACATACTTTTGAGTCCGAGCGGCTCATAAAAGTGGTGATTTACGTATTGATCGATCGTTTCTCCAGAAACCTCTTCCACTAAATCCGCAATCATATAAAAACCTAAATCACTATAACGATAATTTCTTTTTGATCGTAAATCCGAATTGACAATTTGTTGGCGAATAGTATCTGCCATATCATTACGAAGAAACAGCTTTTCTGTGACAGGTATCGCGAATTTTTCATGGTGATTCTTTCTATAAAACTTCCGAAGGTGTACAGGTCGGCGGCGGCTTCCGCCTAATGTCTGCTCATAAAAGGGAATCCAAGGAATTAAACCAGCATGATGTGCCATTACATCTTCTAAGACCATATGAGACTTATTGGATCCCTTTAGATAAGACAAGTAGGTGCCTAAGGAATCTTTTACATTAAGGGTTTGCTTATCCGTCAAATGCATTACAGATAAGGTTGCTGCTGCGATCTTTGTAATCGATGCTAAATCGAAAATATCATCCTTATAAACTTTTTTTTTCCGTTCATAAGTGTGATGACCATAAGCCTTATGGAAAACCACCTTACCTTCTTTTGCAACAAGAACGACACAGCCAGGTGTTGCACCAGAATCAATTGCTGCTGTTGCAATTTTATCAATATTTGCTAGGGTATCTGTGCTCAAGCCCACCTGTTCAGGAAGAGCATAGCCCAAACGATAATTTTTCCGAGTTTCTACGCCCATATTAAAGCGGCTTTTAGGAGAGGCAGTTACGGGCAGGCGACCTCTCAAACCAATAGCTCCAAATAGTGCTTGTGCAGCAACATCTTGAGTAATCGCATTTTCTTCATATGCTTCTAAGACCCAGGGAATATCATCAAAAAATTTCAAGGCGTATGGTGTACCGAAGACTACCAGGACAACATTTGTTTTTTGATTTAATGCTTGAATAAACTGTTTTGTATTTGCCGTAAGGCCGTATCCCCTACTGCTATAACTGCTCATATCGTGCAAACTAACAATCACGACATCATGTTGTGCTAATTGATCGAGTAATTTCTCAGAGGACAGCTTTTTATCTGTATGGAAATGTGCTATTTTACCATAGCTATCTAATCGTTTTTGAAAAGTAGTTTTTCTCTTTGAACCAATACTTAAACTGGCCATTCGTAAAGTATCCAAAATATCAAATGGAATCATCTGATTTTTATTTCTGACCATAGTCAGAGCATGCTCTATCAATTTTTGCTTTAAAGCTTTCCCTTTTGAGTGATTTAAACGAGCTCTAATTTTTGTATCAGATAAGGGTTGAAAAGAAGTAAGTCCTAAGCGATATTTTGCGCTGAGAATTTTTTTCACACTTTCTTCCACTTCCCCTGACGAAAGCACTCCTGATTCTATAAAAGCCTTAATTTGTTTCCTGGCAGTCTCTACATTTTCTGGTAAAACCAATACATCATTACCTGCTAATATTGCTTCTGCCTCCACCTGTCCACTTTCAAAATGTTTGGTAACACCTTTCATCCCCAAACCATCTGTAAAAATCAAACCTTTGAAACCTAGCCCTTTCTTTAGAAGATTAGTTACTGTATTGTAGGATAGAGTGGTTGGGCGGTTAGCGCGTTCATCGAAAGTTGGCACGTTCAAATGAGCAACCATAACACTACCTATTCCATGTTGAATCAATGTCCGAAAAGGATATAACTCCAGACTATCCAAGCGTTCCCACCCATGATTGATTACAGGTAAATCAAGATGAGAATCAACGTCTGTGTCGCCATGCCCAGGAAAATGTTTGGCGCAAGCCATAAGACCATTGTCCTGCATACCTTTCATGTACATATAACTCTTGACGGTTACATTATAGCGGTCTTCCCCAAAAGAACGCGTATTAATCACTGGATTAGCTGGATTATTATTAATATCCGCAACGGGAGCAAAATTGACATGTACGCCAACTGCTTTCATTTGCTCAGCGATTTCAACACCCATTTCATAAATTAAGCGATTGTCTTGTATAGCGCCTAACATGAGTTGGCGAGGAAAGCTTATTGTACTACTTTTCATTCGCATTCCTAACCCCCATTCTCCATCAATAGCAATCATCAATGGTAGGTTTGAAATAGCTTGATATTCATTGACTAATTCAACTTGCTTCTCTGGAGTGCCCTGAAAAAAGCAAAGGCTACCTATATTGTAATCTCTAATTAGTTTCTTAACCTTGGCGATATGATCTGACCCTTTATTGGAATATGCTCTAATCATAAACAACTGTCCAAGTCGTTCATCTTGTGTCATGTTTTCATAAACTGAATCTACCCATCTTACCTCTTCTTTGGAAGAGGTAAAGTTAGGATTGATAGGATCAGTATGCCACACAAAACTAAAGCTGAATACTAAGAGTACCCACAGACTAAGGTTCATTATTCTTCTCATCACTTTCCGTTATTCAAGCGTTGTGCCGTTATGCAAAGTTTTTATTTTCGCATAACGGCATAACGATATTAGTTGAAACTATGATGGAAGATAAAAAAAAATGGGTGGTGCAAAAATATTTCGCACTACCCATTTTAAAATTAAGTATTAAGGCCAGAACCTGTCTACCTTTGGCTGAATTTATTATACCGATTTCAGCCAGAGGCTGGCAAGTTCTAGCTTAACTCCTTAGATCTTTGCTCTATTGTTGATTATATATTACGGTCTGTAGAATACAGTTGATTTTGGTAAATGTAATGTCAATATTTGGTTAGGAAGCAGATTTGTCGTCTTTAAGTTATTCCAAATCATGATATCTTTAACAGCACAATTACTTAAGTCTGCCAGTGATTCTAAGCTATCACCAGGGCGTACAATGTGTTCGCTCCTAAAAGCCCCTTTTACAGTTACTAAAGGTGCATGATTCTTCTCCTTTTTTTGTAGGTAAGCTTGGAACAATTCTGCCGCACTTGCAGGAACCACTACCACGTTACCTTTTTTACTTCTTGGTACTATACCAGATGTATAAGCAGGATTTAAGATTTCCAATTCCCAAGGCTTCATTCCAACAGCATGAGCGATATCATTAAAAGACATATAATTATACACTCGAAATGCTCGGATATCATCAAATTTAAAAGCACCGACTTTGGGATTCAATTCATGAAACTTATAGTATTCTCCTACATAAGAAGCTGCAATAAAGCGAGGCACATAATTTTGTGTTTCTTTGGGCAAAAAGCGGCTTAAATCCCAATAATTTTTACAACCTGCTAAACGGATAGCTTTATTGACTCTACCTGGACCACAGTTGTAGGCTGCAAGTACCAATGACCAATCACCATACTGATCGTATAAGTTGGCCAACATTTTAGCAGCAGCTTCAGATGATTTGTAAGGATCGTGGCGTTCATCAACATATTGATTAATCTTCAAACCATACAATCTTGCTGTAGACGGCATAAATTGCCACAAGCCAGAAGCGCCAACAGCTGATTCTGCAGAAGGACGTAATCTCGATTCAATCATCGATAAATACTTTAATTCTGTCGGAACATTGTATGCCTCGAGATAATGCTCAAAAATTGGAAAATATAATAAAGAGCGACCCAAGATTTTTTCTGTGCCTTTATAACCGTTAGTAACGTATGATTTGATTGATTTTTTTACAGTAGGTGTGTACTTGGTATCGAAAGGAATTTGGATGCGATCAATTCTATTTTGGATTTGTTCGTCTGTGTGGGTAGACCAACGCTTTCCATTTTCACCACCATCAATGAGGGACGAATTACCATTTGCCAACAAGGTACTACATACCATGATGGCTATCATTGTCCATGGGAATTTCATAACAAACTAGAGTTTAATGTTTTCATGTCGAAAAATTTCGACCTCTATGATCTAAATGATAGTAATCAATAGGTCTAGTTAAAATGACCACTCATACTATCTGGGGTGTTTCATTGGCCAAACTAGAATGTAGATCAGCCGTTAGTGTGTAAAAATTTCTATTAGTGGATATTTGAATAAAACAAGCAACAGTTGTTCAGGCTGCTGCATAAGAGATATTCTATTTACTTTTAATTCGTAAGACAAAGCTATACGGTTTTACAACAAAAGTCAAAGAATTTTGCATTAAGGGGCATTTTTTCGTCTAAAAACGTATATTTTCCTACTTTCAACGATATTTTTAACATTTGCTTTTTAGCTTTTTTTACATTTTCCATAACGCAAAGATTACGGAATATAAATAATTATACCCTTTTCAGGGTATTTAGCCGAATTATATATGGAGTATTAAATATTGCAATGAAAGTCTTAATTAAAGTGTTAAAATTTTGTTAAATAATCTATAAGTCCATTGATTTCACCGCTTTATGAAATTAATCATTATTGTTTTTTCTTATTATTTTATCCAAAACTTTGTTTACATTTCCGAAAAATAAAAGATAGCATGAAGGTTCACATTTTAGCCTTTGGCATTACAAAAGATATTGTAGGTGGCTCTACTTTTGAGTTCCAAATTGAGGAAGGAAGCAATGTCGGACAACTAAAAAAGCACTTACAGCAGCAATATCCTGCTTTTGAAGATTTAGCCTCTTTGGCCATTGCAGTTAATAGTGAATATGCGTCAGAGGAACTAGTCATTAAGGCTGCTGACGAGATAGTACTCATCCCTCCTGTTAGTGGAGGATAATCCAAAACTATGATTGATATACAACTACTTCATACGCCACTTCAAGTGGAAAAATGTTTAAAAAGAGTTCGGCACCCTGCTGCTGGTGGTATTGATATATTTGTCGGTACGGTTCGTGATCAAACCAGAGGGAAAAAGGTAGTACGCTTGGAATTTGAATCCTACGAACCAATGGCTATTTCAGAAATGAAAAAGATTGCCGAACGAGCAACTGAAAAATGGCCTATCCAAAATATAGCCATTCACCATAGAGTAGGCACACTAGAGATTGGAGAAATTGCAGTTATCATAGCAGTATCTACCCCACATCGAAAAGCATCTTTCGAAGCCTGCCAGTTTGCTATTGATACATTAAAGGAAACTGTTCCCATTTGGAAAAAGGAAATTTTTGAAGATGGTGAAGTTTGGGTGGCGGCTCATCCGTAATACTATAGCGCAAATAGCCATAAATGATTAGACTAAAAGATATGAACATTATTCTTTATGCCTACTAAAACGAATTATCTCTCTATTTGCATGTTGATATTTTGATCTATTTTCTGAATTTTCTCTTCCATACTTCCATAGTATTTCAGAATAAAATTTCTGTTAACTTGAATTTTCCATAGGTAAGTCAATATGAGTTTGGTCTCTTTTTGACTAATTCTTAAAGGCTGCTGAATGCTAGCGATATTTCCGATGGAGTCAAATTCAAAATTGGGTGCGATGATATCATTAAGCTCTTTGAAGTAGTTTTCTTGAAACTGCATCTCATAATAATCCTCCTCCATCGTTTTTAAAGATTTATAATCATATTCATACAAAGAAATGATATCGAATCGGAGAGAATCATTTTTCAACAATTCTAAGCCTCTTGATTTCAGTGTTTCATATCCTGAATTATTTTGAACAGAGAAGAAGTCTCTAGTTAAGTTGATATAATGTTCATAGAGAGAATCATAATTAACTTCTTGATTGGAAAGAACTGCTCTCCAAAACTGACAAGCTTTTATACCTTCTTTATGTCCGTACACATTAATCCTAATATCCTCTAAATCTTTTTGCAAGCCATTGGATATTTCCAAGAGTATTTTTGTTGCTGCCTCTTCCTCTCTTCTATTCTCGTTCCAATTTGTTAAAGCAAACGCAGATATTACCGCGATAAAAATAGAAATAAATTCCATGACATACTTTTTCCAATCCCACTTTGGCTTCATACTTATTGGATTAAATAATTTTGAAATTGACCCCCGGACTGCTCTATTTAATGATCAGTTGATCGACCTGCTTTTTCTCGGCAGGATTATTCACATTCATTAAGCGATCTTTATCGTCAGCATCCAGTAGCTCCACATCAGAATGGATTAATACTTTTCTTGGGCAAGAATATCCCTGTGCCAAAAACTGCATCAAAATGGGATAACTCTTAGGCTCCCAAATAGTAATTAATGGTTCGGGAAATTCATTATGTGGACTATTAAAAGCGGTTGCTATTTTCGATACATTACGCCCTTTTACTAATTGTGCTAATGTATTTTCATCCAATAAAGGTAAATCGCATGCCACTACTAGCCAAGCTGCATTTGGATTTTGCTGAAAAGCAGAAGAAATTCCCCCAAACGGTCCAAGGCCAATTAATTGATCTGAAAGTCCTTGATAAGGAGATGGAATGTCATTCATCTGATCTGCACGGCAAGAAATAAAGACCTCTTCACAATATGGACCCAACAAATCAGCAACATATTCTCGTTGAGGTTTACCATGATAGTCAATCAAACCTTTATCACTTCCCATACGCGTACTTTTCCCTCCTGCAAGTACCAAGCCATAAAGTGGTGGAACCGCATTTTCCATTTGCTTTCGCAAAAGTGTGCCAACAGCCTCTGTTTCCTCTATTGAACATACTGGGATCTCCGCTAGATTTGGTAAATACTCTTGTAGAAAATCGAATATCTCCTGGTCCCGTTCCATCAAAAGGATCAATGACACATTGGTCAATCGATCTAATTTTCGGCTTAAAGATGCTTTCTTTTGGGGATCAATGACTACGATTTGCTGCTTTGCTTTGAAATGATTGCCATTGACAATCACCAAATCTTGTTCATTAAACCAATACCTATATTGATAGCTCTCTAAATGCGCATGAAGCGAAAATTGGTGATGACTAATTTTATGGGTGTATTGCATCTGTGGACCAGCTGTTTGCCTATGGAAATCATGAACTTTATTCTGTTCATCTGCATGATCTGCATCTACATAGGCTACCTTATAATCTTTGGATAAGATTTTGGTTAGTTGGTAAGCCACTTTTTTGATATTACCACAAGATGTACCAATAATAGCCCATTCATTTCTAGCAAAAAAACCTAGATGGGCTTTTGCCAAGTTCGTATGCTTTTGATGCTTCTTTACGGCTCCCATTTTATTCATTTTCTGGACGATAGAAATCTCTCTTCCCACCTGTTTTTGACATCAACTTTGTTTCTTTGATTACAATATTATGTGAAAAAGCTTTACACATATCATAAACGGTCAAGGCCGCTACCGAAGCTCCCATTAAGGCTTCCATTTCCACACCTGTCTTTGAGGTGATTTTTGCAGTACAATCAATAACGACTTCTCTTTTACCATTCACATGAATATCAATACCACATTTATCAAGGCTTAGTGGATGACATAGAGGAATAAGTTCGCCTGTGCGCTTAGAAGCCATAATTCCAGCAAGGATAGCTGTCTGAAATACAGGTCCCTTTTTCGTTTGAATGTCACCTGCTTCAAGCTGCGTCATAATTTCCTCTCCAAGCACAACTATACTTCGCGCTGTAGCCGTACGTTTTGATACCTGCTTATCTCCTACATCTACCATTGCAGGGTTGCCATCTTTATCTAAATGAGTAAAACTGTCCATAATTTAATCTTTGCTTATCCACCAATAGTGGCCATTGATTCTGAGATTGGCAAGTCTAATGATCGGCGCTTTTCTGCTTCAAAACCATCTTTTGCACGATTGCCCAAAGCATCCAAGAAAGTAGTCTTTAACTGCTCTTCCGTTGCACCTGCTCTCATGATATCCCTAATATTAAAGACCCCACCATCATACAAGCAAGTTTTCAACATGCCTTGAGGAGTAATACGAATTCGATTGCAGCTTCCGCAAAATGTACGACTATATGCGGCAATGATCCCTATACTTCCCTTATGCCCCGGCACTTGATAGTTGGCCGATGTAGAATGAGGTGGATCAGGCATTTTGTCAATATCAGGAAATCTTTCTTTTAGATGTGCTAGAATTTTGCGGTGGTTCCAAACTAACTTTTCATAGTGATTTCCCTCTCCATTAAAAGGCATTTCTTCAATAAAGCGGACACTTACGGGCTGATCCTTCGTTAACTCGGCCATAGGAATTATATCTTCGATATTTTTCCCTTCCATGACCACTGCATTGATTTTGGTAGAGATACCATGAGATAATAAGGCGTCGAAAGTTTCCATCACCTTTTTATATACATTACGGCGAGTAATTTCAAAGAAGCGATCTGCATCCAAGGCATCCAAACTAAGATTTATAGAATGAATACCCATTTTTTTCAAATCTGGTACCAAGGGTGCTGTCACTGTACCATTGGTAGTGATATTAATCTTTTGAAGACCATCCATTTTACTCAACTTCCATAAGAATGGCATCATATCTCGACGAATGAATGGCTCACCTCCTGTAATTCTCAATTTACTCACCCCCATACGGACCAAAACATTCATCATCTTTTCCATTTCTTCATACGTCAACAATTCTTGCCTTGCGACATATTTAATCCCCTCTTCTGGCATACAATAGAAGCAACGCAAATTACAACGGTCAGTCACCGCTAATCGCACATAATTGATTTGCCTTCCATGATTGTCGAATAATTTTGCCATCGATGTGAACGGTTAATAGTTATTGGTTAAAGGTTAATTTTGAATAGTTATTGTCTGTTTTGGTCCAAAAAAAACTTAGGAGAACTATTAAAACGAACAACTACTATAAAATAATTTTCACAATGATACTTTTGGAAGCTGGGGTTTTACTGTATTTGGCAAATGAATCAATTGGAACGAGTACATTGGCCTCTGGGAAATAAGTCGCTATACATTGCTTTGGGATGTCATAAGGTACAACAATAAAATGATTAGCAGTCCTTTTTTTCCCTTTATACTGGCTGGTTAAATGAACAACTTGTCCTTTTTTAAGTCCCTTTTTCTTTATGTCTTCCTCATTCATCAATACTACTCGGCGCTCATTATATATTCCTCTATATCGATCATCTAAGCCATAAATTGTTGTATTGTACTGGTCATGGCTTCTGATCGTCATCATTATGTATTCATCTTCTTTTAGAGAATTATCAGGTACGGCATTTATGGTAAACTGCGCTTTTCCACTTGCCGTATTAAACTCTCCTTTTCTAGCGCCATTTGGCAAATAAAATCCTCCAGGCTCTCTTATACGTTGATTATAATCATCAAATCCAGGAATCGTCTTTTCAATTGCGTTTCTGATTTCATCATAATTGGCGATCATTTTCTCCCAATCTACTTTTGATTGGCTGCCTAGTGTCGCTTTCGCTAAATGTGCTACAATTGCGGGTTCGCTCATCAAGTCTTTGGAGCAAGGAGGTAGGATTCCTTGGGACGAATGAACGACTCCCATTGAATTTTCAACAGAGACCAATTGCTTTCCGGCGGCCTGCATATCTTGATCGGTACGGGCTAAACAGGGAAGTATCAATGCTTGTTCACCGTGAATCAAGTGGCTTCGATTCAATTTTGTAGAAACGTGTACCGTCAACTTACATTTGCGCAAAGCTTCTGCTGTATACTCTGTATCTGGAGTAGCAGAAATAAAGTTTCCCCCCATAGCAAAAAAGACTTTCGCTTTTTCTTCATGCATCGCATTAATTGCATCTACTACTGCATACCCATGCTCTTGAGGGGGCTTGAAACCAAAATGCTTTTCCAAACTATCTAAGAAGGCTTGTGGAGGTGCTTCCCAAATACCAACGGTACGATCACCTTGTACGTTACTATGGCCACGAACGGGACAAGTACCTGCACCGGGCTTTCCGATACTACCTTTTAACAAGAGTAAATTAACGACTTCTTGAATGTTAGCCACTCCATTTTCATGTTGAGTAAGTCCCATTGCCCAACAGACAATAATTTTTTGTGATCGGCGAAGCATTTCCACGGCCTCTTTAATTTGAGCACGTGGTACTCCGCACTGCTCCACTAAGTCATTAAAATCATACTTGATCAAGTCTTGAATAAAAGCTTCGTATCCTTCCGTTTTTTCAACAATAAAATCTAAATCAAAGATTTGCTCTGGGTACTTTTTTTCCTCATAAAACAATAAAGACATAATCGCCTTTAGCAAAGCGATATCTCCATTCAATTTTACTTGCAGGAATAAATCAGTAAGATGAGTGCCACTACCCAGCATTTTGCCTAATCGCTGAGGGTTTTTGAACTTCATCAAGCCCGCTTCTGGCAGTGGATTAATTGTAATGATTTTGCCGCCATTTTCTTTACAACGCTCTAATGCGCTCAGCATACGAGGGTGGTTTGTTCCTGGATTTTGCCCAATCACCATAATCACTTCTGCCTCATACAAGTCTGTCAAGGTCACAGACCCCTTCCCAATGCCTACGGTTTTACTCAAACCTTTTCCGCTTGATTCGTGGCACATATTGGAGCAATCTGGCAAATTATTTGTGCCATACTCTCTGACAAATAGTTGATAGAGGTAAGCTGCTTCATTGCTTGTTCTTCCTGAAGTATAAAACACCGCTTCATCAGGAGAAGTCAAGCCTTTCAGGTCTTTTGCGATAAGTTGAAAAGCATCCGGCCAGGAAATCGGCTCATAGTGAGTAGCTCCTTTTTTGAGTACCATTGGTTGTGTCAAGCGACCTTTTTTTCCAATTTCAAAATCAGACCACTTCGCCATTTCTGCCACACTATGCTGCTGAAAAAACGCTGCCGTTATTCTTCTTTTTGTGGCTTCTTCTGCAATGGCTTTTACGCCATTTTCGCAGTACTCTCCCAATTTAGATCGATCATCATCTGGGTCAGGCCAAGCACAACCGGGGCAGTCAATTCCACCTTTTTGGTTGAGTTTGAACATGGTTTTCATGGCTTGCCCTGTTTTCATATACTTATTGGCGTGGCCTAGTGAAGACCAGACCGCAGGCATACCAACTGAAGTTTTTTTCGCTTTTTTAATTTTAATTCCAGTAAATTCTTCAGGTGGTTGTGCAGAAGTACGTTTGTCTTTTTCTTTATTTTCCATTTGGCAAATTTTCTAAATCAATTCGCTGTGCACCGCAATAGATGTTAAATCGATCTTCTTTCAAAAAACCAATCAAACTGATGCTATGCTCTTCAGCTAAATCTACCGCTAAACTCGAAGGCGCCCCTACAGCCGCGATGATAGGGATGCCTACCATAGCTGCTTTTTGCACCAATTCAAAGCTTATTCGGCCACTCAATAATAAAGTTTTATCTTTTAATGGGAAGTCAAAGTATTCCATTGCTGCCCCTATCAACTTATCTAATGCATTATGTCGACCTACATCTTCTCTCAACATTAGGAGTTCTCCACTTTTATCAAACAATGCTGCAGCGTGTAAACCGCCTGTTTGATCAAAAACAGACTGCTTATTACGTAATTTTTTTGGTAATGGATACAAAACTTCTCCCTTAATTTTGGGGCTAGTCGGATTTATATAATAACATGTTGTCTTACTGACCATTTCAATGGAAGCTTTCCCACAAACGCCACAAGAAGAAGAGGTATAAAAATGACGCCCAAATTGTTCCCAATCTACATTTAAGGAAGTCGATAAATCTACTTGTACCACATTTTCTCTAGCTGCTTCCGCTAGAAGATCCGCCTGAAATTGGATATGATCAATATCAGAAAGGCTACTAATCATCCCCTCTGAAAACAAAAAGCCTTTTACCAATTCAAAGTCATCTCCTGGTGTACGCATAGTGATAGCAAGACTTTCGGTGCGGCGTTTTGCCAATGGCCCGAAAGTCAAGCGAATTTCTAAAGGTTCTTCTATCGCTAGCCAATCTATTCTTTGAACATCTTTATTAGCAATAACCTTTATAATGGTTTGTTCCTTCGAATCGTTTCTTTTTATAGTTAGCAATATTCTTAATTTTTATAGTTGTTGGTCAAAAGTATAACTATATACTATTCAGAGACGTGTCAACTGTCAAGCATGAATCATCAACCCACAACTATGAACTACTAATACTTCCAACTGCTTAAATCTGCACCAGCTGGAGCAATTTTGGCGACTTCATTCGCCCATTTTGGGATAAACATCCTATGATATCTTAAACGCGAAATATGGTTAGGTTGGTCCGGATCACCATTCCAACAGTGTTCCGCACGATCGCCATAAGCTACTTCTCCATTGTAATAAGGATCAGCCGTTTCTTCTAAGATTTCTTCTGCTAGATATACGGCATTATTCAGATAATAATTGTCCATATCCCCACAATAGATACGAATTTTATTTTCCCAACTTTTGCCTTTAGTTGCCCAATCACGTTTCAGGATGTAGGCTAAGTCATAATTTTCTTTCCAATAATTGGCCACTTCTGGATCAATTTCACCTGTTTTTTTATCCCAAATTCTTTTGGGATATCCATCATCGCCAACAGGGCTATACACGGCTTCCCAGATATCCCATTGCTGGCCACTTCTTCCTTTTGTCCCGAGCACCAGTTCTCTGTAGTTCATATCCTTCAAACTAGCATCCACATTACCTAGGTAATCACGATGGCCTGCTCTTTCTGTCTTTTTAAACTCACTATCCAAGTAGTAGGCATTTTTATCCTTATATAAATCCACTAAACAATAAGCTCTAAAATCAATTGGATCAGGACAAGCGGCAAAGCATCCACCATATTCATCCGGATACATTACCTGTACTGCTAAGGCTTCCCAACCTCCAGTG
This sequence comes from Saprospiraceae bacterium, assembly GCA_022448955.1. GTDB lineage: Bacteria > Bacteroidota > Bacteroidia > Chitinophagales > Saprospiraceae > JALEHC01. Next base: position 29,209 of record JAKVCU010000081.1, read on the forward strand.
GAACCACCGTAAACAAATCTAGACCAGCCTTCCCCAATACAACGAAATTCCTTTTCAATATGTGGAATCAACTCATAGGTGATAGCATCGCCATAAGGGCCTAAATTTTCTGAATTTACCGCATAAGAATCATCATAAAATGGATTAGCATGCTGAATTTTGATTGCAACCACCCTTGGAAAATCAGGGCCAGTCCATGCATTGTAAAAATCATGTGCCTCTTGTTGTACGATACGATTGTAACAATCGACATCAAAACGACTGCTATATTCACATGGCACAGAAGTATCTGCTGGTTCTGCCCTAAATCCACCAAAATCTCTAGGAAAATGTCCATGCATAATTGCCAAAGGATACTTTGCTTCTGGATGTTCATCGAAGCCTTCTGGCAGTAATACATGTGCCCCCAAATACATATCTCTCCCCCAAAACTTACTCAACATCTCACTCTTAATCTTAATGTGCTTGATGTACTTGGTATCTTCAGGCTCTTCGATTGGAGCAATCTTTTGATCCAAGATTATATCATAACTGCCATTTGCGCTAAGCTCAATTTTTACAGGTTTGCTATACAAGTTTCCTGGCTTGCGATTCCATTGCTGCCCCTCTCCCTGATCAGGAGGTAATTGTACCGTATGACCGTCCGAGCGAGTGAAGGTTTCATAACGATTAATTAATGCTTGCGCATAATAAGTACCTACAGGAATATTACTCATTTTTTCTAGTGGGTAGCCCCAAGTATCTCCTTCAAAATGGAGAGGTGTATCTGGCTGCCAATTTTCTACATCCAAACCAAAAGCCAATTGTGTTTTTGGACCATCAGCGATTTGAAAACGCGGCTCCTGTTCTTCATTGGTGGACAGCATTAAAATTAATCTTCCCGTTAAGGCTTCTTCACTTTGACTTCCGTCAAATGAAATTTGAAAACTTGGCGCAGCAGCTTCTTGCTGGCTGGGTGCTGTACAGTTAGCGAACAAAAGAGTGATCAGGCAAATATTAAGAAGTTGGTAAAAGGACATATCGTTTAGTTTTGTTGTGTCTCATTAGTAACCAGAACCCGTGCCTGCCGGCAGGCTGGAATTGGTCTCGTAAATTTTTCAAGTCAGGTCAAGAATGGTGGATACCTTCAGTATCTTCAGTCATTTACAATTTTTGACTTACCCCATTTATTGCACGAGCAATTTTCACAGGCATTTAACAAAATAGGAAAAAGCCCAAACTCCTCCTTTATTTATGGTATAGAATTTACATGTTTTCTTAAAATAAAGCTTGCTGATAATAAGCATAAAATTTTAGAGTTCTAGCTTAAAGAATTACGGTTATGAAAACTAAAAAAATACGCTTATGAAATTTGCTTTTACCCTTATCTTTTGTTTAGTCTTTCTCAATATTCCTTTCAGCCAAACTTCCATAGGGTTGATCATAGGCGAAGATTATATGGACATGAAGCCAGGACTTCTTTCCGCAGGGTCACAACGGAAATTTCAAATAAAATATGACGATAACAAGATCAATTCTATCACTTGGGGTGGAACGATAGAACATCGGCTATCTTCTAAAGCATACCTATCATTATCTGTTATTTTTTCTAAAAAAAGTTTTACCACTGCTGTTGCTGGATATGCTAGTTTAATATTTGATGAAACCCAATTTGGTCATCAGGTCTATTCTATCAGCTTTTACAGAAGTCCTTTTAGAAATTTTTACATAGGTTTTGGTGGCACTTATTCTTTGTTCAACAATTTTCATGGTAATGGGTGGTATCCTGGTGCAAAATTCAAAAGTGAATATGGTGGCATGCTGGGTGCTGCTTATCGCTATGGAGGTTTTGCACTCCACCTTCAATATCTTTACAGTCTAGATGTAAAAGAACTAGACGGTGATGAATTGCTATTTCTAAGTCCAACTAAATCCATTATTCTATCGCTTAGCTATGTGGTCGAAATTATCGCTCCAAGAAAATGACAAAAAAGCAGTAGGACTGATTGTCCAAAATTTTAAGCCATAGTTCTAATAGTAAGATAACAAGCTCTTTTGGTGTTGGCTTTATGAGCAATCATATTACCCATTAGGAGCAAGAAGGCAATGTTAAAAAGTTGTAAAAAGGACATAATGATGCATTTTATCGATCTTCCAAAAGCCTGAATCACGCCCTATTCATCCTACAGCGTTCATCTATACTATGTATGTAAGTAGTTAGGCTAGCCCTAAACCATATAAAAAAGGAACTGTTAGTTCGGTATAAATTTTGGGGCATTCTTCAACTTTTCTTCAAAATTTAAAGTTAATTTCGCGGCGATTAGCAGGATTGAAATGACACCCGTATTATGAAAAATTTACTCGCGTTCATCATTAGTTTTTTTGCAATAGTTTGTTTCTCTTTTGGCCAGATGGATTTTGCTCAAAATCCGATCCATTTGAATCGTACTAACCAGCCTCTTGTATTAGATGGAAAATTAGATGAAGCCTTTTGGTCAGAAGGCCAAGGAGCTAAAGACTTTTGGCAGTACTTCCCACTTGATAGTGTATACAATGAAGTGAAGACAGAAATCTTTATGGCATATGATGATGACAACTTATACATTGGAGCCATTTGCTATTCTGTAGGTACGGATTATATTGTCCCATCTATGCGCAGAGACTACAGAGCTGGTGGAAATGATAACCTCACCTTTTTAATTGATCCTTTTCAAGATCGGACCAATGCTTTTGTTTTTGGAATGAACCCATTGGGTGTCATGCGCGAAGCGCTTGTATCTAATGGAGGTAGAAATCCTCGTGATGACTGGGACAGTTCTTGGGATAATAAGTGGAATGGTGAAAGTTATATTGGGGAAGGTTATTGGAGTTGTGAGTTATCTATTCCGTTTAGTACCCTTCGATTTAAGGAAGGGGAAGCAGTATGGAATTTTAATGCTTATCGCTTTGATACGCAATCGAACACTCGTTCGAGTTGGAATCGTATCCCTCAAAACCAGATTATCACTAGTTTAGCTTTTATGGAAAAGATGGTTTGGGAAGAGCCGCTCAAAAAGCCTGGCAGAAATATCTCTGTCATTCCTTACTTGACGGGTGGGTACAATCAGAATTTTGAGGAGAAGGAAGCGGCCAATTATGATTTTAATGTAGGTGGAGATGCGAAGGTAGCTATTACACCTGGATTAAATTTGGATTTGACCTTTAATCCTGATTTTTCGCAGGTAGAGGTTGATCGGCAGGTTATTAATTTGGATCGTTTTGAGGTATTCTTTCCTGAACGCCGTCAATTTTTTTTAGAAAACGCTGATCTTTTTGGTCGTTTTGGTGAGAGCCGGATTAATCCATTCTTTTCACGTCGGATTGGTTCTGCTCGTGTAGAGGACGAGTTTGGGGATGAGTTTACGGTGTCTAATCCAATATTGTACGGAGCTCGTTTGAGTGGTAAGCTGGATAATAATTGGCGATTAGGGCTTTTGAATATGCAAACTGCGGCAGAGAGTGAGTACGATTTACCTAGTTATAATTTTACGGTAGCGGCTTTACAAAGGAAGGTATTTAGTCGCTCTAATATTGGGGTGGTATTTGTTAACAAGCAAGCATTAGGCAGTACAGATAGTAGTGAATTGTATCAGCCATATAATAGAGTATTAGGCTTTGATTATAATATAGCTTCTTCTGATAATAAGTGGCTGGGGAAGGTATTTTATCATCAAGCATTTATGCCTTATAAGGGCAATGAGCAATTTTCGCATGGTGCTCGATTGAATTATCAAGTACGTCGATTCCGTTTCGAATGGCAACATCAGTATGTGGGAGAAGATTTTGATGCGGAGGTAGGTTTTGTCCCTAGAAAGAACATCTTTAGTATTTCTCCAGAGGCTCGTTTATTCTTTTATCCGGGAGGGAAGCTCAATGATCATGGTCCTGGGCTTGAAACTACTGTTTTATGGAAGCCAGGCTTTGGAAAATCTGATCATCAAATTGAGCTCTATTGGAACGGTAACTTTAGGAATACATCTCGACTTAGATTTACACTTCAGCACCAGTACACCTATTTGTTTGATTCATTTGATCCGACCCGATCTGATTCTGAGGAGTTGCCTGCAGAGACTGCCTATAATTATTGGAGTTTTAGGGCAAGTTACAATACGGATCGTCGCAAGGCGCTAAATTTCAGGTTTGACCCCCAGTTTGGGCAATTCTTTAATGGTTATCGGACAACATTAAGAGGTTCCATTAATTATCGTTATCAGCCTTTCGGCGAAATAGCCTTGAGTTACAATTATAGTTTTGTGGATCTTCCTGCGCCATACGCGTCTACCTCTTTATTTTTGATAGGTCCTAGGATTGATTTTACCTTTAATAAGAATATTTTCTTGACTGCCTTTTTGCAGTATAACAGTCAGTCGGGTAACTTCAACTTAAATACGAGGTTTCAGTGGCGCTTTGCGCCTGTATCGGACTTTTTCTTAGTCTATACTGATAATTATGATACAGAAAATTTCAATGTAAAAACTAGGGGTATTGTAGCTAAATTAACGTATTGGTTGAATCTATAGGCCTCTCGCGTGAGCGCTGTGAAGTAGCAGGTACTGGACCGAAGGGCCGACCATTAGGGAGCTACGAAACATAGCGACCCCTTCGGGGGGGCACGCCCAAGCTATCGTTTAGAAGGTGAAGTATAATCGGATGATAATTGAGGGTAACACAAATCCTAACTTTTGTCAATGCCCATTAAAGTAGCCATACATTTGGAATAGGAACAAGCCGACTCCTGCTAATACGAGGTACCAATTGACTGCTTTATAAAAAGCGGGAAACTGTGGATGTTTTCGTGAAAAGGTGATGATAAAAACGATAGGAATCAATGCCAATACCTGCCCTACTTCTACCCCTAGATTGAAGCAAAGTATTTTGGACAGCAACTGCTCCGTTCCCATATCGAAAGATTGTAGTCTTGTAGAAAGTCCAAACCCATGAATAAGTCCAAAAAATCCGACCATGAGCAGCAAATTAGGCGACTGCATTTTGAGTCTTTCAAAACCACCTAGGTTTTCAAAACCTTTGTATAAGACGCTCAGGGCAATGACTGCATCTACCAAGTGTTCATTTGCAGTAATCCCTGCATAAGTTGCACTAATCAAGGTAATACAATGTCCGATAGTAAAAACAGTAATGAACTTCAAGATATCTTTAAAGTCATTTAAATAAAATATGACCCCTGCCAAAAAAAGTAAGTGATCATAGCCTGTAAGCATATGTGTAGCCCCTACTTGGATATAGGCCCATAGGCCGCCATTTCGGAGGATTTCCTGATCGGCGCTACTAACATCATGGGCGAATACTAACAATGGCATGAGTACTAAAAATAGAGTAAATCTTCGTTTTAAACGCTCAGACATGCTTAGGTGTTTTTTCTAAATATCAAGAATAATAATCCTATCATCAATAGGCTAGCTATTACAAATATCCAGGTAAGTATACCCTCTTGATGATCGTGATCGTGATCATGGCCATGGCTCATTTCGAATGTCAGTGTGGTCCATTTGGACTGATGCGTTAATTCATTACGATCTGTCACTTCTGTCATATGGATTGTACGCAAATAATAAGTTCCATCTTCTGGCAAATCTACCACAACTACACCTTGATCATCAGTTCTTAATTGTTGACCGCTAGTATGGCTGTGTGGTGCTTTTTCTTGTGTTTCTTGAGTTTGATGGGAATGGGAAGTGTTAGTATGTTCGTGATCATGATCATGACTATGACCATCATGAGTATGAGTAGAAGTACTTTTGACAAGGTCTGCATAGACTAATTGATTGGGAAGTGGTTGGCCATCGAGTAGCAACTGTACCTCCATTTTTTCGCCACTATGAAGGTCATAAGGATTGGCTAGTGGAACAAACTCGATAGGATAGCCCAATATAGTGCTCCAGTCTTTTGTTTTAATATTACCTACCTGATAGATGGCTTTCACATGTTTTTGATAACTCTCTACCGCATTTTGGTCTAATGAATGATTAGAAGTACGTTGTTCGAGCATATCCAAAACACCGTCATGTTGGAGATAGCTATTAAATTCTTCGGCTGTAAGTTCTATGTTTTTTGCTTTGGTAGAGACTCCTACTACGTAGGTTCCTGCTTCTCCAGTATTAAAAGTGAGTTGTGTGATGGTACTATCTTGATCTTTCCATTGATCTGGCTGGATAGTTATTCTTTTGCCATGAGAAAGGATGGATGCATCTAGCATGCGCTCTCGAGAGATAATATTTTCGCTCTTTTCAAAAGTTCCATTGTATAAGCTAATGGTCACTTCTTGATGAGGCTCTAGGAAATAGTTTTCCATTTTCACGTACAGATCATGGCTAGAGAATAAAACAGTTATTAATATCAGATAAAAAGATTTACGCATGAATTGAAGATATTTTAGAACGGATAAAACAGATCAGTGTAATTTTTTCTGGAAGATAAAATTTATTCCTGAATAGTATGCAAATTCAAGTATTTCTAAATGCCGTTGTTTAAAAAAATCACCCTTTACGAACAATACATTATAGATTATACACTGCTTTAAAAAAGCCATCTAGCTTTCGCAAATCGAGCTTACCACCTGTCCTTACACCACTACAAAGGTCAATACCAAAAGGTTGTGCTGCTTCGATAGCAGCTTGTACGTTTTCAGCATTTAAGCCCCCTGCTAGAAATACAGGTTTATTGCTCTGCTCTACAATCTTTCGGCTGATATCCCAGTTATGTACTCGACCAGTTCCACCCAGTTCTTTTACACGCAAGTTAGGATTGCCCGAATCTAGGAGTAATGCGTCAGCTGTTTCGGCAGCAGCAAGTGCTTCATCAATGGTGTTTTCATTGATGACGTGAATAACTTGCACAATTTTTATTGCTGGAAGAGCAAGGCGAATAGCTTCATGGCTACCTTCGGTCAGTGTATCTACTATTTGAATCGTATTGGTTTTTACGATCTGTTGGTGCTGGATGATTTGATCCACTTTGGTATGGCTAGTCAGCAGAAAAGAACTCACCCCTGGCGGTATTTGCTGAGCGATTTGAGCAATTAAATCATCGGGGATTACTCCTGGACCGCTGGGCATGTGTCCAACTAGCCCTAGGGCAGAAGCTCCAAATTGTACAGCAGCTTGTGCTTCTTCAAGGCTGGAAATACAGCAAATTTTCACACGTGGCTTCATATTATAATTTCTTGAAACCAACATTTATGGGTGATAGGTGATATAGGTGATATAGGTGATGGGTGATGGGTGATGGGTGATAGGTGATGGGTGATGGGTATATTTTATTCCATCAGCAGTTTTGTTTAGGCCTTTCATTATTTTGGAACGATATATTGCTCGATCAACTCTTCTAAAGAATCATTCTTTAATTGCTGATGCATTTTCTGATGGAAGCTATCAAGGTATTCTAACACAGCGGATAAACTTCCTTTTTCATCATCTGAAAGATTAGCTGTGACTAACAAATTAATATCATTATAACGACGGTTAACATCTTCAAATAATACCTTCCCTCTTGGTGAGAGTTGCACTCGTTTGATACGTTTATCAGAGCGATCTTCGACTTCTTCCAAGTAATTTTTTTCTACTAGGTTTTTGATAATTGTGGTCCCAGTGGTTGTTTCAAATAAGTTTTCGTTGATTACTTCGTTTTTCTTGAGTATTTTATGCTCATGTAGAACCGCTAAAACTCGAAATTCATTAAAGCTAATTTTTTCTTCTTTAAAGAAGATTTTCATGTAGAGCTCTGAAAAGCGAGCTAGGCGAAGTAATTTCCAATTGATATTCGTTTCAATAAAATGATTGGCGTGGTGTCCGTTTCCACCATTACCATTTTTGCCATTACTTTTCTTATCTACCCCATTTTTATTCTTCAATATCCAAACAGCAAACGTCTCTAAATCCTTGATTTCTGTTTCTTTTTCAAAAATTCCCCACTGTTGAATCAGATCAATTAATTTATTGTATTCATTACGCATTGGAAACTTATTTTGGAGCTAGGAGGTCTTTCTCCCGGCACTTCCATCTAAAATTATGGGAAATAAGTCGTGCGTACTATTTTTCAGGGTTCAATTAAGTCTGAAAAAAAGAAAAATTGTTCTGAAAAATGCCATTTAGCAGGAAAAGGATGGAGTGCAAATTGTTTTTGATTAATGTACACGCATACTCTCTTCTTGGTGTTTCCAAAGCACTTGAAAGACGGGACTTTTGGCCTTAAGGTATGCAAAATCGCCTTCGTCAACGATCTTCCCATTGTCCATAATATATATATAGTCAAACTTAGGCAGTAGGTGTAGGCGATGTAGAGTTGAGACGACTGCCTTATCGGCAAATGTATGAAATAATTGATCATAAATGAGCACCTCTGTTTTTGGATCGACGCTACTAGTGGGTTCATCCAGTAAGATAATGTCGCTTTCTTTTGCGGCGAATACCCCTCTTGCAAGTGCTAGGCGTTGCTTTTGTCCTCCTGAGAGGTTCACTCCTTTTTCTTGAATATTCGATTCATAGCCTTTCGGCAAATGGGCTACTACTTCTTTAAAATGAGTAGCGGTACAAATAGCGTCTAATTCTTCTCTCTCACAAGGAATCCCTAATGTGATATTATATTCAATGGTATTTTCAAAAATCTCAGGTTCCTGAGGGAAAAGTGTTACATAATTGGATAGCACTTTTAAATTATCAAACTGTTCATTGTCTGCACGCATTTCCAAACTAGGTTTTGGTGGATACAATCCTCTAAGTAATGCTAAAAGAGTACTTTTCCCACTACCACTCTCCCCTATCAATGCAATTTTTTTTCCTTTTTTAATTTGAACATTGAGCTTCCATAATCCATGAATCATCTTTTGTGGCCCCATTGGCGCTGCATGTAAGAAGTTCAGGTTCTTAATATCGATGATTTTCCAATCTTTTGGTAATAGACGTTCTTCATCAATTATTTGCTGTTCGTCATAAGCATCTACAATATTCTGCGCTGTGGTGACATCGGTATGGTGCTTTACAATTTCGGTATATTGCCATGCAATATCGTGGAATACGCTGGTAAAACGTTGTACGTACCCTACCAATGTGACTAATCCGCCTATTAAGAAGACTTCGCCAGGGAGGTAGTTTTGATAAATATAGCCTAATAATATAGTTGCATAAATCACTACAATACAGAAATCTACCGTAAACCACTTCCATTCATTGATAATAACCTTTCTCAAAAATGGAGGATATATCAATCCAACTTTTCCCGAAAGCCCTTTTTCAAGGCGTTTTTCCAATCGAAGAGTAATTACAGTAATAATATTAGAAAGGCTATCAAAGAGTGTAGAAGAGACGATATGTTCCCGTTCGTTTACTTCTTTGGTAGCAGCAATAAATGGTTTGTCAAATTTGAAGATGATCCATACAGCGCCTATACCGATCAATAGAGCGATACTTCCAAACAATGGGGAGAAATAAATCATGGCAATGAATGAAATTGCGAATTTCATGATAGCGTGGATATACCGCATTCCAGTATCAAAGAAGGCCTTTAAGGCTTCATAGGCTTTTCTAATTCGGTTAATCGTTACGCCACTATGATTGTCTTGATGCCATTTTACCGGAAGGTGGATAGCCTTGTGATAGAGTTCTTCTAAGAAGTTTCGGCTAAGGTGAAAAGCTAGTTTTCGTTCTCGTATTCTGGCAAAACCATGAAATACCCAACCTCCCAGCCAGATGAGGAAATAAGCCCCAATATACCACCAGGCATACTGAAGAATATTCATCCCTTCTGTCTGCACTTGATTAATAAAAACGCCCCATAAGATGGGCTCTAAGGCATGAATAAGGTTGCTGATGACAAACATAGCATAAGTAATCAAGTAATATCTTTTCTTTTCTCGAGCATATACCCAAGCAGTCTGAAGGAGAGAGATATAAGGATTCTTAAGAAGTGATGCTTTGAACTGCATAAGTCTGGTGATTTGAAAATATGAATAACTTGAAGCGACATCAATTCGTTCCCTATTTCCATAAAAAAGAGAAAACAAGAAGCTCTCCCGTCAATATTCCGTCAACTTATTGAACAAAGAACAAAGATAGCTTACTATTCTGCAAATTAGTTCTTAGCTTTGCAGCAAATTCTGAAACGTATAGATTGAAATTATATGGCTAATACACAAGAAAACTCATCAAAAGGAATGGATTGGATTATCTTCTTCATTTCTACTGCAATTATGATTGCAATGTTGATTTACGTTCCAGCTTGGTTTTGGGTTCCACTCCCATTCGTATTAACTTACTTAGCTAGAGCATTCGACGCAATTTAATTCACGACTTCAAATATCTTTTGATAGTTAATAGATCCTACTAAGTTACTTTTACCTTTTAACTTAGTAGGATACTATTGTGCTTTCCTTTGTCTTAGGTCTTTTCGTCATCCTTTTTTATATTTAGAGCCATTCTCCTCTCTTTCAATCTGTAATCTTAAAAGAGAAGAGATCATTAGCATAGGTTCAAGCGAAAGATTTAAATTGATAACAGCATCATGTCCCATCCCATTTTAATCAATGTTAAAAAGCTTTTTTGGTATTATCGCCAATTAGGCGATCGTTCTTTTGAGCAACTTTCAGAAGTACAACTCTTACAGCAACCTGATGAAGTTTCTAATAGTATTGCTGTCATTGTAAAGCACTTGCGTGGAAATATGCTATCAAGGTGGACTGACTTTTTAAATAGCGATGGCGAAAAGACTTGGCGCAGGCGAGACGAAGAATTTGAAGATACCTTAAAAACAAAAGAGGCGGTAATTAGAGCATGGAATGAGGGTTGGGATTGTCTCTTTCAAGCATTGGATAGCATCGAAGATCACGATCTTGAACGCTTAGTTTACATCAGGAATGAAGGACATACTGTCTTAGAAGCGATTCATCGCCAACTTGCCCATTATGCTTATCACGTAGGGCAAATCGTTTATTTAGCCAGAATGTTGAAAGGTGGTGATTGGACTTCTTTATCCATCCCCAAAGGAGGCTCTAAGGCATATAATACTAATAAGTTTAAGGCCGATCAGGCTGATAGGCATTTTACGGATCAAGTCTAATTTTATGAAGAGGTGAGACTGCGCACTAGACACAAACTCGCCTCTTCATAAACGCTCGGAGCCTCAAACTCGCCAGATCGATCCCTCGTCAAGTCTCTCCGCTCTAATAATTACTTACTAACAACCTTTAGCAGCATCCCCTTGGTTACAGGATCTTTCAATTCCATGCCATTAAGAATTGCAAACTCTTCAAGGCGATTACTGGAGATACCATTTGAGCGCAATGTCTTTTCTAGCGTTCCATTTTTGGCAATGGTGATCACTTTAATCCGCTCTGGTTTCACATTCAATTTAGAAGAATCATTAAGTCGTTTGAAGCTAGCCATAGTGCCTTCAAAAATATTGGTGAAATAATTAAAGTCCTTTAATTCTGATACGCCAAGGAAGTTATAGATCAATCCATTGTATTCGATCAAGTAAGAAAGTACTCTAATTTGCTGCTGTTGTTGTTGCTGCTGTTGGCCTTCTTGCTGTTGTGCAGGGGCCGGTTCCATAGTAGTAATCGTTGCCCTTAATCCATTGACAGTTGTATTGCGGCTACTAATTTTTTGCATTTGGTATTTTTGGAGCATTGCTCTTTCTGCTTCGCTGAGAGATTTGCCCTGAGCGAGGGTCATCATCATTACTGCCCGACCATCTTCCGGTCCCATTTGTACCTGTTGTGGGGAGTTGATTGTCTGCCAATTATTGGGAATATTGAATCTAAACTTCAGTTCTGGATGATAAAATACATCATTTTCTACAAATCCCTGACGAGGGTCCTCACCATAGACCAAACCATCGATCATCCTTAAATAAGAACTACGATTTACCTTCAAATTCGTTTTATTGCTGTTGGTTTGAACTCTACGTGCTTCTCTATACACTTTATTATAACGATCGGCAGGATCGGGGTGTGTAGAAAGGAAGTTAGGGAGTGATTGTCCATTTTTTGTACTTAGGCGCTTGAGTGTCTGGAAAAAATCAGCCATTTCCTTAGCATCATATCCAATTTGTGTAGAATAATCGACGCCTAATTTATCAGATTGGCTTTCGTCATCACGTCCAAACTTGAGGAATAACAAGCCGACACCCTGCTGGGCGACATTTGCAAATTGCTGAAATTCAGGAAAGGCCACCATACCGGCAACTAAGCCTACTTGTGCCAATACGGACTTGCTATATTGACTCGCCGAATGACGAGCCGTAACGTGCCCAATTTCATGGCCTAATACACCAGCGAACTCTGCTTCATTGTTAAAATGAGCCATAATTCCACGGGTGAAATAAATAAATCCACCAGGCACTGCAAAGGCGTTTACGACAGGAGAGTCCAAAATACGAAACTGATAATTCAAGTTTGGACGATGCGAAATGCGGCCCATCTGTCGACCTTTATCTTTTATAAAATTCTGTAATTTTTGATCTTCATATAATCCATAAGATGAAATGATACCTGGATCAGATTCGGCCCCCAATGCTTTTTCCTGCTCTTCAGAAAGCAGCATAAATTCTTTCTTTCCTGTTACTGGATTACGAGAACATTCTAGCAAAAACAAAGCCATCAGTACTAAACTGAAATACTTCGAGAGTTTAAAAATTTGGTTTGTCATCACCTTGGATTTGATTAGAAAATGAGTCGAATTTAGACTCATAAAATACAAAAAAGATACCTATTGGAAAGATGGTTGCTAACCATATAGCATTTAGAGCATGTTTAAATTTTCTACTGCCTGAAAACCAAAGCTTTGAGAACTATGGCGTCCGATTGGATCAGTTAT
>JAKVCU010000082.1:0-35503 GCA_022448955.1 Saprospiraceae bacterium
ATTATGCCTAGCGGACAAATGCGAGGCAGGCCTACCTGCACTTCGTTCCGGCAGGTAAATGCGACTAGGTCTTGTTTCGAAAAGAGATAATAGTAGGCTGAAGTGAAGTGAAGGTTCGGTACTCGTGGTAGTATGGAGCCTGTCTGCCTCAGGCAGAGAGCGCATAGTCCACCTGCACGAGCGCAAGCTTCAAGCTAGCAGCAGGCAGGCGTTTCCCAGCCTTGCTAAGCATACGGATGATTGGTATGCTACTACTGCGCCTGAGAATAAGTATCAGTATAATGGAAAAGAACTCAACGAAGAACTAGGCTTGAATTGGATGGATTATGAAGCTAGAATGTATGATGCTTCTATCGCTCGATTTACAGGCGTTGATCCGATTGTTGATGAAGCAGGAAAAGCTGGACCTGATGTAAAGCTAACTGATGGTGAAATAGAAGTTCTTTCTGTTGCCAATTGGAAGAAAAAAGTTGCTGATGTAGTTGTGGAAACTACAGTCTCAGTGTTAGGAGCAAAAACGGGAGAATTTTTAGATGATGCCGTAGGAAATATAGTTAATAAAGAATGGGCAAAGAGACCAAATTCATAGTAAAGAATAAAGCATTATGAAGCAATTAATATTTGTTAGTCTTTTACTTTTTATCTGGATTTCATGCGCAAATGATTCTACTAGTTATAAGTCAGAAAATCTGGATGTAGATATACAAGGCTTTTGGTATTGCATAAAAAAATTAGGGAATAAGGAGCAATCATACTATAGTGAGATTAATGATTCTACATTTGTGCAATGGTATGAGCCAATTGGATATTTACCTTCTTTCTCCTATTACAGGAAAGGTAATGACAGCATCTTTTTTAATTCTATTAATTTAAAATCTCACACTCCATCATTTATTGGGATAATTCAAGGGGTTACTGATTCTAGCTTTGTTCTAAGAAATACTTTTAAAAGTGAAACTACATTCTTTAAAAGAAGAACATTTGAAGATTTCAAAAATCAATATGGAAGAAAATGGCTCAGAATAAAATAGTCTGATATTACGATTAATTCCCTCCTAATGAGAAGCTCCCCACAGTCCCGCTTTGATGCCGTATTTATAGGCAAAAGCGGGATTGAAGCGATAGCTTACCCTCCTGAAGCCTGCTCGACTACCGTCGGGGACAAATAAGTTCACGCCAGAGGCGGATAAAATTATGGAGAGAAAGCTCCGATATGGCATCGGAATGAAATATTGATTTTAAATACATTGTAAGGTGAGAAGAAATCTTTTTATCAATAAAATCGTTAACTTTATAGAAGTACCAATCAAATTAATGTTTATGAGTGCAGCACAGATCAGAGCCGAAATAGATAGTTACTTAGATCAAGTAAAAGATGAAAACTTCTTGAAAGTAGTTCACTTGATGTTGAATAGTTATGTAAAGGTGCAACAACCAGAGAATGATCCTATTATCGGTTATGATATAGAAGGTAATCCTAAACGTGCAAGTGTAATGAAAGAGCTATATGATAAACAAGTAAAGGATGCAAAAGAAAATGGTGTGTATCATACCATTGAAGAAGTAGAAAAAGAAATGGAAACATGGTAAAAACTTACCGTGTTGTGCTATTGCCTCAAGCAAGAGAAAGTCTAAAGCAAATTAGTGCATATCTTCGTCGAACAGCATCAGACAAGGTAGCTAAAAAGGTGAGAAAAAACGTTATGGAAGCCGTAAAAAAGCTTAGTGTAATGCCAAATGCTCATGAAAAAATAGAAGCAATCAGCACAGAACAAATAGTATATCGACGAGCCTTACAATGGTCTTACCGAATAATTTTTACTGTTGAAGAAGAAGAACTGAGGGTATTAGTGGTGGATATAGATCATGGCGCAGAAGATCCACAAAAGTTGATTGATAAGTTCAGTTAACAGCTCCCACCAGAAAAAACAGCGGCTGAGTGACGCCAAATCGCCAGTCCAATAAATCGGCAGGTCGTGTAGTTTAGTCTTAGCTGCCATTAGCATACCAAGGCCAGTCCACCTGTACGAGCGCAAGCTTCAAGCTAGCAGCAGGCAGGCGTTTCCCAGCCTTGCTAAGCATACGGATGATTGGTATGCGACTACTGCTCCTGAGAATAAGTATCAATATAATGGAAAAGAGTTAGATGAAGATTTAGGATTAAATTGGTATCATTATGGCGCTAGAATGTATGATGCTTCTATCGCTCGATGTACAGGGGTTGATCCTATTGCTGATCAATTTGCTTGGGCTTCAACTTATAATTATGCGGAGAATCGCCCAATTGGAAGTATTGATTTGCATGGGTTACAAGAAGAAGCTGCTATAGAAGCTGCTATGGGTATATATACTCCAGCTGCTGGGATACTCGGGTATTCAATAACGGTGGGACTTGGGTTTCCAAGTGCTGGACAAGGAGCAATAGGGATAAGTAATACACAAATGATAAATAATAATACTGATGAAGAATAGTAAGAAATTTTTTAAGATTGGTTTCCTCATTTTAGTAGTTGCAGGACTGATATCAAATCGTTATTATCGGAAAAGGGAATTGGTTAAATTTCAGGAATTTTATCAGACTGATGTTTCTGGAAAACTTTACTCAATTATAGATTCAAATACTGGAGCTCAAATTGTTTTGAGTGAAACAAAGGAGAAATTTACTTTTTCACCATTTACCAGTTTCTTAAATCAGAAAAAGAGATTCGCTGAATTTGCTAAAAAAGGAGATTTTGTAACTAAACCAGCATTTTCTGATACACTAAAATTATTTAAGAATGGTCAGGTATATCTATATACTTTTAGGAAGTATGATTAAACTATGTTTGATAGTTTTCTTTTTTAATTCAAGTTGTACGAGTTCAAATTATCTTTTAAATAAGGCTGAATTTAAATCAAGAAAGCTCTTAGAAGAAATATCGAAAGGTTCTGCCTCTAAGCATTTTTCAGCTAAGTATTTTTCAAATACTCAAATAAATCTACTTTTAAATGAATTAATAGTAGAATGCGATTTCATTAATAGAAAAGGAAACTTTGTTAATAGTTATCCTTGGCAAAAAGATGGAAAAAAATATGGATCCTTTATTTATGAGTTCAATTTAAAGTGTGATGCGATTAGATTAGTAATAACATATGAGTTAAACACAGAAATTGAATTGATTGCTTTTGCTTTAGAACCTATTGAAAAAGATAATTTTATGATAAAAAATCCAGAGAAAAGACTCTATAAAAAGAATTGATAAGTATTTTTCAAATGATAGAAGATTGTCTATTAAAATCAAGTTTTAATCAGAATTTTGCAGGAAATGCATATTAATTATGAAATTCCTGCCTAGATTAGGTGGTTTTAAAATAACTTACAACTCCGATAGAAATAGGAGTTGTAAGTCTTTTTATTTCTTAATTCTTCACTACCTGCTTCAAATATACCTCCCCATCAACCATCACCTGCACCCAATACATTCCCGGATCAGCAACTTGCCAAGTAAAGGTATGCGCTCCGGCTAATTGTTTGTCATCTACAAGAATTGCTACAGATTGCCCTAAGGTATTGAGGATATTAATCTGTACTTGACTATTTTGCGAAAGCTGGTATTGAATGTTTATTTGATCGATAAATGGGTTGGGGAACGTTTGTATGTTGATATCTTCTGCTGCTAATGAGATAGTATTAGTAGCCACTTCAAAATTGCTGATAATACAGTGCAATTCATCCACTAAGGCTATTAGGTTATTGGAGTTGACGCTTGCATCATTGCAGTGTACACTTACTGTGATATCGTCTTCCGGGAAGTAATAATCTTGGGAGGAATAGACAATATCTCCGCCATGGCCCCACGCACTTTCTTCTGCACAGAAGGTATTTAACTCTAAGGTACCTAAGCCGTAACCGACATAGCCTAAACCTGAACCTAGTGGAAAGCTCATTTGTACTTCATCCAGCGTAGCTGTACTCACAATTTGGCCACCAAATAAGGCTTTTGTCCATTGGTTGATTGTTGCTGGTGTGGCTACATATGAGCCTGCTGCCCATGCCATGCTGAATAGGGCATCCAAGCTGCCTCCTGCTTCGTAAAAGTCAATGGGTGGTATGCCCGTACCTGTCGGATCCATCCAAATATGGGCATAAGGGCCTGCAATTTCTTCTTGTGGATATAAGCGGATATCTTCGAATCCGTAAGGGGTCAGTACGCGTGTTTTTACTTCTTCATGAAAGGTATTGCCAGAGATACTTTCAATGATCAAACCCAATAAGACATAATTGGTATTGGAGTAACTCCAAGAAGCACCTGGCGGAAAACTAGGGATACTCACAAAGTAATCCAACATCTCCTGTGGTGTCCATATTCTAGTCAAATCAGCGTTTAATGAATCCGTAAAACTAGGATGGTTGGTATAATTGTAAATGCCACTGGTATGTTTTAATAACTGTCGAATGGTAATATTAGGGTTGATATTGTCGTAGGTCGGCAAGTAATCTGCAATGGCATCCTCTAAGTCTAATAGCCCTTCTTCATACATATCTAGTATGGTGGCAGCGGTGATGTTTTTGGATACGGAGCCAATCGGGAAGTTAAGGTCGGGCGTTAATTCGAGTTCACTGGTATGCATACCTGCTGTGCCTGTCCAAGTCTCTCCTTCCACATCTACAGCGGCAGCAAGACCTACCACATTCAACTCGTCTAGGTAGTCTTCTACTGCTACTTGTAGGCTATCTGCTAGGTCTGGATGAATGAAATTGCGATGGTGGACAGCTATTGGGCTTTCGCCAAATGTCATGCCGGCTTTGGCCGTTTTTTGAAATGGGATGGAGGGACTAAAGTCGTTTTGTAAAAGGTTTTGGTTTTGGGCTTTCGCCAAAAGAGTTGTGAATAGTAGGATTGGTAATAGTCGGATGATGTTTTTCATTTATTTGTGTTTTAATGATTATTATTTTGGACGCAGAGTTCGCAGAGATATGGAGAACGTAGAAGTCTTAAATAAATCAGCGAATTGCTGTAATTTTCGGAAGAAAATCAGGGCGGAGCAAGTAAAATGGGATGAATGGTTATTATTTTAGATGAATGGATTAGATTAGTGAGACTTAAAAGTAGTAATATGACAAGCAAATCATTCTTTTATTTCATATTTATGCTCGTTTTTTTTGCCTGCCAAAAAGAACAGGGCAGCGAGGAGAGGAATGTCAATACCTACTATCAAGAACAACATCGACCACAATATCACTTTTCGCCGGAGGCCAAGTGGATGAACGACCCGAATGGGATGGTTTACTTTGATGGAGAATATCATTTGTTTTATCAATATTATCCAGATAGTACAGTTTGGGGGCCTATGCATTGGGGGCATGCGGTGAGTAAGGATTTGGTGCAGTGGGAACATTTGCCAATTGCTTTGTATCCGGATAGCTTAGGCTATATATTTTCTGGTAGTGCCGTGGTAGACTGGAAAAATACTAGTGGTCTTGGAACAGCGGATGCACCCGCTTTGCTTGCTTTTTATACTTATCACGACCCAGTAGGGGCGAATGCGGGCAAAGATGATTTTCAATACCAAGCGATGGCTTATAGTAATGATAGAGGCCGTACTTGGACAAAGTATGAGGGTAATCCTGTTGTTCCCAATCCAGGCATTCGAGATTTTCGTGACCCAAAGGTGATTTGGGATGATGATTCGAATCAATGGCTCATGGTTTTCGCAGCATGGGATCATGTGAAAATCTATGGTTCTCAAGATCTTAAATCCTGGAATCATTTAAGTGATTTTGGAAGAGAGTGGGGGATACACACAGGGGTCTGGGAATGCCCCGATTTATTTCCAATTAGGGTGGAAGGAAGTGAGGAGAAGAAATGGATATTGCTGCAAAGTATCAACCCAGGGCATGTCAATGGAGGTTCTGGAACTCAATATTTTGTAGGTCAATTTGATGGGACTAACTTTATCTTAGAGGAAGATTTTGCGAAAGCAGTACGTAAAATAGCAGCAAGTATACCCACCGGTAATATATTTCAAGATTTTGAAAATGGTTATGGCGATTGGAAAACAGAGGGAAATGCATTTGGAAATGCGCCTGCAACTTCAAAGCTTCCCAATCAGCATGAAGTAGAAGGTTATGAAGGAAAGGCTTTTGTCAACAGCTTTAATGGTGGCGATCTATCTACAGGTACCTTAACTTCTCCTGAATTTATCATCAAACAAGATTTCATCAACTTTAAAATTGGTGGCGGAAATGACCAGGTCCAATCGGCAATGCACCTCCTCCTGAATGGAGAAAAAGTGCGTAGCGCAACCGGAACAAATAACGAAAAGCTACGCTGGCATGCATGGGATGTAAGCGACTTACAGGGACAAAAAGCAGTTATTCAGCTCGTCGATACGCATACCGGTGGCTGGGGGCATATCAATGTTGATCAAATTATGTTTGCAGATACCGCTGCAATTCCCGCCACTGAAAATGCAGTATGGCTAGATTACGGCAGAGATAATTACGCAGGGGTGACTTGGTCCAATGCACCAGATCATCGCCGCATCTTCATCGGCTGGATGAGCAACTGGAATTATGCACAGGTCGTTCCAACAGCGCTATGGCGCTCTGCTATGACTCTAGCAAGAGACTTGACCTTAGTCCAAACAGAAAAGGGACTTCGCTTGCGTACCAAAATGGTAAGAGAACTAAATGCCTATCATGGCAAATTAACAGAATTATTACCCAAAGAGGTCAATGGCCAGCTGGATATTACCGAAGAATTATTATTCTCCCCAACACAACAAGAAGCCAATCTAGTATTTGAATGGGAAGAGGGTACAACACCCGATTTTGGAATTCAACTCTCCAATGATAATGGAGAACTTTATCGTATGGGCTACGATGCTGCAAATGACCAATATTATAGCGATCGAATAGCATCCGGTAAGACGGGTTTTTCAGCTGCTTTTGCGCAGAAAAAGCATGCAGCTCCTCGCTTTAGCAATGGGAATAGCCTACAAATGCAGGTCTTCTTCGATCGGGCTTCCGCCGAATTACTAGCTGATGAAGGAATGGTCGCTATCACAGATATTTTCTTTCCGAATGAAGACTATAACAAAATAGCGATTTACTCCAATGGCGGAAAAGTGAAATTAAGCAAAGGAAACTTTCAGGAAATGAAAAGGGCGATTTCAGCTAAAGAGTAGGAATGTTCTACTCAGCTTCATGGGAAATTTTGACTAAAATAAATTAAGAGCATAGACCAAACTGCTTGAACAATACAATTATTCATTCGAAAATTATAAGTAATTGACAAAACGAAAGTTGCGCATGATTTATCAAATAAAACTAACATTAGAAGGTGCTAAACCTCCAATCTGGAGGAGGATAGAAATTTATGAAGATACCACACTTGCAGACCTTCATAAAATTATTCAATCTACCATGGGGTGGATGAATGGGCATCTCCATCATTTTATTACATATCACGAGTATTATACTCCTCCCAGTGAATTTGATGATTTTGGTATTAATTATCAGGGAATGAAAATCAAGCAATTATTATCGGCAAAAGGACATAAAATAAGGTATGAGTATGATTTTGGAGATTCTTGGCTTCATCAATTAGAATTGGAAGCGATCAAAGAAGCTGAAAGCACCATTAAATATCCCAGATGTATAAAAGGAAAACGAGCATGTCCACCCGAAGATTGTGGTGGTGTTTGGAGGTATATGGAGCTCATAGAAATTATGAAAAATCCTAAAGATCCAGCGTATCAAGAAATGTTTGATTGGTTAGGAGGAAAACTAGAACCAGAAAAATTTGACTTAGATCGTATCAACGATAAATTATCTAGAAAAAACTATGGAGCTTGGGACAATCCATTTTAAACTTTACAGCTGATAAATAGGAAATAGTCTGCCTTCCGATTACTATCGGAAGGTTCATGCTTGTTGGTGAATAGGGATAGGTATATACTCTATCTTTATGATTCCAAAAGTCCATTACTTCGACAGATTTTAGCCCGTTCAAAAAAATAAATAACAGTTTAAAGAAGAAATACTAGACCTTTCTTCAAAAATGGCTTGGTAAGATTTGGTGCTTAGGAAGCCATTTTATATTTTTATTCAGAATTTAAAACAGTGTTTCAAATAATGAAACGACTATAAAATGAATGTAAGCCAATCCAATTTAAATAACTCCGTCTTGAAGGCATTTGACCTTTTGGAGCATTTCCATCCTGATAAGCCAGCATGGGGGGTAAGGGAATTGGCGCAGCACATTGGTGCGAACAAAAGCACAATTTACCGTTTGTTAGCTACCTTGGAACATATTGGCGTATTGCAGCAGCATCCTGAAACAGAAAAGTATAGTTTAGGCTTGAAGCTATTTGAATTGGGACATAGGGTCGGAATTCAATCTGCTTTGGTGAATAAAACGCATGATATTCTAGAAGAAGTGACCAAGGAGATTACAGAGAATGTACACCTTGGTATTCTTCAAAGTAATGAAGTATTGGTCGTAGATAAAGTAGACAGCCCAAAAGGACTAAAGCTCAATTTTCAGTTGGGGTCCAGAAGTCCACTTCATTGTACGAGTATGGGAAAGACCCTTTTAGCATTTGCTGAAAAGCAGGAAGAAATCATCGAAGAACTCGACTTATTTTCCAAAACTCCTTATAGTCTAACTCAGAAAATGGGCCTAATCGCTGCATTAAATCAGATCAGGAAAGATGGTTTTGCTTTGGATCGAGAAGAATACGAATTGGGGTTGATCTGCCTTGGAGTGCCTGTTTTTAATCAAAATGGTAAAGCTATAGCCGCCTTGAGTGCATCTGGACCTGCCAATCGATTTCGAGAGGAGGCTTTAAAGGACTATGTAGCTATTCTGCAAAAAGGGGCCTCTGCCATTCAGCAGAAGATAGGAAATTTTCAAATCAAATTTTAATGAAAGAAAACGGAAAGAAATATTCGACCATTCACTACAAAAATTACCTTGGCCTCGACCAAGTGCTCGGAGCTCAGCAGCTAAGAAGTGCAGCGCTTTATGACCAGCCTGCACATGATGAAATGTTGTTTATCATCGTTCATCAAAGTTATGAAATTTGGTTTAAACAAATTATTCATGAACTGCAGTCGGTGATGGATATGTTTGATGAAAATACAGTAGATGAGCGTAGTATTGGTATTAGTGTGGCACGCCTGAATCGAGTGATTGAAATTTTTAAGTTACTGATTGAGCATATTCGTATTATGGAGACGATGACGCCATTGGATTTTCTTGATTTTAGGAATTTATTATTCCCTGCTTCGGGTTTTCAGTCTTTTCAGTTTAGAAAAATTGAAAATATGCTGGGGCTGCAGGAATCTACCCGTATCACTTATGGACAGCATCATTATGCCGCCTTTTTCTCTGAGGAAGAACAAGCCGACTTAGATCAAATTGTGGAAAAAGGTTCCTTATTTGACCTAGTAGAAGATTGGTTGGAGCGAACGCCCTTTTTGCAGTTTCACAACTTCCGCTTTTTATCCGCTTAT
Organism: Saprospiraceae bacterium; assembly: GCA_022448955.1. Taxonomy (GTDB): domain Bacteria; phylum Bacteroidota; class Bacteroidia; order Chitinophagales; family Saprospiraceae; genus JALEHC01. Next base: position 9,503 of record JAKVCU010000082.1, read on the forward strand.
CGCGAATCTGTAGAGCGAATGATCAAGAAGGAATCGGACGCAGTAGCTTCTTCGGATTACCTTTCGGCAAAGGAAAAAGATATGCGCTTAAAAATGTTAGGCAACACAGATACTTATTTCCAATCTGTCTTGAGTGTAGAAACCCATACCCAACTTCGAGAAGAGGGCAAATTGAGGTTGAGTTATAAAGCGACTTTAGCTGCATTAATGATTAATTTGTATAATGAAGAACCCATTTTGCAATTGCCTTATCGCTTTTTATTTGCCTTAGTAGATATTGATGAACTGCTAACGACTTGGCGTTATCGTCATGCGCAAATGGTCCTTCGTATGTTGGGTAAAAAAGTGGGTACAGGAGGCTCTTCAGGCCATGCCTACTTACGTGAAACGGCAGCTAAGCATAATATCTTTGGCGATTTGCACAACATTTCGACTTTGCTTATTCCCCGTTCTGAGTTGCCAGTATTACCAGATGATGTGAGAAAAGAACTGGGGTTTTATTATACAGAGAATAAATAAGCGGCTAGTCAAAATTGCTTGTATAATAAATTCCTGCCAGCAGGCAGACAGGTTCTAGCCTAACTACTTAAAAAAGAATCGCTTAACGATTACAATAATAACCATTCGCCTTAGGCGGACTAACAACATAGTATTATGTTATACCCAAAGTTTAATTTCAAAGAATGGATTGAAGAAAATCGTCATTTACTGAAACCACCAGTTGGCAACAAATGTGTTTGGCAAAATGGTGAATTCATAGTAATGGTTGTAGGTGGGCCAAATGCTCGTAAAGATTATCACCTGAATCAAACCCCTGAATTTTTCTACCAAGTAGAAGGGAATATTACCCTAAAACTAATGGTAGATGGTAAACCTCAAGATGTTAATATCAATGAAGGGGATATCTATTTGCTTCCACCAAATGTTCCACACTCTCCGCAGAGAGGTGCGAATACGGTAGGTTTGGTAATTGAACAAAAGCGTCCTGGGGATATGGAAGATGGGCTTGCGTGGTACTGCGAAAACTGTAATCATGAGCTGTACAGAGAATCATTCATGATAAAAAATATTGAGACGGATATGCCAGCCATCTTTAATCGCTTCTTTTCAAACGATGAGTTATTGACTTGTAATAATTGTGGAACTAAAATGGAACCTCCAAAATAATTCAAATCATGCGAATTAACGGACATTCTCATTTGCTCCCGTATCCTGAGCAAATTCCAAGCTTCCTAAAGAAAAATGAGATTTTTTGGATAGATCAGGATCGAAAATTTATGTACCAAAAGAATTGGAGACGCCCCATCACGGATGATAGTTTTTTTCTTAATGAAAAACTTGAATGGATGGATAGGTACCATATCGATCATGCGGTGGTACTTAATCTCTCTCAATTATATGGCAATGGATTGAGAGTTGAAGAAATGAAACAGGCACTTCGGTTCCAAAATGATTTTAATGCGCAAATCCAAGAAGAAAATCCAGATAAATTCACTTGTGGATTTGTTATTCACGCGGGGTTTGTGCGTTCAGCCCTTTGGGAAATAGAGCGTTGTGTGGAGAACTTGGGATTAAAAGTATTGTGTTTGCCTACTCATTATATGGACTCTGTAGGAACTTGGCGTACTATTTTTGATAAAGAGGTCGAGCCTATTTTCGAATTAGCTAATCATTACAAATTAGCAGTAGAGATTCATCCTTATGATGGAGAGAAATTTATTAAGCTCGAAAATGTTTCCTGGCGCTTTCATTTAGTTTGGATGTTGGCACAGTGCGCAGATGCTTATCATTTCTTCACCTTACAAGGCTATGCAGAGAAATACCCTAATATGCGAGTTTGCTTTGCACATGGTGGGCAGTTGGCACAGATGAATTTGGGGCGTCGGATTCAAGGCTTTGATGGGCGGCCAGACTTATTCGAAGGTATGGCACATCCCAGAAAATCAGTGGGACATCCCAATATTTATTTTGACACCTTAGTTCATGATTGTGATTCTTTGGAGTTGATGGTAAGAAGAAACGGTACTAATCAAATTATTTGTGGCCTGGATGACCCTTATCCTTTAGGCGAAATGGAGAGCTCTCCTCAGTCTTCTTACCCCGGGAAATTATTGGACTTAGCACTAGAAAGGAGTATTATTTCTGCTAAGCAGTATGATGAAATTTGGGAAAATAATGTTCTTCGGTGGCTAGGAGCCGGACACGATCATTCTTTTAAAAAACGATTGAATTTAGCACATGATAGCAGTGAATTATGAGCAAGGTTTGGCTTTCGCCAAAAAGATGGATCAGGATGATCCACTAAAAGACTTTAGACAAAAATTTCATTTGCCCAAGCAGAAAGATGGAAGCCCTTATCTTTACTTCTGTGGCAATTCATTGGGCCTTCAGCCAAAAAATACACAAGCCTACATCCAACAAGAGTTAAATGATTGGGCCAATTATGGAGTTGAAGGGCATCTTCATGCTAAAAATCCTTGGTTGCCTTATCATGAGTTTTTGACAAAGGCGATGGGCGAGCTCGTGGGCGCAAGACCTATTGAAGTCGTCATAATGAATACCTTGACTGTCAATTTGCATCTTATGATGGTTTCTTTTTATCGGCCAACGGCCAAACGAAAAAAGATACTTATCGAATATGATGCTTTCCCATCTGATAAGTATGCAGTGGCTTCGCAGATAAAGTTTCATGGATTGGATCCAGCGGATTGTATGATAGAAATGCGTTCAAGAGATGGCGAAGCTTGTTTGCAAATGCATGATATCCGTCAAGTTATCGAAGAGCAAGGAGATGAAATTGCATTGATCCTTTTCGGTAATCCAAATTATTATACAGGACAGTTTCTGGATATGAAACAGATTACCGAATGGGGGCATGCAAAAGGCTGCCTGGTAGGCTTTGACTGTGCTCATGGCGCAGGTAATCGATATTTAGATTTACACGAAAGTGGGGTAGACTTTGCGGTATGGTGTACCTATAAATATTTGAATGCTGGGCCCGGTAGTTTGGCGGGCTGTTTCGTGCATGAGCGTCATGCCCATGATAAGCATTTGCCCCGGTTTGAAGGTTGGTGGGGACATAATAAGGCAACTCGATTTGGGATGCGTGATGGCTTCGACCCCATACCGGGAGTAGAAGCATGGCAGCTGAGTAATCCTCCGATTTTGAGTATGGTAGCCGTGAAAGCCTCTTTAGATATTTTTGCGCAAGCAGGAATGGATCGCCTAAGAGAAAAATCGCTACTTCTTACTGGATATATGGAATTTTTGTTGGATCAGATGAACCAAGAACGCATTTCCATTATTACACCAAGAGACCCAACGCAAAGAGGTTGCCAATTATCTATTCAAGTAAAAGATGCGGACAAATCTTTGTTTGAGGCCGTAATGAATGCAGGTATTATTGCGGATTGGCGAGAGCCTGATGTCATACGAGTGGCACCAGTGCCTTTGTACAATAGCTTTGAGGATGTTTATCATTTTGTACAAATCTTAACTAAGATCTTATCTAATTAGAATATGAGAAATAAAAAAGTTGTATTGGTTGGAGCAGGATTGTGTGGTACACTTTTGGCTATCCGACTAGGGCAAAGAGGCTATGAGGTCAGTCTGCATGAGAAGCGACCAGATATGCGAAAGGAGGAAGTGGATGCAGGGCGCTCGATTAATTTGGCTTTATCTAGTAGGGGCTTAAAAGCCTTGAAAAAAGCAGGATTGGATGATTTGATACGCCAAGAATGTATTCCGATGCGTGGTCGAATGATTCATCCAGTGGAGGGCGAAGCATGGTTCTCGCCATACAGTGGCCGAGAAGATGATTACATTAATTCTGTTTCTCGTTGGGGCTTAAACGTCGCTTTATTGAATAAGGCGGATGAAATGGATAATGTACGCGTTCATTTTAATAGCCATTGTCAGTATGTAGACTTGAAAGGTGCAAAAGCTACTTTTAGAAATTCACAGACCACCGAAATATGGGAAGACAAGGGGGATGTTGTGATCGGGACGGACGGCGCAGGCTCAGCTGTAAGAAGGAGTATGATGAGCAATACTACAGACTTATTGTTTAATTATTCTCAACATTTCTTAAGACATGGGTACAAGGAATTGAGTATTCATCCTAAGGATGGTGGTGGTTTTAGAATCGAAAAAAATGCTCTGCATATTTGGCCAAGAGGTAGTTTCATGATTATTGCATTGCCCAATTTGGATGGTAGTTTTACGGTTACGATGTTTCATCCATTTGGTGGAGAAGTTGGTTTTGATGCCTTAACGGATGAAAAGAAAGTACGTGCATTCTTTGAAACGAATTTCCCTACCTTGATTCCACATATGCCTCATTATGTAGAGGAATACTTTGAAAATCCAGTAGGAACATTGGGTACTATTAAATGTTATCCGTGGCAAGCTTATGGCAAAGCCTTGATTATGGGGGATGCTGCTCATGCCATTGTTCCTTTTTATGGGCAAGGGATGAATGCTTCCTTCGAGGATGTTCGGGTATTTGATGAATTAATGGATGCGCATGGAGATGATTGGGAAAACTTATTTTCTCATTTCCAAGATGCAAGAGCAGAAAATACGAATGCTATTGCAGATTTGGCCATCGATAATTTCCATGAAATGCAAGATAAAGTGGCTGATCCTGACTTTATCAAAAAACGGAAGTTAGAAATGAAGCTCGAACAATCTTTTGCAGACTATTATTCTAAATATTCACTCGTTACCTTCAAGCCAGAAATGCCTTACGCTCAAGCCATGGATTTGGGCCGTAAGCAGGATAATTTGCTTCTCGAAATGGTTCAAAGAAACCCACTGGAAGAGATTAATTTGACGAAAGTCATGGAAGAAGTGAAGAAATTAAACTAGGCCATCTACACAAAATTTTAAACGACTTAAGCATTTAAAAATAAGAATCATGTCAAATAGCGTTTTAAAAGATAAAGCAAAGCCATTGGGGCATTACCCTCACCTCAAAAGAGTAGGGGATTTTCTCTACATCTCAGGAACGAGTAGCCGCCGTCCTGATAATACGCATGTAGGTGCAGCGCAAGATGCAGATGGCAATTGGCACTTGGATATCAAAGCACAAACCAAAGCCGTCTTAGAGACCATCGATAGTTACCTGCAAACGGTAGATGCTTCTTTAGCAGATGTCATTGATATCACTAGTTTCTTGGTGGATATGAAAGATTTTCCTGGATACAATGAAGTATATGGGACATTCTTTAATCACGAAACTGGTCCAACCAGAACTACCGTTGCTGTTCATCAGCTACCACACCCTAATATTGTCATTGAAATAAAAGCAGTAGCTTATAAACCATTATAATTAAAAGAATGATGTGAGCCTGCTTACTGCAGGCAGGAGCGTAGCGGTTCCTTCAATGTAGTACCGATAATGATGATGATCGGAATGCTGCATACTACCGCTTCCAGAAAAAAATTAAACAAATGAAAAAACCCTTAGTCCAACCACTAGACCGAAATGCTAATGCAGAAGCCAAAGAAATGGCTGATTTTTACCAAGAAACACTTGGCTTTACGCCAAATAGTTTGTTTACGATGATGCATCGCCCAAGAATTGCAAAAGCATTTTTGGAAATGAATCAAGCCGTAATGGAAAATAAAGGTCGTGTAAGCTCTGCACTGAAGCGCTTAATTGCTTATCTCTGTAGTATGACAGCAGGATGCCGTTATTGTGAAGCCCATGCTATTAGAGCGGCAGGGCGTTATGGCTCAGAAGAAGACAAAATGTATCATATTTGGGAATACAAAACCTACCCTGCGTTTACTGATGCGGAAAGAGCAGCTTTTGATTTAGCAATAGCAGCTTCTCAAGTACCCAATGAAGTAAATGATGAAATGGCGGAAAACATGCGCAAACATTGGGATGAAGGCGAAATTGTAGAAATCATGGGCGTTATTGCGCTATTTGGATATCTCAATCGCTGGAATGATAGTATGGGGACACAGCTAGAAGAGCCAGCTGCTGAAGATGGAGAAAAATACCTCAAAGCCAATGGCTGGAATAGAGGAAAACATCAGTATAGTTAATCGTTGTTGTTGGTTATTAGTTGATGGTTCGTTCAGTAGCCTTAAGCTATTGTCTGATACATCAATCACTACTAAATTTTGATCAAGTAGAATGGTAGTTCCTGATAAAATAAAAAAGCGCTGTCTCCCGAAGGAAACAGCGCTGCTTATACCTACTTTAGCGCAATTTTGCATCTTTATATCAGTCGTATAGCGCTTGCTATACTAGATCATATTAAAATTCCATATCACCTCCACCTCCGCCTCCGCGCTTTCCTCCTCTTCTTCCCTTTCCTTTGCGGCCTTTATTTTTACCCAGGCGATAATTAAAACTAAGCAATAACTGGCGTGCTCTCCATTGAAATTCAGATTCTAATATTAAATTGTCTGTACGAGTAATACTCTGCCATCTTCTACTATTTAATAAATCTCTAACACTTAATGTCAATGTACCCTTACCATTGAATAGCTGTTTGGAGGCACCTAAATTGATGCTATACATTGCTTTGGTTTCTCCTTGTGGTACGATTCTTGGAGCGCGATAATCAAACGTTACTTGGAAATCTAAGGTTTTGCTAAATTTAATTTGTGTATTCCAACGGGTGCTCCAAGTATAGGTATCTGCAAATATTTCTTGATCTTTAAAATTACCTTCCGTGATCGCACGGTAAAAGTTGAAATTACCATTGACATCCCACCATTTTGTGATTTCGTAGTTTCCACTAAACTCTATGCCATAAGCATTTTGAAATGCTAAATTGATAGGGAAACGCGCTGTTGTAATGCCATCTTCTAACAAGTCGGTTACTCTTGATATCACACCTGTTCGGTAACGATAGTAAACACTGGAAAGGATAGATCCTTTTTCGAAGTATTTTAAGTAGCCTAATTCTATTGAATTGGTATATTCTGGGTTAAGGTCAGGATTACCGGTATAATTACTGCGATTATCCGTATAAGAAAAGAAAGGTAATAAACTTCTGAATCTAGGACGGCTTAATCTACGGCTATAACTTAACTGCACTTGATCTTTGGTAGAAAACTCATAAGAGAAATGTGCAGAAGGGAACCAATCTGTGTATTGCCTCGGATTAGTAGCACCAGACTGAACAAGTTCTGTTTCAATATCTGAGTGTTCCATTCTCATACCAAATTGGTAGGAGAAATTTTTAATCTGTGAACCAAAAATTAGGTAGGCAGCATAGATGTTTTCTGTATATCTTAGTTCATCATCCAATTCACTAAATACCAACCAATCTCCATTATCTTGCTGCTCTTCCACCATATAGTCGTTCTCAATGGTACGCAGTGTAATTCTTGTACCTGCTTCGAACTTGCTATTTTCGCCTATCGGCAAGGTATAATCTGATTGGAAGAATATATTGGCTTCGTTCTCATCATTGTCAGAACGTTGAAGAATGGGATTTTCGAGATTGTCACCAGTTTGGGTATAATCGGCTAATTCAATTTCTGTACTAGAAATGAACTTGAAATCAGTAGACCATTTGTGGTCTTTTTTGTCAAAGGTTTTGACGTGGCCTAAAGAGATTTCAAAGTTGTTCTCTATTTCTTCTTCTTCGTTCAGACGAGAGGAAGACTCTAATAATTCATTATCGGAAGAGAAATCACGATAATTAATGGTAGCGACATTATCTTCTAAACCTCTTTTGAATAATAAAGAAGCAGAGATAGTATTTTGTTTGTTGACAAACCAGTCTGTTCCTAATTGGAAATTACCTGAAACGCCACCGCGTTCATGCGAGCGATCACTTTCGTAAATCTCTAGATCACCAGCACTGTTAATGGATTCTTGACGGCGAGTACCTGATCCTGGGCCGTTTCTATAATTGACACCAAAATTAGAGAAGAGATTAAATTTTTTCTTTCTCATATTTAGACTGTAGGAAATTTTCGGGATAACCAGCATTTAAGCTAAACGAACCATTAACGCCTTCCCTTTTTTCCTTTTTCAGAACAATATTGATGATACCTACTTCACCTTCTGCATCATAACGTGCAGAGGGGTTGGTGATAACTTCTACACTCTGAACAATATCACCTTGCAATTGTCGAAGGGCATCTGCGCTACTAATTCCAACTAAGCCAGAAGGTTTTCCGTCAATAAGAATACGTACATTTTCGCTCCCTCTTAAACTCACATTCCCCTCTACATCTACAGTAACAGAAGGGACGTTGTCCAGTAACTCCGCTGCATTGGCACCTGTATTGCTGAGGTCTTTCCCTACGTTGAATACTCGCTTATCTAGTTTCAACTGCATTTGACTCTTCTCTGCAATAACTTCGACCTCTTCAAGCATTTTGGAGCTTTCAGACATGCCTACTTTACCTAAATCAAAGGATTTCTTATTGACCGGAATGTTGACCTCTGGAATAATTTTTTGCTGATAAGATAAAAAGTCTATGACAATGTAATATAAACCTGGTGCAATTGCTAATTCAAATTTTCCATCCAAATCACTTACTGTACCGTCAATGAGCATGCTATCTACTCTGCTGTATAAAGAAAGCGTTGCAAATTCTAAGGGTACTAGGGTTTCGTCATTTACTATTTGGCCAGTTAACTTAACTTTCCCTTTTGATGTACTTGCTATACTTTGTCCTATAGAAGGATTTGCATGAACAAGGAAAATAGAAACCCAAAAAAATAACAGTCGGAAATTTCTCATCATTACTAATTGCTTAAAGTTAGGGCCAAAAAATAATTCCATATAATTCAGCCTAATAACTTAAATAAAAGTTCGAGTGATTTTAATAATGATGCAAAGGTGCAAAATGAACCTATGTAGATTTTGAAGAGAATCTGAAGGAATTTTGAAGTTTTAAAAACTGATAATTTGACGACAATTTGGATTAGTCTTTTAATTGGAAGAATTCCTAATGGTTATGGTGATCGTATGCCAATCGTTTAAATAATCATATTGAACCAAGAGGTTATTTAATTCACATATTTTTTTGACTATAGCTAGACCTAAGCCGAGAGTCCCACTAGTTTGAGAGCTCTTTTTGAAGCGTTTAAAGAAAGTTTCTGGCTTTTGTTTCAAAGGAGTACCTGTGTTTCTGACGATTAAATGATCGTTATTTAGTTCTACCTCAATTTGGCCGTGTTCAATATTGTGTTGAACAGCGTTTTTAAGTAAGTTAGAGATGAGGATATCAGCTAAGGTAGAGTCGATATTTAGAGAAATATGCTCATCAATTTGACTAGTAAGACTAATCTCTTTTAATGCAGCTAATTCACGAAAGTTATTAGTTGCATTACTGACAATATCACTAAAATCAATCGCTTTTTGAGCATTAAACTCATGGTTTTCAATTTTTGTAATCAGGGCAAGTGCTTGGCCTAATTTAGATAATTTAGTTAATGATCTTTGTGCGGAAAAAATCAATACCATTTGCTCCTCACTCAAACCTTCTGATCCAGATAAGAGTTCTAATTTTCCTTTTGCAATGGCGATAGGGGTTTGGATTTCATGTGAAGCATTTTCAGAAAATTCCTTTAGGGCTACATAATCCATTCGAGCTTTGGTGGTCATCCTTTCTAGGAAACGATTGAGTTGTTGCAGTTCTCTGGTGTTGGTAGGTGGGGTATCAAAAGGTTTAGAGGAATTGAGCTGGAAGTTTTCAATGGCCGTAAGGATTTGCTCAAAAGGTTTAAAGGTAAACTTAGAAATCAATACACTACCCAATAACATTCCGATGGTAAGAAAGATGAATAAGCGGATGGTGATATTACTAACGACGGACTTTACATCAGCATCCTCAAAGATGATATCAATGATTTCTACACGATAATCTTGCTCATCATAGCTCAGATATCCAATTAATTTTCGGAAGGTTTCTACTCGTTGTGTTCGTTTTAGATAGATGCTACTATCGCGTAGGGTATAGGCTTTTGTAGTATCATATTCAACTCTAGAAGATAGAGAATCTATTTTTAGGCTTTTAGAAGTGACAATGGCATCTAGCTTACCATTACCAATCGCTCTTTTGGTACGTAAAAATGCACCAATCAATTCATAGTCGGTTTCGGTACTCACTGCTTTTTTGAATTGTTCAAAAGAAATCAAACCGCCAATGCTGAACATTACTACAGCCAAAAGGAGATATAACAAAGTGGTTTTAGTCAGTAATCTCATCCCTTTAATTTTATCCATTTAAGCCGAATTTGTACCCCAAACCATAGATGGTATGAATATAGTTTTGTCCACCAGCACTAGTGATTTTTTTTCTAAGATTTTTGATATGTTGATAGACAAAGTCAAAAGAATCTAGGTAATCTACATGATCCCCCCACAAGTGCTCTGCTATGGCTTGCTTCGTCAAAACTCTTTTTTTATTGGTAATGAAAAAAAGTAATAATTCGTACTCCTTTAAAGTGAGGATAAGCAGTTTATCACCAATTTTGACCTCTCGTTTATTCGTATTGATATCTATTTCTTCGAATTGTAAGCTGGTCTGACCTTGTAATTTCCTTCTTCGGTAAATAGCCTTCAGGCGAGCATTAAGCTCCGATAGATGAAAGGGCTTGGTCAGATAGTCATCTGCTCCCATATCTAAGCCCTTCAGACGATCATCGAGTGCATTTTTTGCAGAAATAATGAGCACTCCCGTTTCTGGAGCTTCCTCTTTAAGAATTTGCAGGATATGTAATCCATTTCCATCTGGTAACATGATATCCAGTACCACTACATCATAATCGAAGCTATATATTTTATCGGTAGCATCATTAAAGTTAGAAGCAGTCTCACAGATAAATTCACCTGTCGAAAGATAGGAAACAATATTATTTTGTAGTTCTTTTTCGTCCTCTACGATTAGTATTTTCATTAAGGCCTAGTTCTTTGGCATGAAGTAAAACCTAAAAGCTTTATCACATGCTTTTACGAGTATTAGAACAAATGTAGGCATCGAATTTGTATAAATTTTGAAGCATTGAATAGTGAGGCTGAAATTTTATTATGAAGTTGTTTAAAAAGTATGTTGCTAATCGAGAATAATGGCTTGAATACCAAGGCGAAGCTCTTTTTGAGTTTCATAGCTTTAGCTATGGGACGAAAAAAACCTGCCCGTCCGGCAGGCGGGGCTGAAGCATTTGGTGCTCAATGCATTGTTTGTAGGTGATAAGATATATTTCTAAACAACTTCTATACAAGCAACTATGCTCAGCTATTTACCTTTACAACCAAAAAAGAATATTTAATCCACCTTTAAGAAGCGATAACTACTTATTTGGTTACCATCATTACAAATTATCGTATAAAAGCCTTTTGCCCAATGGCTAATTTGTAATACCTGAGCACTTTTTCCACTAATTTGCTGATTTAATAGAACTTGTCCCTGTGAATTTATAATCCGAAAATTGAGTACTTCGGATTCTTCATTTCTAATTTGAAATATATCTGACACAGGGTTGGGAAAGACTTTTATCTTGATTCCTCTTTCTATTGTATGTGTGTGTACACTTGCATAAATCACATCATACACTACTTCCAACAAAGAATATTCATCAAAGGCGTCTTGGCCTAATTCCCAAATCATTACACCACTAACTTGTTCTAGACCTAAGACTGTCTTTGCAGCAATAGTTGGTCGCCCATTGTAATACCTTTGACCCACTTGATCTAATTCGGCATAAGCTATATCCTCTTCTATCATTTGCCGAAAGCTAAATGATTGGACGTTGGTTTGATCTGTAAAATCATAGCCGTAAAAAGGCAAACCTAGTGTAAGGTTTTCAGCCAATACCCCTTGGCCTATCCAATAATCAATTGCTGATTGTGCAAACGAATAAGGCGAGTGCGCCCCTGGATTATTTGGTGCCCATGGACCCGTTAGATCATAAGCCATCATATTGATAAAATCAAAACTATAAAGGGCTTCATCTGTAATATCAGGATAGCGGTAAGTTGCTGGTAGGGCCGCCGTAAGCAGCTTGCTTGAGGCACTTAGAGAATCTCGGAGCTCTAATACAAATGGGCTGTATTTTTCATTGACATGTCCCCATTCTAAGTCAAAATCTATTCCGTCTAATTCATACAGGCGAACATAATCCATAATCTGATGAATAAAGTTTGTTTTGTTCTCCGCTAGCATGTGATGTTCCCATGCCATTTGCCATTCTGCTGTCAAATAGCCACCGGCCAAAGAAAGTAAAACTTTATTGTTATAACTTTTTGCAGTAGCTACCACTTCACTTATATCTTGGTTGCCTACACTTATATTCCCCGCCATATCTGGATTGCCGAAAGCAATGCACAAGTGGGTCATACCTTCGAAATCGATATCCTCTAAATGCGCAAATCGATAATGGGGAAGATAGCCTACTATGCGGGCGTCTTGAGCCGATAAATGAATAGATGCAAAAAAAAGTAAGTATAAGTAGTAAAGTTTTTTCATTCCAGTAGATTTTAAGAACAAAAAATAGACCGTAGACATTAAAATTACGGAATTTATTTATTTTGTTCTATTGCTTACCTATGATTTAGACAAATTGAAACAAATGCAGAAAATATACAACTGGGGAATTATTGGACTTGGGAAGATCGCCAACAAATTTGCACAAGATATTAGTAGTTTGCCGAATGCTAAGGTCTATGCTGTGGCATCCAGAAGTTTGGAAAAAGCACAGCAATTTGCACAGCAATATGAAGCAAATTATGCTTACGGAAGTTACGAAGAACTAATGCAATGTCCGAATTTGGATGTGGTTTACATCGCTACGCCTCATGTATTTCACAAAGAACACAGTCTGCTCTGCTTGGGCCACAATATTCCAGTGCTATGCGAAAAGCCATTTGCGTTAAATCGCTCGGAAGTTGACGAAATGATTCAAATGGCAAGGCAGACAGATACTTTTTTAATGGAGGCACTTTGGACTAGGTTTTTGCCCACCACAAAGAAAATATTAAGTATCATTGAATCAGGTCAACTCGGGAAGATATATGCGATTAAAGCAGATTTTGGATTTAAAGCAGCTTTTGATCCAGATGGTCGTCTTTACAATCCTCACTTAGCCGGAGGATCTCTTCTAGATATTGGAATTTATCCAGTATTTCTAGCATTATTATTATTAGGGCCTCCAGATGATCTGAAGGCTTTCGCCAAATTCTCCACTACAGGAGTAGACGAGGAATGCCAGATTATTTTTAATTATCAAACAGGGCAAACAGCCAACCTTCATTCCACTATTCGGTCACTGACTAAAACAGAGGCATTCATTTATGGCGAAAAGGGTAGTATTCATATTCATACACGTTGGCACGAACCAAGTAGCTTTACACTTATTATCAACGACCAGCGTCCCAAGCATTTTCAATTTAATTATACTGGTAATGGGTATTATTTCGAGGCAGAAGAAGTCATGCAATGCTTAGAAGATCAACAAAAAGAAAGTCAATTGCTGCCGCTAGATTTTAGTGTTCAACTCATCGAATTGTTGGATCGTATTCGGAAAGAAATATCCTTATCCTATCCCAATGAATAGATTCCCGCCCAATAATAGGTAGTTGGGATGCACTCATTTGCGCTGAATCATTTTTTTTCTTTTGACCAGCTAAGCATTCAAATTAGCACCTATTCAGCTTGCTCTCGCAATTATCAAAATGATCATATCTTGATCAGTTATTTCGGATCTGCATTTATTGCAGTGGAAAGACAGAGGGGAGGTGCAGAATTTATTCTTAGCTATTTACTTTATTATTGAATAAAAAAATGGTATTTTTGTTATAGGCAGAAATTTTCTTTGGTTTTTATAAACCTTTTTCTGTTTTCTTTATTTTCCATTATTCGTACAGTATTAATCACTAATCACAATGCAAGTTTTTGGCTTGATGGCAAAGATAGTGTGTCTGTGTATTAAGATTTTTAGCTCACATCTCAACATACCTACTAAGCTTTAAACATAGGATTATTCTCTCACCTATTGTGAGAGCTCGTTAATGGCAAACTATTTATTCAATCAAATAATAAAAAGATGATTCCTGCACCTTTTGACTATGCTGCCCCAGCAACCTTGGCAGAAGCGTTCTCGCTTCTTGAGCAGCACGGTGATGAGGCAAAAATTTTAGCAGGTGGTCATAGTTTGATTCCAATGATGAAGTTGCGTTTCGCATCTCCGGAATTTTTGGTAGATATCAACAATATCCCGGGATTAAGTCACATCAAGGAAGAAAATGGCTACCTTAAAATTGGCGCCCTAACCAGAGAAACAGAACTTGATGAATCTGAAGTGATTCGTTCAAAGTATCCAATTTTTACAGATGCTTCTAAGTTAATAGCAGATCCGCAAGTAAGAAATATGGGAACTGTTGGTGGTAATATTGCTCATGGCGATGCTGCCAATGATCATCCTGCTGTAATGCTCGCACTGCGTGCAGAAGTAGATATTAGCAGTTCTGAAGGCACAAGATCTGTCCCGATCGATGAGTTTTTTTATGGCTTTTACATGACTGCTGTCCAGCCACACGAAATACTTACTGAGATTCGCATACCTATACCCAACGGAAAAACAGGCAATGCGTATCATAAGCTAGAGCGTAAGGTAGGGGACTATGCCACTGCAGGTGTCGCTGTCCAAATCACCATCGATGATGCTGGCGTTTGTACTTATATCGGTATTGGTTTAACAAATGTTAACCCTGTTCCACTGAGAGCTGTTCGTTCAGAAGAGGTATTGCTTGGCCAAAAGGTAACAGATGAGTTGATTAAAGAAGCAGCAAAATACGCTTCTGAAGATTGCAATCCATCGGAGGATCTAAGAGGAGATGAAGCGTACAAACGCTCTATGGTAAATGTATTGGTTAAACGCATTATTCACAAAGCACTAGAACGTGCACATGCTTAAAAACAAGGATCAATGAAAAAACAAATTACGGTCACCGTTAATGGTGAACAACATACAGTCGAGGTAGAAACAAGAACTTTATTGGTACATACTATCCGTGAGCAATTACGCTTAACAGGCACACATATTGGCTGTGATACTTCCAGCTGTGGTGCATGCACCGTGTTGCTCGATGGAAAATCCATCAAGTCTTGTACCGTACTTTCCATTCAGGCAGATGGAAAAGAAATTTCTACAGTGGAAGGCTTAGCAAAAGATGGGTTGCATCCATTGCAAGAAGGATTTAAGGAAAATCATGGCTTGCACTGTGGTTTCTGTACACCAGGTATGCTTATGAGAGCAGTAGAACTGCTTGAAAAGAATCCTAATCCAACAGAAGAAGAAATTCGGTGGGGTATTTCAGGCAATCTTTGCCGTTGTACTGGATACAACAATATTGTTAAGGCTATTCAATATGCTGGTGCAAAAATGCGTGGAGAAGAAACACCTTCTACAGAGCCTGAATTTGTGTAATAGGTTTAGTTGATAGTCAATGGTTTAAAAAGGCTCAGTTTAATCATTGTATGATCAATGAATAACCAGCTGATCATGATGAGCCATAACATCAACCATTACACCATTAATCATTACACCATTAACATTACAAAAATCTTAATTCCTGATAAAAATGATTAGATGTAAAACATCAAAGGAAATCAGCGGAATGGGGCACTCCATGAAAAGAAAGGAGGATGACCGATTCTTACAAGGTAAGGGGAATTATGTTGATGATATCCAATTGCCAGGCATGTTACACATGGATATCGTTCGTAGTCCTTATGCTTACGCAAAAATAAAAAGTATAAATACAGAGGCAGCTCTAGCTGTGCCTGGAGTAATTGCTGTTGTGACAGGTAAAGACCTAGAGCAATACAATTTGCACTGGATGCCCACTTTAATGTCTGATACACAAATGGTACTGCCTACAGATACCGTAATGTATCAATCTCAGGAGGTAGCCGCCGTTATCGCAACGGATCGTTATGCAGCCAGAGATGGACGAGAAGCGGTTATGGTAGAATATGAGCCGATGAAGGCTGTTGTTGATCCATATAAAGCTTTGGAACCAGATGCCCCTGTGTTAAGATCTGATAAGGAAGGTAAAACCGATAACCATATTTGGCACTGGGAAGTAGGGGATAAAGACGCTACTGAAAAATTGTTTAATGAGGCAGATGTTGTTGTAAAGGAGCAAATGCATATCCCTCGAATTCATGTATCTTCCATTGAAACTTGTGGTTGTGTAGCAGATTATGATAAAGTGGAAAACCACTTGACCATGTACATGACAACGCAGGCTCCTCACGCTATCCGTACAGTAATTGCTTTGGTTGCAGGCCATGTAGGTTTGACTGAAGAAAAAGTGCGTGTGATCTCTCCAGATATTGGGGGTGGTTTTGGTGGTAAAGTACCTGTTTATCCAGGTTATGTTATCGCTATTGCTGTATCTTTCCTTGTCGGTAAACCCGTAAAATGGGTAGAGGATCGTTCTGAAAACCTACAGGCGGATTCATTTGCTCGTGATTACCATATTACTGCTGAAATGGCTGGTACTAAAGAGGGTAAAATTTTAGGTACTCGCTTTAAAATTCTAGCTGATCACGGTTATACAGATGCTGCTGCAAACCCATCTAAGTTTCCGACAGGACTCTTCTCTATTGGTACAGGTTCTTATGATTATGGTACAGCCTATATGGAAGCAGATGCCGTTTATACCAATAAACCACCTGGTGGAGTTGCTTATCGTTGCTCTTTCCGTGTAACAGAGGCGGTACATGCGATTGAACGTATCACCGATCGTTTCGCCATGGAAGTGGGTAAAGACCCTGCTCAATTACGGATGGAAAACTTCATTAAAAAAGAAGACTTCCCTTGGAAATCTCCAACAGGTTGGGAGTACGATAGCGGTGATTACCACGCTGGTTTGAAATTGGCCATGGATACAGTAGAGTATGATAAGCTTCGTGTAGAGCAGGCAGAAAAGCGCAAGAATGGTGAGTTAATGGGAATTGGTATTTCAACGTTTACAGAAATTGTAGGTGCTGGACCATCAAAAGACTTTGATATTCTTGGTATTAAGATGTTTGATAGTGCTGAAATTAGAGTACATCCAACGGGTAAAGCCATTGCTCGCTTTGGTACAAAATCACAAGGACAAGGTCACGAAACTACCTACGCTCAAATTATTGCAGAAGAGCTAGGTATCCCTGCTGCTCACATTCAAATTGAGGAAGGAGATACCGACACTGCTCCATATGGACTAGGTACTTATGCAAGTCGCTCTACACCAACAGCAGGTGCTGCAGCTGCAGTCGCCGCTCGCAAGTTACGTGATAAAGCGAAGAAAATTGCCGCTTACTTACTTGAGGTAAGTGAGGAGGATTTGGAATGGGAGCCAGGTAAGTTCTTTGTAAAAGGAGCTCCTGAAAAAGTAAAAACAATTCAAGAACTTGTTTTTGCTGCTTATACAAACCATCCACAAGGAATGGAAGCAGGTTTTGAAGCTACGCATTATTATGATCCACCCAACTTGACCTTCCCTTCTGGTGCATATATCTGT
The DNA here is from genome assembly GCA_022448955.1 of Saprospiraceae bacterium. Classification (GTDB taxonomy): domain Bacteria; phylum Bacteroidota; class Bacteroidia; order Chitinophagales; family Saprospiraceae; genus JALEHC01. Next base: position 27,001 of record JAKVCU010000082.1, read on the forward strand.
GTCGTAGATATCGACAAAGAAACCTTTGAAATCAAAGTTCGCCGTTTTGTTGCGATTGATGATTGTGGAAATATCATCAATCCTATGATTGTACAAGGACAAGTACACGGTGGATTAACCCAAGGTCTGGCACCGGCTATGTATGAAGAACTCATTTATGATGAGGATGGAAATATCCTGAATGGTACTTTAATGGATTATCTAGTACCTACTGCTGTGGAATCCCCAAGTTGGGAAACAGGCCATACCGTGACGCCTTCTCCACACCACCCCATTGGGGCAAAAGGGGTAGGAGAGTCACCGACCGTTGGTGCACCGCCGGCTATTGCTAACGCCATTGTAGATGCACTTTCTCCCTACGGCATTACGCATATGGATATTCCGATTACACCTTACAAGATTTGGAAAACGCTGAAAGCAAAAGGCGTGATTGAATAAAATTGGTTTTAATTTTAATAGGCTTGACACCTCTAGGTGTCAAGCTGTTTCTTTTTAAATATTATTTTTTAATGAAAACAACAATTTCAAAGCAATTCACAGTAGAGGAGCCGATCGCAAAAGTTTGGGATCATTTAAGTAGTCCTGAAAAAATTGTAGTCTGTGTTCCTGGTGCTTCTTTGACAGAAACGATCGATGAACTCAATTATAAAGGGGAGGTAATGCTGAAGTTTGGTCCAATCAAAGCTAAATATTCAGGTAAAATTACCTTTGAAGAGCTGGACAATGACCACTATAAAATGCGCCTTAATGGAAAAGGGTTAGACTCCAAGGGTAAGGGGAGTGCAGATATGATCATGAATGGGGTACTTACTGAAAATGGGGCCCACACAGATGTCGATTGTACTATGCAAGTTACTATCACGGGCATGTTGGCTCAGTTTGGATCCAGATTAATTAACGATGTTACAGATACTGTTTTTGATCAATTTGTACAAAACTTTAAGGATCAGTTAGCTGGAAAAGAAGTAGATAATACCCTAAGTGCGGGTTCTATGATCAAAGGAATGTTTGGTAGAAAATAGACGGAATGAAAAAACAATACAATATCACTGAACTAAACAGTGGTTTTGATCAATTAGGTTATATTCTGGATGAAGAACTAGCTACCATTGTTTTTCTAATGCTGCATTTGCAAAAACCTTTATTATTGGAAGGTCATCCAGGTGTAGGAAAAACAGAAGTAGCCAATATATTGGCTCGGTTTTTAGGAACCGAGCTGATTCGTTTACAGTGTTATGAAGGCTTAGATGTGAATTCAGCTGTTTATGAGTGGAACTATCAAAAACAGTTATTATCCATCAAAATCCAAGAAGCTTCTCACAAATCAGATATCGAAAAAGAAAATCATATCTTTAGTGAGGATTTTCTGATGCAAAGACCACTCCTACAATCGATTACACAAACCACTGCCCCCCCCGTGTTGTTAATTGATGAAATTGATCGTGCAGATGAAGAGTTTGAAGCCTATTTGCTAGAGTTACTGTCTGCTTTTCAAATTAGTATCCCTGAAATGGGAACCATCAAAGCCATCCACAAACCCTACGTTATTCTGACTTCCAACAGAACAAGAGAGCTTAGTGATGCCCTCAAAAGACGTTGTTTATACCACTGGGTGGACTTTCCTAGCTTGGAAAAAGAAATGCAAATTGTCCATAAACACCTTCCCCATATCGAACATCATTTATTAGAAAGAGTCGTTGGTCTGGTCCAAGAGATTCGTCAACAAAAACTGGAAAAAACACCAGGTATTGCCGAAACTATTGACTGGGCTAGAGCCCTAGAAGCACTTGGATTTAAAGATGGAAGCCAAGAAAAAAGTCTTGGGTGTTTACTTAAGTCATCTAAAGATATAGCAAAAGTAAAAGCGCAGGGGATGGAACAAATTACTCTTGGTGTTTAATTTGAACTAGTATGCATTTAGACAAAGCGGCTAATTACAATAGTTTGAGTGAAGCCATTGTTGGCTTTTCGCAATACCTACGCTTGGAAGGGCTGAATGTAGGCATAAAGGAATGCCATGAAGCTTTATTAGCTGCTCAAATAGGAACCATTGATGACCCTAAGGTTTTTGGATATGCATTGAAGTCGATCTTCTGTTCCTCTCAAGAGGAGGGGGCCTTATTTGACTTGTTATTCAGACGATTCTGGCTGAAAGAAGCTATAATCGCAGGAAAAACAAACTATAAAAATCAGACCAATATCCAGAAGCAATCTCCTGCTTCACTCGTATGGATGGGGGTAGGAGAACAACAAGAAGAACAAAAGGAAGAGGAGGGACAAAATGTTTCAGGTGCCAACGCAATCGAACGATTACGCAAAACAGACTTTTCGAAAATCTCAGATATGGATAGCACGCTAGTGGAAGAATTAGCGATGCAATTATGGCAACAGATGGCAAAGCGCCTTAAACGAAAGTTAAAACAAAGTCAATCTAAGGGGGCCATTGACCTAAGAAAAACCATTCGAAAAAGTATCGGTAACGGTGGTGATCCGATTCGATTGATTCGAAAAAACAAAATTCCAAGAAAGCAACGCTTAGTGATATTGCTAGATGTAAGTGGCTCTATGGATAAGTATAGTTTTTTCTTGTTACGGTTTGTTTGTGCATTAAGAACCTATTTTGAAACAGTAGAAGCATTCTTGTTTAGTACTAACCTCATTAGAATTACCGATTATCTAGATGCTACAGATTTGGGCTTGACCCTACAACTGCTTAGCGCGAAAGCACACCATTGGTCTAGTGGCACTAAGATTGGTGATTGTTTTCAAACTTTTAATGAGCATTACGCCAAGCAAGTTTTGGTCGGACAGTCGACGACGATTGTTTTAAGTGATGGATTAGATACAGGAGATATAGATGTATTGGTAGAGGAATTAGGAAAAATTAAGCGCCGTACTAGGCGATTGATTTGGTTAAACCCTTTGAAGGGAATGGAAGGTTATGAACCGACCCAAAGAGCAATGAGTGCAGCACTTCCAGCTTTAGATGTGTTTCACTCGGCGCACAACTTGAACAGTTTATTAGAATTAGAAAATTATTTACTTCATGTTTGATACGCAATTATTAGAAGAGGTACAACAGCTTTCCCGCATGCGGGAATCATTTGCCGTAGCACTTGTCGTGAATAGGCAGGAACCTTCTTCTGGCAAGCCAGGTGATCGTGCTATTATCCGAAAGGATGGAAAAATGACAGGCTGGATCGGTGGAGGTTGTACAAAAGGAATTATCCTGAAGGAAGCTGCTGATGCCATGAAAGATGGAAAGACAAGATTGGTACGCATTAGCCCGGATAAGGACTATGAAGTGCAACAAGGAGTTGTCAATTATAAAATGACCTGCCATAGTGGTGGGGCGGTTGAAGTATACATCGAACCCGTTTTACCTAAGCCTGAGCTAGTTATACTGGGACGTTCGCATGTAGGTGTGGCATTGGCGCGAATTGCCAAAGCAATGAATTATAGTGTAAGGGTAGCTGCTGAGGGTATTGAAGATGCTAATTTTCCGCCGATTGATCATGCGGAAAATGCAAAGACAATTAGTGACCTTCAAGTATCGTTTAACACCTTTATTGCCGTATGTACGCAAGGAGAGAATGATGAGGTAGCCCTAGAACAAGCGGTCAAATCTGGCGCACCTTATGTTTGTTTTGTCGCAAGTCGCAAAAAGGCTAATAAAGTCTTTCAATATCTAAGACAAGTAGGTGTACCTGCTGATGATATGCGCAAAATAAAGACGCCTGCTGGCCTAGATATTAATGCGAAGTTGCCGGAAGAAGTGGCTATCAGTATCTTGGCGGAAATGATTTCCATCTTTAGAAATAGAGAGGAAGTGTACTCGCCTATCAAAGGAGTAGCAGGCTTAAATGGAGAAGCTTTTTTTATCAACCCTGTCTGTAATGTGCCTGTAGAAAAGAAGACTGCAAAGCATGTGATTGACTATAAAGAAGAAAGTTATTATTTCTGTTGTGATGGCTGTAAAGTGAAGTTTGAAGCAACTCCAGAGGCTTATGTCAACTAGCGGTAAGCATTATTAATCATCAATACGTTAGCAATTGATCATAAACAAGTCATTGAAGACATAGACTCAGGGGATACCTTCCTCATGAGATGCTAGTGGTTTTCTACAAAGTACATTTTCAGTTTTTGGCCATTTTTTGCTTCGATTTCTCCTCTGTAGTTACATTCAAAATCGTCTTTGACCAAGCGATAGGTATTCTCAGAAATATTGATCTTTCCAGCAATAGAGCTGGATTCCATTCTTGACGCTAAGTTTACGGTATTACCCCAAATATCATATTGAAATTTTTTAGTTCCCACCACGCCTGCCACCACAGGTCCGGTGTTGATTCCTAAACGGATATCGAATGGAATAATGTTTTCTGGTTTTTCTTTTTTCACTTGTTCTACAAACTGGGCCATCTCAATAGCTGCATTCATCACATCTCTTGGTGAAGATGAATTTGGTGATGGGAGTCCACCAACACACATGTAAGAATCACCAATTGTTTTGATTTTTTCTAATTGATAATGGCTTGTAATTTTATCAAATTGAGTGAAGTAATAGTCCAATGTTTTGACTAAATGTTCGGGGGTAGTTGATTCTGCGACTTTTGTAAAGTCTTTAAAATCAGTAAATAAAACAGTCGTTTTATCAAATTTTTTGGCTTGGACAAAACCATTGTGTTTTAGTTCTTCAGCTGCATCAATGGGAAGTATGTTGAGCAATATGCGCTCTGCTCTATTTCTTTCCGCTTCAATAATTTTATTACTTTTTCTAACGTAGCGATATTGATAAAAAATACCTAATAGAATAACTATCAGAAGCCCTGCCAAAGCAATAAAGGAATTGCGTAAGATATTGGCGCGCTGCACAGCTGCTTCCGAAAGTGCATTTTCCTTTTGTAAGATTTCAATTTGTGCTTCTTTCTTTTCTAGATCAGAACGAAACTCTAGCGTTGCCAGTTTTTTATTTGTTTCCTCATTGTACAGGGTATCCTTAATATCTATAAATAGCGATTGATAGTTAAATGCACGTCTGTAATCTTTTTTGCCAGCATAACTGTTGGCTAAACCTTTATAAATATCCTTTAATTCAGACTTCAGGCCTGACTCTTCTGCTAGTTCCTTTGCCTTAAGATAATTGTTTCTGGCAGCTCTGTATTCTTTGAAGTTCAAGTATGAATTGCCAAATCCAACTAAGGCTAATACTAACTGAAATTGAGCATTTTTATCCTTCGCACTCTTTATGGCTCTTTTATGGTATGCAATGGCCTTTTCTTTTTGCCCTTGAGCAGCATAAGTTTTACCTATATTGGTTAGTACAAATGCAGCATCCCCTCCAGATTGTTCTAAGGTTTTCAATGCCTTTTCAAGATAATTCAATGCCAAATGGTATTCTTCCTTCAGAAAATAGATTTCGCCAATATTGACATTAACAGTACCAATACCTTCAAGATTATTTGTTTTTTTGATAAAAGGAATGGCTTTTTGATAATAGTCGAGCGCCTTATCATAGGTATTAGCGTTTTTGGAATGAACTGCACCAATATTTTGCAAGGCCGTTGATATTCGAAGTGGATCATCTAATTTTTCAGCTGCTTTAAGAGATTCTAAGTAGAACTCTAGTGCCTTAGGATAATCTGCATAATTAAAATGAACTGCTCCGATATTGCTGTTTAGATTACTTATTCCCAGTTGGAAAGGAATACTTTTAAAGACTTCTAAGGATTGCTGCCAATAGTCATAAACTTCTACAAAGTTGCCTTTCACATAATAGGCAAGTCCTATATTTTTTAAGGCATATCCTTCTCCTTTTTTAAATTTAGTTGCTCTTGCTATGCTCAGTGCTTCTTGCGCATATATCAAGGCGGTATCCGGCTCTTTGCCAAATAGTATGGAAGATATTTCTAATAGGTGGTTGACTTTATTGGTATCCTGACTTAGCGTGATCGTGATTTCCTTTAAGCTATCTAATGTGGAGGATTGGGCGTGGCATGGACTCCATAACATAAGGCTTAGAAAAGGAATAAAGGTGATAAGTTTTCTCATTTTGGTAGTTAGTTATTGACCGGGCATAATATAATTGACAATAAATATAGAGTTTGTTCTCTAATTGAACTTAAGAATATTAGTGTTTTTAATAGTCATTTGGGATGATATACGTTAATTATTAGATTTTGTTATCTATAAGCTGTACTCAATAGCAATTTTGAGATAGGAGAATACTTTCTACCTGACCTCTAATTGTTATTTACTATTTGAAAGATCCGTTTGAACATGCTTATACTTGACCTTGATAAATTATGATGGTTTAGACAAGAAAATAGTTGTTTTTTGTAATAAAAATCATGATTGCCTATAAACTCCCTATTTTTAGTTTTCTAGTGTTCCTTTTATTATTTATACATGCAAGTGTTTTGCTTTCGCAAAATATTATGCTTACTGGCGAAATCTATTCTAAGAGTAATTATCCATTAATAGGAGCCACCATAAGCATTAATGAAAATAAGGGGACAACAACTAATGAGAGAGGCCAGTTTGAGTTAGCTGTTTCAAATGAAGAAAAAGAGGTCAATTTGCGAATTCGAATGTTAGGTTTTGAATCTCTAGATACTATCGTAAAGGTTCAGCAAAACACTTATGTACAGATCAAACTCCAAGAAAAAATCTATGAACAAGTAGAAGTAGTCGTTCAGGAAAGTAAAAATTCAGCCCTAGATATACAGCCATGGACCATTTTGGATATTAAGACTTTAGGAGAGCACCTATACCTTCTTTGGTACAAATCAGGTAATCGTTATATCGGTAGGGTTAATCAGGCTGGAGTGATACTAGAACAATATGAGTTGGAGGAGCGTTTTAATCAGCTTTTTATTAGTTGCAGTGGACGATTGTATGCTTTAAGTGATGAAAAAGCATTAGAAGTTGCATTAATGGAAGACCAATTGTATTTGCTGAAAACCTATGAATTAGAACAATTTGAAACCTTTGTTCAACCCTGTTTAATTAATAATTCGGAGGGCCATTTATTTCGACAATTCACTCAACATAATAAATGCGTCATCTATTATCATTATGATGAGAAAAAAGAGAAGAAAGTTATTCACCAGATTTATGATGAAAATGCGCAAAAGGTAGCTAGAACATATTATAATGATGTCATTAGCTTGTACTATTATTTTACGGAGAACCCTGAAGAAAATGCAATTGATGAAGGTGCAGAACGAAACAATGCAATAGTGGAAAGAACTTGGAATGGCGACCTTAAAGACTTAATTATCAATAATGAAATCCATAAGGCTGCATCTTATTATATGAATGTAGAAGCAAGACCAATAGATGTAAAAGAGTTTTTTCAGAATGGACATTTTTTCATTGTTGATCCAGTTAACCAGCAATTGTGGTCTTATTTATCGTCTGAGTCTACTACCTTCAAAGCAATGAAGCTAGAAGGAATGAATTGGGAAATGGATTATAACATTTTTTACAATCCTCAAACTGCAAGAGTTTACTTCGAATTGGATGAAAAGCTATTCGAGTTTTCAAAAAAGAACCGATCAACTTATACATTGGATTATATACAAGACTTGACGACTAAAGGTCATTTTCCAAGAGGGTTTCAGATTATTCAGAATAACTTATTTTATTATGCCCAAATCCATCCTAATCGACCTACTACCAAGCTACATAAAGTAAGCTTGGGTAGTCGAAAATAATAATGGCTATATACCTAACAAGATAAAGGAGTTGGCAATGTGCTTGTATTTGCCGAAAGGTGAAATGTTGGATGAGATATTTTACTCGGAGACGCCTAAGTGTAATACACAAAGCTTGCTCAATGCATCTGTAATTGAGCTTCTAGATATCAAGTCATGTGCTATTTGGGGATTGACTCAAAGCGGTTAGCCTTTGGCTAAAATTTTATAGTGCCAAGCTGTAAAAAATGATCTAAAACTATGCTCATTCCTAATTTTAGCTACTTTTTATATACCTAAGAATAGGTATATCTATGCTATCATTTACCTAATTATTGTTTGCTATAGAATAATCAAAAAAAACATTACTTCGTATCTTTGAGCTTAAATAGCAAGTAGATTTGATGGATCGATAAAAGAATAGATGAGTAATTCAACTTGTTGTGCATCAGACGAATAAGTTTGTATGAATACAATAAGAAAATTTTTTCATTCTAACAGGAAAGTGTAAAAAAGCATTCATCTATCCAGTTAAAACACCTATTTGTTTTATAAAAATAATGCTTTCTTTTTGTGGATGGCGAGAAAGGTATAGTCATCTCGTAGATATCCATCTTGAAGCATTACTTGCTGCTATTTTTTAATTATAAAATGATGGTACGCTCTGAAATAGAGTTAATGTATTAGCCCAGTAGAGCGGCTTAGCTGAGGTGAAAATGCACTTCAATATTTGGTAAAAAGTATGTTTTGAATATAAATTTAGAATTAATCTTAATAAATATAAGAATGAAAAAAATTATTCTAACTCT
>JAKVCU010000082.1:35513-41076 GCA_022448955.1 Saprospiraceae bacterium
TGCAATTACTTTCTCACTAGTTGGGTTCTCCCAAAGTATGGACGAAAGAGATGCTGTTAAAAGTTTATGTGGATGTTTTGAAGTAGACTTTAAATATAAAGAAACCTTCGCTCATCAAAAAGATTATGAATTTTATGAGCCTTACCAAGCGAGCGCACTAGAGTTGGTGGTAATGGAAGAAGAGACCCCCACCAAGATGGTGATGCAGCACATACTTGTAATCAGTGATTCTTTTTTTATTAAACATTGGAGAGAAGATTGGGAATATCAAGCCAATCATCTCTTTACATATGAAGGAGAGGAAACATGGAAAACGACATTAATGGATGCAAAGCAAAGTGCGGGCCAGTGGTCTCAAGAGGTTTATGGGGTCTATGATGAACCAAGATATTCTGGAACTTCCACTTGGTTTTTGGCGGATGGTAAAAAGGTTTGGGTAAATACGGCTGATGCACCTCTTCCTCGTAGGGAATATAAAAATCGGAAAGACTATCAAATAATGCGTCGTACGAATAGTCTTCATATTGAAGATTGGGGATGGATACATGAGCAAGATAATGAAAAGGTTGCCGTTGATGAAAATGGGAAGCACAACATTATAGTTGAAGAAAAGGGGAAGAATACCTATACAAGGGTTGATCCTAAACGTTGTCAAAAAGGATTAGAATGGTGGGAAAAGAATAAGAAAAACTGGAAAGCCGTGAGATCTGTATGGGATGAAGTACTTATGGAGGCAGGTACTTACAAAATCGAAAAACGCCATGAAGATGGGGATTATTTGCCTCGTAAAATGTCAAAATTCTCAGATACTGTATTCGAGTCAGAGGAAGCAGCTAAACAAGAAATTAGAGCAATTATCAAAAAACATCGCTCTCTGGTAAAAGTGGATAACCCCTCTCCTAAAGAAAATATCTTTATAGGGCGAGATTTTTGGAAAACTGCTCCTAGTATTGAAACGGTTAAGCAAAAAATAGCAGAGGGAAATGATCCAACAAAACTTAACGCTTATGCTTTTGATGCAGTTACTTACGCTATTCTGGAAAATGCTCCTCTAAAAACGATAAAGTATTTGCTGTCTATAAAAGGTAATGAGGTAGATAAAATGACGCATGATGGCAGAAATTATCTGATGTGGGCTGCTTACAAAGGAAACCTAGAACTTACCCAGTTCTTAATCGATCAAGGATCTCAGATCGATATTATCGACGATCATGGATATGGTCTGGTTACTTTTACAGCAGTTGCTGGGCAAACTGATCCTCAAATGTATGATCTCTTGATCCAGAATGGGGCAAAGGCAACTGAAACAAACAGAGAAGGTGCTAATGCTTTGTTATTGTTGGCTCCTCATTTAGAGAATGATGTCATGATTAGTTATTTCGTTGAAAAGGGCTTGGATATGCATGCAAAAGATCACGAAGGTAACGGAATGTTTAATTATGCCGCAAGAATGGGGAATATTCAGATGATGGACAAGCTCATTGCAAAAGGACTAGATTACAAGAATTTAAATGGAATAGGCGGTAATGCTATGATTTTTGCAAGTCGTGGTTTTCGTAGGCATACCAATTCTTTAGAGTTATACAAATACCTTGAGGATAAAGGTATTAATCCTAGTATTGTCAACCAAAATGGCCAAACGCCTCTCCATTCTATCGCTTATCGAACAACAGACTTCGAAATATTTGAGTATTTCATGAAAAAAGGCGTTGATATTAACCAGCTTAATGAAGAAGGTAATACTGTATTTATTAATGCGGTAAATGGACGCAATTTTGAAGTGGCACAGAAGCTGGCTCCAAAAGTGAAGGATTTTAATCATTGTAACAAGAATGGGCATTCTGCGCTAACCTATGCAATAAGAAGAAATGCAACAGACTTTGTAACATTTTTGATGTCCAAAAATGCTAAGGTAGATATTAAGGATAAAGATGGAAATAACTTAGCTTATCATGTATTTGACTCTTATAGTTCTAAAAGTAGAGATGCTTTTGAAAGCCATATAGCATTGCTTCAAAAGGAAGGTGTAGACTTTGGTGCGCAACAAGCTAATGGGAACAATCTACTGCACCTTGCAGTAGAAAAAGGATCATCTTTCTTAGTAGAAAAAGCTGTAGCATTAGGCATTAATGTAAATGGTAAGAATCAAGAGGGCTTAACACCCTTACATGTAGCTGCCATGAAAGCGGTAGATAAAGAGTTGTTGGTGTTATTAATCCAGCATGGAGCAGATAAAAATATCATGACTGATTTTGAGGAAAGTGCTTTTGATTTAGCGATGGAAAACGAAATACTAAGTGAAGAGCAAATCAATATTGAGTTTTTAAAGTAACTAATCAAGAATTTGTTTGGAAGTTATTAATGGTATGAAAATTAATGAATTGATAAAATCAAACCAAAAATACATTTCCAGACAAATTCTAAAATATTTAATGAATGTTAAAACGTATTAAGTATTTATTTATGTGCTTGGGACTTTTTCTCTTGTGCATTTCTATGGTCTCTAAAGAAAAAAGTACTTCGACCAAGTATAAGTGTATGGTTCAATTAGTCAACTACACTGGTGAAGGAGCTTATATTATTGTTTCTTTATTGAACGAAAATGGTGAATACATGAAGACCCTGCAAGTCTTAGGGGATGACGAAGAATGGTATCCAGATTTGAGACAATGGTGGGTATATTATAGAGAAGATAAAGTTAATATTGATGGTATAACTGGAGCAACTATCGGTGGAGGAGAGCGATCTGTTTTTGTAATAGAGATTGAGGATGAATTGCTAGATGCTGGAAATCAACTTAGATTCGAAACAGCAGTCGAAGATCAAAAATACCATACACAAGATTTACAAATCCCTTTGACCACCAATAATACAAAAGGGAAGTTTGAAGGAAATGGCTACATCCGTTATGTTCGAATGGTACCCAACAAATAGTGCTTTAGGCATCTTGAATGCTACAAATTTATATTCAATAAAAGCACAATAATATGATTGTGAATATCTGGAGATATTGCCATTTCGCACTGGCAATATCTTCTTCTTTATTTGTGCTATTGGCTACGATTACTGGTCTGATTCTTGCCCTCGAGCCTATCCATACTCAACTTCAGCCCCACAAAGTTGCTAATGGGGAAGAACAGTCTATATCTGAACTTATCAGATTGATGACAGCGCAATATGAGGAAATAATAGCAATAGAAGTTGACGCAAATTATTTTGTAAAGGCTTCCGTAATCAGTATGGATGAGGAAAAGGATGGAGATTTTTATATACATCCGATAACTGGAGAAAAACTTGCTGATATTCCAGATAAACATCCATTCTTTGAATGGACGACTAATCTACATCGTTCTCTTTTTTTGAAAACAATAGGTAGGATTTTTGTTGGTATTACATCTTTCTTACTTTTTTTGATCACACTAACAGGTTGTATTCTTCTGATTAAAAGGCAAAAGGGGATTATCCAGTTTTTTTCCAAAATTATTAAAGAAGATTTTTGGCAATATTACCATGTTGTCTTAGGAAGATTAATGCTCATTCCCATCCTCATCATCACCATGTCAGGGGTATATCTATCCTTTTTAAGATTTTCTTTAATTCCCGAATCAGAAGCTTATGAAATTGTAAATGAATACGAGGAGACTGATCCTGAAACTATTCCCTTTCATGAATTTCCAATTTTTCAATCGACCAAGCTAAAAGATATACGAAGCCTAGAATTTCCTTTTTCAGATGATGAGGATGAAACCTTTATTCTTGCACTTAAAGATCGAGAAATACAAATCAATCAGAAAACAGCTGAAGTAAAAACAGAAACAATCTTTCCATTTGTAAAGATATTGAATGAGTGGAGCTTTAACTTGCATACGGGAAATGGAAGCATTATATGGTCTTTGATCCTTCTATTTGCTTCAGGAAATATTCTGTTTTTTATGTACTCTGGTGGAATGATTTCTTATAAAAGAATTCGATCAAAGGTAAAGAATCTGCATACGGCCGATGTAGCCGAAATAGTAATTCTAGTTGGAACGGAAAATGGAAGTACTAGAGATTTTGCTGCTGTTTTGCAAAAGTCATTTCATAGGATTGGAAAAAAGGTGTTTCTTGATGATTTAAATAATTATCAAAAATTTCCCTGCATTGAACACTTGATCATTCTGACATCTACCTACGGTGTAGGCGATCCTCCTGCAAATGCTAAGCGATTTTTAACGCTCTTTGAGCAAATAAAACCTGAAAATACTTTTAATTATGCAGTGGTAGGATTTGGATCCAAAGTGTATCCAGATTTTTGTCAATATGCCTTAGATATTGATGAGCAACTCCGAACCAAAACCTTTGCCAATCCATTGACTCCTGTCTTTTTAATCAATAATAAATCCTACGCTAGATTTAAGTATTGGGCACTTGAATGGAGCGAAAAAGCTGGCCTCCAATTAGATCTCCCCGCTAATTTGGAAAGAAAAAAAGAAAAACTTTACTCCTTTGAAATTATTGATAAAAGGATAGTGAAAGATGCTTATGATGAGACCTTTATTTTAAAACTTAAAACTCCTCCTAATTTGGTATTCCAATCGGGTGACTTACTAGCAATCTTTCCTCCTGAAGATGATGTAGAGCGATTGTATTCTATAGGAAAAGATACCAAGGGTAATATATTATTAAGTATAAAAAGGCATGAGTTGGGTGTTTGTTCTAATTATCTAAACGAACTAAATACTGGATCTATTTTGGAGGCTGTTCATCGTTCTAATCCATCCTTTCATATTCCAAAACAAACTACATCTTTGGTACTTGTAGCCAATGGTACGGGAATGGCTCCATTCTTGGGAATGGTGCATGAAAAACCTAATGTGCCAGTGCAATTGTACTGGGGAGGAAGAACTTCGCAATCCTATCAAATTTATGAATCTTACTTAAATACAGCTTTTGAAGTGAATAATAGAGTAGATGTACATACCGTATTTTCAAAGGAAGGTGAAAAGTTTAAATACGTTCAAGATTTATTAAAATTAGAAGGGATGCAGATAGTATCTCATTTGGATACTAATGGCACAATTATGATATGTGGTTCAGTGGCTATGCAGAATGACGTTCTAGCATTATTGAATAGCTTAACTCAAACTCATCTTCAGAAAGAGCTGGAATACTTTCTTGAAAAGGAACAAATTTTAATGGATTGTTATTGATAAATACTATCAATTAACTATATAAAATTCCTTACTTTAAGCGGCTAGTCAAAATTGCTTGTATAATAAATTCCAGCCTGCCAGCAGACGCGGTTTCGGGCAAACTACTTATACATTTAGCTTTAGCAGTTAGCGGCTAGCCTGAGATAGAAGTCTTTAAAAAGTTAATTTTTAGAAATAAGATCGAATTGTTTAAATTTTTCAATGAGGAAATCTGCATATCGAATAAATCCTAAATCGGTAAAGTGAACACCATCTACGGTCCCTTCATGGTCTATCCCAGTGGCATTTTTACTGTCGATGTAAAAAATGTTATGGTACCCACCTTCCATCATTTTTGTATACTCCTTTTTTAAAGCTGTGTTCAAGCCATT
>JAKVCU010000083.1 GCA_022448955.1 Saprospiraceae bacterium
CTGCTTAAGGTTCATTCTCCGATAAATTTTTCAAATGAGTTTTGGATAACTCAATATAGTCGCGTATTTATTTATTTGATTATCTGCTACTTAACTCAAAATTTATTGATGTATTTTGTGAAACCATTCATAGATATAAGTAGTCCATTATACTCATACAGCTAGCTTTACTTGGTCTTTAAAGTTTATTTTTTCTATCGAAATAGTTGTGTTTAGTTGGCTTTATGAAAATAGAATAGCTGTTTACCTTTGGAGTTTATTTTATGAAGCCCGATCACTTCCTTTTTATCGTTATAATGAAATGAGATTTTTGATAAGTTTCCATCAGAAAATAAGAGCTCTTCATTTTCATAGAATAATTCAAAAGTGCCGGTTTTAATGTTTGTATAGTACATTTGGTCTTTATTTACAATGATATTGTACAATAATCCTAGTTCTGTGCTATAATAAACACCTTCAAACTTTTTAAATTCCTTTTCATTAAAATAGAAAGAGCTTGTTTTTCTTTTGGCTTCTATATTATTGTAGGTTAGTTGATGTATATTACCTTGTTTATTTGAATTGAATGTAATGGTCCTATTACCATAATTACGAACAAGAAAAGTAGAATCGTTAATGGGGTTCATATAAAAAGCATTTTCCCCATTGGATCTTGTGTACAAATCATTACCTTTTAATGTAATTTCTAAATACCAAGCATCACCAAGTTTATAGGTTCCTGTGTATGTTGCAAGCTGTTTTTTTGAGACTATTACCTTTTGTTTTGGTTTCTCGTTTTTAGCATTTTCTACTTTTTCGTTTTCTCTTGGAAATAATATATCTAGATACCATTCTGCTATCACTCTAGTATTAATCCTGTAATTGTTAGCAAAGAAAATTCCAATATTATGCTCTGGAATTAATACCATGTTAGATGTGAAAGACGCCCAGCTACCATCATGTCCAATTAGTTTTATTTCATGATAGCTATCCCACTCTATTCCATAAGCATAATGGTTTTCACTGCCATCATTTAATGTTGTAGTGGAAAACATAATATCTATGATCTTTTTCTTATCCTCGGGTGGATTAAGTAAGAAATTCATCCATTTAGCCATATCTACGGCATTTGATACTAAAGAACTCGAGCCTAAAGCACTGGTATTGTAGGCTTCTCTAATAGTATTCCCTTCAGAATTTCGACTGTATGCTGAAGCCATACCTTTAATAACTTTACCTAGATTATCATTAAAAAAGGTATTATTCATCTTTAGTGGTTTAAAGATGTTTTCATTAGTCCATTCCACAAACGATTGCCCTGTAACCTCTTCTATAATTTTAGTTAATAACACATAACCCGAATTGCAATATTTGTACTTTTCTCCAGGAATAAAATCTAATGATTTTTGTGCATATATCGCTCTCAAAAGCTGATCAGTAGTAATTTTATCTTCATCAGACCATCCCATTTGATAAATTAAATATGTCCAGTTTTTTATACCACTTGTATGATGAACTAAATGGTTTATTGTGATCTTATGATCATAAGATGGAAAATCAGTTAGATACTTACGGACATCGTCTTCCATCGCTAATTTCCCTTCTGCCTCTAGTGTTGCGATACTATATCCTGTAAACATTTTAGCTATTGAAGCAAGGTCATATAATGTGTTTATAGTGTTTTTAGTATTTAGCTCAATACTAGACAAGCCATTACTTGCAGCATACAGTGTTTTATTGTTTTTAGTTATAATAATAGATGTACCAGGTTTTACATCAACTCGATTATCAATAAGCGTGGTAATGCTATCAAGTTTGTTAACAAGTTCATTAGATTGAGAAAAAAGTAAGTTAGTGAATAGGAATATTAGGAATGTTAATCTTTTCATTTTATATTTTTTCAATCAAATATCGTACAGGATATTTGATTGAAAAAATTATTTTAAATGCATCTTTATTTTTCTAGATAATTCTGGATTTTTATAGAGTTACTGTGGTTAAAGTAATATGGCCTATCTGCAAAAATGGCAGTTATTTTGAAATGGCATAGCGTTTGTACAGTAGTGTCTATAATCAAAATCCAAGTGGTATGCAAAAAGGAAATATATCTGTTCAAACGGAGAATATTTTTCCCATTATTAAAAAGTTTCTCTATTCCGATCAGGAAATTTTTCTTCGTGAATTAGTTTCGAATGCGGTCGACGCAACGAATAAATTAAAGACACTTGCTTCTAAAGGCGAGTTTAAAGGTGAACTTGGTGATTTAACCATCGAAATTGTTGCCGACAAAGAAAATAGTACATTAACCATCCGCGATAAGGGTATTGGTATGACTGAAGAGGAAACCAAAAAGTACCTTAATCAAGTGGCTTTCTCTAGTGCTTCTGAATTTTTAGAGAAGTATAAAGATGAAGCAAGCATCATCGGGCACTTTGGTCTTGGTTTTTACTCTGCATTCATGGTAGCAGATAAAGTAGAAGCAGTTACTAGATCATATAAAGATGGTAGCCAAGGAGTTACATGGGCCTGTGAAGGTGATCCAGAATATACTCTTGAGGATAATGATAAAACAGCAAGAGGTACAGACATCGTTCTTCACATCAATGAAGAAGGAAAAGATTACCTAGAAGATCAAAAACTACAAGAGCTTTTAGATAAGTACTGCAAGTTCCTTCCTGTTCCAATTAAGTTTGGTACGAAGACAGAAACGATCTACGAGGGCGAAGGTGATGATAAAGAAGAAAAGAAATTAGAAGTAGATAACATCATCAATAATCCAAATCCTGCTTGGCGCAAAACACCAAGTGAATTGACGGATGAAGATTACCTAAGTTTCTACAATGAGTTGTATCCTTTCAGCTCACCTCCAATGTTCTGGATTCACTTGAACATTGACTTTCCATTTAATTTGACAGGTATTTTGTATTTCCCTAAGGTAGGTGCGAATGCCTTCGAAATGCAGAAAAACAAAATTCAATTATACAGCAATCAGGTATATGTGACGGACGATGTAAAAGACATCGTACCTGAGTTCTTGACTTTGTTGCATGGTGTAATTGACTCTCCAGATATTCCATTAAATGTATCTCGTTCTTACTTGCAGAGTGATGGCAATGTGAAGAAAATCACTGGTTATATCACTAAGAAAGTAGCGGATAAGCTGAATGATCTGTATAAGAAAGACAGAGAAAATTACGAGCAGAAGTGGAGTGATTTGAGTGTATTTGTGAAGTATGGTATGATCTCGGATGAGAAGTTTTATGATAAAGCAACGAAGTTTGCTTTGTTGAAAAATATTGATAACGAACACTTTACAATTGAAGAATACAAAGAGAAAATAAAGGCTGCACAGACGGATAAAAACAATAAACTGGTAGTGTTATACACCAATAATCCAGCTGAGCATGATGGATTTATCCAAGCTTGTAAGAATCGTTCTTATGATGTATTGTTGCTAGACCATGTGATTGATAACCACTTCATGCAACACTTAGAGTACAAATTGGGTGATGTTACTTTCGTTCGTGTGGATTCTGATACTGTAGACAATCTTGTTCAAAAAGATGAGACACAAGAATCTGTTTTGAGTGAGGATGATCAGAATAAGGTGAAGGGCGTATTCGAAGGTTTAGTGGCATCGGCGGGAAGCACAGTAGTGATGAAAGCACTTTCTCCAGAAGATCAGCCAGTTGTGATTACTCGTCCAGAGTTTATGCGCAGAATGAAAGAGATGCAAGCATTACAGGGTATGGCTATGGGTGAATTCCCAGATGCTGTCAATGTAATCGTCAATTCTAATCACCCGATCGTTTCTGAAAAGGTATTAGGCGAGAGCGACGAAAATGCACAAAAAGAGAATGCAAAATATTTATACAATCTAGCTTTATTAAATCAAAATATGTTGAAAGGTGCTGATTTGACAGCATTCATCAATAAGAGTTTAGATTTCTTAAAATAGCTGGAATAAGCAATTGATGCAAAGAAAATGGCAGGCACTATTTGGTGACCTGCCATTTTGTCAATATAAAAGTTTTAATATCTTTTCGGCTTGTTGTTGTATAGGACTATCAACTCCTTCCTCAATTATCTTTTTTAGTTTTTCTCCCGCCTGACCTTTTTCTCTTTCCTGAATATGAATGAATGCATGGATCATATTTGCTTCTTGCCAAAACATTGGAAAACGCTGAATAAGCTGTTGGGTTTGTCTTTTTGCTTTCGCAAAATTATTTAATTTTAAGTAGCTATATGCAGAAAGTAGAAAAGCATTTGCATCTTCGTTGTTGTCCTTATATTGAAGAATAGTAAGTGTTTTTTGATAATTCTTCCTTTTAAAAGCTTGATAAGCCTTAGTAATTATCCGTTGTTCATCCCCCCTTGGTATAGAGATAATAATATGATCTTCAAAGGCAATCATTTCTTTTTTGATGTGCAAGACAGAGTTAGAGTAGTGTTTATAGAAGCAATAGGTAACAATTGCAAGAAGTATAACTCCAATGATGGAAATAATATAAGATGGCATATGCTTATTCTGGCCAGAAATCGCATAATCTATATGGCTATTACTTAAATAAGCCATGCCTTCAACACTTGTGCTGCAAAGCTCGCATTCTAATAAATGATTTTCTACTCTAAGTATTTGCTGCTTAGGTAAGTTACCGTTGAAGTACTTTTCTAGTTCTTCCTTACTCAAGCACTTCCCCTTGTGGCGTACTATGCTCATGGAAGTTTATTTTTGGCTCTCTTTAGTAAAAGGTTTTTCAAGTTGCGTTTTCCGTTTTGTAGATGACTCTTAACAGATTTGACGTCTATATCTTCTTGAGAGGCAATTTCTTGATAAGTAAGTTCTTGGTAGTAAAATAGTTGTAAACATCTTTGTTGGATGGGATTTAGTTCTTGAGTAACTTCCTCAAGTAGTTGTTCCATTTTAGGATCTTTTTCAAAAGCATCCCAAATTTTTTCTTCCTCTTTAAAGATATCATATTCCTTTTTTTGAAAGGAGGAATAATCTGTTTTGAATTGTGTTTTATTTTTTTCAGCTCTTTGCCTATTCAGGCAATGGTTTTTGCAAACTCTACTCAACCAAGTTTCAAAGAAATAAACTTCATTATGCAGTAAATGAAGACTGATTTTTTCGAGTATTTGTATACTAGCTTCTTTACTTTTGACTTCGTCTTTTAAAATGGCCAGGCAATTAGTGAAAATTAGATGGAGGTAGCGATTGGATAATTCATTAATACACTCTCGATCCTGATATTGTCGATAAGTAAGTAATAGATCGTTAAGGGATAACTGCTTATAGCTGGATTTTTTCTTCCATCGCGAAAACATATTTACAAAATACAAAAGCCATGAAAAACATTTTGCTTTCCATGGCTTTTTAAATTATTGAAGTTCTATGGTATTAAAAATATGTTCTAGGTTTTGAATGTACTCTCTTTTCTCTTCTCCAGGAGCGTACACAAAACCATCTATAAATATCAATTCGTTTGTATTTGGATTGTGCACAAGGTAACTGATAAATGCTCCACCCATAAAGTCATTCACAATTTCCCATATTCCTCTTGCTTCTAATGTGTATTGGCCTTTTACCTTTTTAGGCATAGTGAGCATGGGAAGATCAATATCATTAGTACGCATATAGCTATCTTCTATTGTAGAGGATACGTATTTTCTACCAATAGTATCTCTTAAAGATTTGATGGTATCTTTAGATAGCTGACTTTGACTTGCGTAAGGTATTTTTTTTACAATGATATTACTACTTGCTTTATTTGTTTCTTTTCTTAGCCATACAACATCTTCATTATTTAGGGCTAGAAAATAATCGTTAGGCACGCGAAGCCCAACACCTAGTTTATCTTTTAGCTCTTGCTGAAGTGCCCTGCTTTCTCCATCTAAATAAACAGATGCCTCAACTTTGATTTTATCATTTTGATTGATTTTTTTCTTAATAGCTGGGTAATTTCTTTTTAAATTTTTGATGAGGTCTTTGTATGAAAGCCCCATTTGGTAAATTAGTATTTGACCCTTTGCCCATTTGTCTTTTCCAACACTTGAGTTATAAGTAGTATCCGCCCGTGCTTTTGTGATTTTACTTTCTCCTAGGTGTTTAGCAATTAGCTGTGCTGTTGGTGAATCCGTATTGTTGATATCCCCTACGATCAAATAAGATCTCAATTCTTTACGCAGGCGATCACTTGCCAAATCATATGGAGTAAAATGTTTTAGGTCAAACATGGGTTCTGGTTGGGGTAATACAGGGTAAGCAGCGGAGTAATAATAACGCAAAGTATCTCCAACACTACCATCCCACATTTCTTGATCCATAACCACTACTATTTGATTAATAGTGCCGAAGGCAGTAGGAACCGACTTTAAGCTACTTTGCATTTCACTACTGCAGGAGTAGAACAAGCCCGAACCGATAAAAAGTGCAACAATTATTGTTCGAATATGAAACATGCTAGATATTTTTTCTACTATATAAAATTAAGATTTATACCATGAACTTTTAGTGTTCACTAGAAGTAATTTAGGCTAATTCACTAAAGTAAATTTTCATAAATACATTCTTAAAAAAAGATGCACGAATCATTACTTTTGGCGTAAACCCAAAACGGCTTGCTCCTTGGGAACAAGCCGTTTTAGACCAATGTCAAAATTATATCTATCTACAGGCTAAAATAAACCTTCAATTATATTTTCTTCTGTAATACCTTCAGCTTCAGCTTTATAGTTACGTACAATTCTGTGGCGAAGCACATATTTTGCAATTGCTTGCACGTCTTCAATATCTGGTGAATATTTTCCTGAGATAGCAGCATGACATTTTGCGCCAAGCACTAAATATTGAGAGGCGCGTGGGCCTGCACCCCAAGAAATATAGTTGTTAACCGCTTCTGTCGCACGAGCAGTATTAGGCCTAGTTTTAGTTGCTAGAGAAACGGCATATTCTAATACATTTTCAGGAATAGGAATTTTACGAACTAATTCCTGAAAGAATAAAATCTGTTCCGCTGAAACAACATTCGACAGCTCATACTTTTTGGCAGAAGTCGTATTCTTAACGACTTCGATTTCTTCTTCATATGATGGATAGTCCAAAGGAATATTGAACATAAAACGGTCTAACTGCGCTTCAGGTAGCGGATAAGTACCCTCTTGTTCGATTGGATTTTGTGTGGCTAGCACAAAGAATGGATTTGGCAATTTATGTGGAACAGCACTTACAGTTACAGAGCGCTCTTGCATAGCCTCTAGTAGAGCAGCTTGTGTTTTTGGAGGGGTTCGGTTTATCTCATCCGCCAAAACAATATTTGCAAATAAAGGTCCAGGATTAAATTTAAAATGACGATCTTCATCTAAGATTTCCGAACCTGTAATATCTGAAGGCATCAAATCTGGAGTAAATTGAATCCTTTTAAAGTCCAAATCTAATACTTGTGCAATTGTACTAACCAATAATGTCTTCGCTAAACCAGGTACACCAACTAATAGACTGTGGCCATTACTAAATAAAGAAATGATGACTGTTTTTACCACTTCATCTTGGCCAACGATCACTTTTCCGATCTCACTTTTTAGCTCTTTGTATGACGCGGCCAATGCATCAACTGCTTCAACGTCTGATTTAAATTCAATCTTTGCCATGTAAATTCTTGATTTTTTGCGAAGGAATAGGCGTGCAAGTTCCTAAAAATTAAGCGAATTTCAAATGTGTAAACAAGACAAATAATGGCTTTGTTGTTAAAGTTCCGTTAAGGCAAGCATTAATTATTCGCTCTTTCCACACAATTCCAAACCATGTCTGAGATTTCATAACTTTTTCCTCGATATGAGTAATGCCACCACTCTGTACGAATGCCTTTGAAACCTATTGACTCCATACTTTCCTTTAGCAAACTTCTGTTTTTTAATATGTTTTCGGGGTGCTCTAGATAGTCATGGTAAGCTTCCTCTCCGAAAAAATCAAAATCTGTACCCATATCCAGTTCATTGCCATCCATATCTGTGAAAGTCAAGTCAATAGCAGCTCCTCTATTGTGCATTGATCCTTTTCTTGGATCCGAAACATAGCGGGGATCTGGAATTTTTTCCCAAAGTTTCCATTGAATTGGTCTTGGTCGGAAACAATCGAAGAGCTTAATTTTAAGTCCTTGTTTCTTAAGTTTTTGGTGTAAAGTAATAACTGCCTTTGCTGCCTCTGGGCGAAGAAAACATCTACCACAGTCATACATTTTTTCTTTTACGAAGTTATTCTTAGTAGCATATCGAATATCTAAGATAATACTGGTATCCAATTGAATCAATTCAGTCCATAGGCTAGTATCGTAATCGATAGTAGGAAGTTGAAAGGAATCAACAACTAGGTTGGGTGATACGGTATCTATGAATAGTTCAGGCTTTTTAGCTGATATTTTTTGTACATCATCCGATGTGCAGGCAGATAAAAAAAGGACAAGGAGAAGGATAGGGCGCATATGCGAAAGTTTAGAGTGAAGCAGAAATACTAATTTTTGTAAAAATACCAGTATTTTTGTCGAGCTTTTTAAATTAACATTCTTTCGAAATGATGCCTAATTTCTTAGTGTGTTATTTATAAAATAGATTTTTTAAATCGAACGAATATTAGTGAAATCTCTACTTGCTTTTGAAAAAGGAGAACCTTCCAATAAATGGTTCTATATCGCAGCTATTTTTCTACTCTTTCCTGCTTTATTGATCAATTTGGGTATACTTACCTTTATTGATGATGAAGGTATCCGATCATTGGTGGCATTGGAGATGAAACTATCTGGCAACTATATCACACCAACTATGATGGGCGACTACTACTATAATAAGCCGCCTTTATATAATTGGATCCTTTTAATTTTCTTTAATCTTTTTGGGTTTATTGATGAATGGTCTGCGCGTATTCCAACTGTGCTTGCATTGATGGGCTATGCATTTACAGTTTATTATTTTTTTAGAAAACACTTCAGTAAGGAAAACGCATTTTTAAATGCATTCTTTTTAATTACCTGTGGAAGAATCCTGTTTTGGGATTCAATGTTGGGATTGATTGATACCTGTTTTTCTTGGGTGACTTTTACGAGCTTTATGTTAGTCTTTCATTTTTATGAAAAGCGAAACTATTGGGCACTTTTTCTAACTACCTATTTATTAACGGCAGTAGGTTTTTTAATGAAAGGGCTTCCTTCTATTGTTTTTCAAGGAACGACTTTGATAGTTTTTCTTATTTATAAAAGGGAATTCAAAAGACTGTTTTCCATTCAACATATTTTGAGTGGCTTACTTTGCGTAACCATTATTGCTTCTTACTATTTGGTATATAGCCAATACAATGATTTGGAAACCGTTTTTCAAACACTGTTCTCTGAATCCTCAAAGCGGACGGTTGTAGAATTTGGTATTGGAAAAGCAGTAATGCATTTCCTCACTTTTCCATTTGAAATGCTGTATCATTTTCTTCCTTGGTCATTGATGATCATTTATTTCTTGAGAAAAGATATTTTGAACTTGATCAAGTCAAATTCATTCATCACCTTTAATTTGCTGATGTTCCTTTCCAATATCCTAATCTATTGGACATCACCTCAGGTATATCCAAGATATTTATTGATGATGATTCCTTTGATTTTTTCATCTTATCTTTACTTGCATCAAATACATCAGAAGGAAAATACATGGCAATTTAAATTTTTGGATAAATTATTTTTAGTGGTCTGCCCATTAATTGCCGTCTTAAGTTTTGCCCCATTATTCTTAGAACGAACAGCTAGTGTGCCATACCTTATTCCCAAAACTTTAGTATGGGGAATAGGCCTTTGTGCAGCCACATTCTTATACTACCGATTTAAGTTAAAGCGTTTATTATCCTTAGTTGTATTTTTATTGATTTTCCGTATTGGATTTAACTGGTTTGTATTGCCTGATAGAAATGGGGAGGATTATGGAGATGTTTGTCGTCAAACCACTTTCGCTGCCGCTAAATTGGCACCCGAGAAAAAAATGTATGTTTATCGCTATACAGTGATTCAACCAACAAATGGATTTTACTTGACGAAAACAAGAGGAGAAATTATTCCTAGAAAAATGGATGATTTTGATCTGGATGCTGTTTATATAATCAACCCTAAAAAATACCCAGAAGTCGTTTATAAAAAAATTGGTTCGTTTCATGTTAGACATGGAAGGAAAATATATGACATCGGAATATTAAAATAAATTATATATAATGAGACCCAAAATTTCAGTGGTTGTCACAGTCTACAATGAAGAAGAAAATATTCAACCGCTCATTGATCAGATTTCTGACGCATTAGGTAATTTTGAATATGAAATTGTCTATGTAGATGATGGCTCCACAGATAATACTTTAGCAACTTTGAAGTCGATTAAACATGATCGATTGAAGGTGGTAGAGTTTCGTAAAAACTATGGACAGAGTTTAGCACTAATGGCTGGCATTGATCATGCAACCGGAGAGTTCATTGCAACAATGGACGGTGATTTGCAAAATGATCCATCAGATATTCCAAGCATGTTGAAGAGAGCAGAGGAGGGTAATTATGATATGGTAGCTGGTAACAGAGCAAATCGAAAAGATGGAATGGTTTTGCGTAAGCTACCAAGTGCTATTGCAAATTATATCATTCGTAGAAGTTCAGGTGTGCATCTTAAAGATTACGGTTGTGCATTGAAAGTTTTTCGTGCAGAATTAGCGAAAGAATTAGGATTGTACGGTGAGCTTCACCGCTTTATTCCTGTATTGGCACATTTAGAAGGAGCAAAGATCACGCAGGTAGATGTAAAACATCATGCAAGAAAATTTGGTACTTCAAAGTATGGACTGAACCGTACATTCAAAGTAGTCTCAGATTTATTGTTGATGTTGTTCTTCAAAAAGTATATGCAAAAGCCAATGCACCTTTTTGGTAATACAGGGGTATTTGTATTTTTTGTTGGTGTACTAATTAATTTTTATTTAGCTGTATTGAAGATTGGTTTTGGTCAAGATATTTGGGGGAAGCCATTATTAATTCTTGGTCTAATGTTAATCATTGGCGGTATTCAATTAATTACTGTTGGGATCATTATCGAGATTCAAATGCGTACATATTTTGAGGCGCAATCAAAACGGCCTTATAAAGTACGGAATATTTATAAAGGCGAGCGATTAGTAGAGATGGAAGAAATGAATTAGAAAAATATTCAATATGGCAAAGACGATCTCTCTAAAAAATGGATTGCGTACCGTTCTCTTTTGGTCTATCATTTCTGCGGCCTTTATTGGCCCAGGTACAGTAACTACAGCATCTAAAGCTGGTGCAAATTTTCAAGTAGATATTTTATGGGCTTTAGTGTTTTCGATTTTGGCTACTATTATTTTGCAAGAAGCTGCCGCTAGAATCACTATCGCCTCTGATAAAAACTTAGGTGAAATTATTGCTATTAAATATGGAAAGGAGAGAAGCCAGTGGATAAAGTGGCTTCTGTTTTTTTCTATACTTATTGGCTGTGCTGCTTATCAAGCAGGAAATATTTTGGGTGCTATCGCTGGTCTTGATCTATTCTTACCCAATATTTCAAAATCTTTATTTACTGTTTTTTTAGGTTTAATATGCGCAGCATTTTTGTGGATTGGTAATTTTAGAATTATAGCTAACTTGCTTGGAGTTGTTGTTGCTCTGATGGGGATAGCATTTTTAGCTGTTGCATTCAACTCAGATATCGGAGGGACTGAAATAGTGGGTAATGCTTTCATCCCACAAATACCAGAAGGAAGTTTATTGTTAATTATTGGGTTGATTGGTACTACTATTGTCCCATACAATTTATTCCTTGCTTCTGGTATTAGTAAAGGGCAGTCTATTTTTGAAATGCGACTAGGAATAACATTGGCTGTTATCATCGGTGGTATTATTTCTATTGCAATTATGATTGCGGGTACTAATGTAGTAGGGGAGTTTTCATTTCAAAGTTTGGCTGATTCTATGAGTGCAGAGCTGGGAATTAATGCTCCATTGCTTTTAGGATTTGGGTTATTTGCTGCAGGAATTAGTTCGTCTATTACATCTCCATTAGCAGCAGCTGTTACAGGAAAAAGTTTAATAGGGAAGGAACATGAAAAATGGGATACTCAAGGAAGTAGTTTCCGATGGACTTGGGGTATGGTATTGCTAATTGGAATCTTCTTTGGTATATTTCAATCGACTCTTGGATTCAAACCTGTAGGAATAATCATTTTAGCTCAAGCTGTTAATGGTATTCTTCTACCATTAATTACTGCTTTTTTATTGCTAGTAGTGAATGATGAAAGGTTATTAGGTGAATTTACCAATTCTGCTTTTTCAAATATCCTGATGTTATTGATAGTAGGAATAAGTTGTTTCCTTGGAATCAACAATGTTTTTAAAGCAATTATTCGAGCATTAGAATGGAGTGATGTATCTGATTTATTTATATTGAAGATGGTTTTAACTCTAGTAATTGTTAGTTTTTTGGCCTATCTAATATTTAAAAAGCGATAAGTAATTTATTCCTTATCGCTTTTTAAGATTACCATACTTTTTCAGTTTTTTCTTTATCTACCCATTTGCCCCACATTCTATTGTAGGTATGTACTTGTTTGACGATTTCATCTTTACTATTCTCGACAGGTAATTCTTGATTTACCCATTCGAATATACTGCCGAAAAGGTTTTGGACATTGGTATATCCAGCATCTTTTAGTTTTTTACCTATCTTTTCACTTCTGTAACCAACAGAGCAGTACAGTACAATTGATTTATTTTTATCAATTCCTTGCATTGAACTGATATTGAAATTATCATATCCGATATGCTTTGCTCCAGGTATATGACTTGTATTAAACTCTTCTAATTCACGAGCATCTAATAATAAATATTTATGTCTTTCATTTGCTAATTCTTTTACTGTCAGAGTAGGTATAGAATGGTCAATTAATTGATTGATTCTTTTTTCAAATTTAGGATTTATCGTTTTACCTTCTATTGGTTTATTCTGGCAGAATGATAATAGGGGGACTATTGATAATCCCAAAATTGCGTTAACGATTTTGCGCATTTCTTTTTTGATTGTAGGGTATAGAGTCTTAGATAACTTATTCCAATACATCATTTAATTTTGAAGGTCCTTGACCTACCATATCCATTAATATATCATTATTACAGAATGGTGCAAGTACTTCTTTAGTGAATTTTTGTACTTCATCCTTAATATTATCAGGGTAGAGGAGGTGTATATTTGGGCCTGCATCTAAACTGAAATATACTGCTAAGTTAGTTTCTCTTCTATATTCATGTAATGCATTAATGATGTTTAGGGTGTTTGGATGCATTAGGATATATGGTGGACTTGAAGTCATCATTAGAGCGTGCAGTGTGAGTGCTTCGCTTTCAGTAATTTCACCAAAAGTTTCCAAGTCACCAGCTTGAAGAGCTATTAATAAATGCTGCAATCTTTGTCTTGCTTGTTCGTACCTGTTTTCTGCGTATAGGTTTTGTTTCATTAATCCATGGCCGGCACGGCTAGAGACTATTTTTTCATCTCTGCTTACTATTAGAATATCGTCATGAAAATTGTGAAATATTTTATGAGACTCTATATATGGCACTGCAAATAGATCTGATGATTCCTCTATATCTTTTGTTTGACCCCATATAGCCAGTGTAGAGTATATAGATCTACAAGCACTTCCAGAACCTAATCTAGCGATGAAGGATGCTTTTTTTCTGAAGTCATTTTCGTTGGAGAGGGAGCCAAAGAGCTGTTGTTCTAAAGAGCAAAGACATAATGCCAATGCACTCATTGCTGATGCAGATGACGCAATTCCTGCTGAGTGTGGGAATGAATTACTAGAATCAATCTTGAGATTTAGTTGATTTAGAAAGGGGAATATGTCAACAATGGAATTTAAAAATGAATTTATTTTTTTCTCAAAGGCTATATTTTTCTTTCCTTCAAAATAGAAATCTAGCTCGACACCTAACCTTTTTTCTTTTTTGGGACTGTAGTTTAGCGTTGTTTGCGTATGTGCATTATTTAATGTAAAACTAATAGATGGGTTGTTGGGCAACTGGATTCCATGTTTCCCCCAGTACTTTATCAGTGCAATGTTGGACGGGCTTTTCCATGCTACGCTTCCATTTTCTGTTGTAGATGTCTCAATAACTAGCTTCGGATTCTTGTAGTCGAGCATTATTTGTGGTTTTATTTATAATTAAACAGGACATTATATTGATTGTTGCAAAGAAAAAAAGGCAGTGTTCCACGTGGAACACTACCTTTTTTCTAGTAAATATGATTTGAGTAAATTATATTCCGCAGTTATTTGCTTAGCTTCTTTTTTTCTTTTTTCGAGAATCGCCAACCTCTCAGGGACTTCTGTTGTAAACTCTAGCTCTGTATCTACAGTTTCTTTAAACTTAGAATAATGAGCAGTCTCTAAAACCACTCCATTATGAGATGGATTTTGATCTAAATATTTTTTTAATGCTAGATATCCAACTGCACCGTGAGGATCAATGATGTAGTTATACTTTTCATACACTTCCTTTATTGCTTTTTTGGTTACATCATCTGTATATGCATAACCTTTAATTTCTTCTTTAATGTTCCCCGTGGAACAATATAAGTCAAGCATTCTAGCAAAATTTGAAGGATTTCCAACGTCCATGGCATTAGAGATCGTTCTAACAGATGGTCTTGGCTTGAATGTTCCAGTTTTTAAATAGGTAGGAACAACATCATTTATATTAGTGGCTGCGATGAAACGTTGAATTGGAAGTCCCATTTTTTTTGCAAATAGGCCAGCAGTAAGGTTGCCAAAGTTGCCACTTGGAACACAAAAGACAAGATTGTTTTTATTTTTTAACTGTTTGTATGCTTCGAAATAATAGAAAGATTGTGGAATCAATCGTGCAATATTGATAGAATTTGCAGAACTGATCCTTATTTGATTTCTTAAATCTTGGTCTAGAAATGCTTTTTTTACCATAGCTTGGCAGTCATCAAAAGTGCCATTGACCTCGAGTGCGTAAATATTATGGCCGAGGGTAGTAAGTTGCTTTTCTTGTAAAGGAGATACTTTTCCAGAAGGGTAGAGGATGACCAC
Organism: Saprospiraceae bacterium; assembly: GCA_022448955.1. Classification (GTDB taxonomy): domain Bacteria; phylum Bacteroidota; class Bacteroidia; order Chitinophagales; family Saprospiraceae; genus JALEHC01. Next base: position 15,122 of record JAKVCU010000083.1, read on the forward strand.
CTTTATTCCTAGGGTTTGGAGGAATCCATATGCTACTGCTCCGCCAGTATCACCAGAAGTAGCCACAAGAATAACTAATTCTTCTTCGTTTGCTCTATCGAAATAACTCATTAGTCGAGCCATAAATCGTGCACCAAAATCTTTGAACGCTAAAGATGGGCCATGGAATAATTCCAATACATGGATGTTTTCTTTTAAAGAGACTATTGGTGCTGGAAAGTTTATTGCATCGTATACGATTTCTTTAAGATCATTTTCTGGAATAGTACTATTAAAAAGTGCTTTACATATTGTAAACGCAATTTCTTGAATAGAAAATGATTCAATATTGTCGATGAAATCTTTGGGTAAAACTGGTATATGACTTGGCATATATAGACCATTATCCTCTGGCAATCCTTTTAGAACCGCGTCTTTAAGATTAGTAAAATGCTCTTTATTGTTTGTGCTATATAGTTTCATTCCTTTTTCTTTAGAGTTTAATAGCTCCTTCTTGGTTAATCTGTGAAATAAACACCTGATTTTTAATCTTATTGTCTGTAAAGATTCTTTCCATTTCTACTGCTACTTGCTCTGCTTTTAGACTATTGGGACTCAGTGCAAAAATAGATGGACCGGCACCTGAGATGCTACATCCCAATGCACCCGCTTTCAAACAGCTTTCTTTGATCTCCTGGAAATGAGGAATTAATTGGGCACGTTGTGGCTCAATAATGACATCTTGTAATGATCTACTGATAAGATCTAAATCTGAATTATACAATCCAACAATTAAACCTCCTAGATTTCCATTTTGCTCAATGCATTTTTGGAGTGTAGTATTTGGAGATAATACTTCACGGGCATCCTTAGTAAGGATTTTTACATGGGGATATACTACAGTAGCATAGAGCCCTTTAGGAAGTGGAAGTCTGTGAACATCGAGTTCTTTATTATTTCTGATAAAGATGATTCCGCCCAAAAGGGAAGGGGCAACATTATCTGCATGGTAAGCTCCATCTGCGATTTGTTCGCCCAGAACAGCAAATGGTAATAACTCTCTTTTAGTTAAAGGTCTTTTTAATAATTCATTTACGGCCATTGCTCCCGCAACTGCACTTGCTGCACTCGAACCAAGACCACTTCCAAAGGGCATCTTTTTATGTATTTCTAATGATATTCCTGTCGACTTATCACCTAAATGATTTAGTACGCTTTGAGCAGCAAATCCAGCTGTATTTTTTTCTATTTCATAAGGTAGTTTTCCTTTAGCGCCTGTAATTTTTGTGATCGTAATTCCTGGAGTATTGGAGAATTTGGCGATGATTTCGTCACCAGGTTTCTCTAATGCAAAGCCTAATATATCAAAACCACATGCTACATTTGCTACTGTTGCCGGTGCAAAAACTTTTATTCCTGCATTCATAATTTCTTTCTTTTATTCAAGGTAATTTCCAATGGTGATTATTTCAGCAAAAACCCCTGCCGCAGTAACTTCTGCTCCAGCGCCAGGACCTCTTACCACTAAAGGTCTCTCTTTATATCGTTCAGTAGTGAAAACAATCATATTATCACTGCCACTTAAATGATAAAAAGGATGCTCATTATCTACTGCTTCTAATCCAATACTGGCTTTACCTTTATCAAGTTTGGCCACCATTCGAAGTTTTTTATTTTCCGTCTCTGACGTTTTTACTAAATCTGTGAAATGATCATTTGCAGCAAATAATGCTGTGAAAAAATCGTCTACGGTCTCTGCCTCTTGACAAGTAGTTGGTAGAATATTATTGATCTCTACATCATTTGCCTCCAAGCTTAAGCCAGCTTCTCTTGCCAGGATGAGTAATTTTCTTCTAACATCTATACCATTTAAATCGACTCTTGGATCTGGTTCAGTGAATCCTCTTTCTTTAGCTTCTAATACAATATCACTAAACTGCTTGCTACTATCAAATGAGTTAAATATAAATGATAAAGATCCAGAAAGCACTCCTTCAATTTTTAAGATTTGATCACCACTATTTATGAGGTCATTCAGTGTGGATATTACGGGAAGACCTGCGCCAACATTTGTTTCGTACATAAATTGAACTCCACGTTTTTTTGCGATGGTTTTCAATCTAGTATATTGGAGATAGGCAGAGGAGGTAGCAATCTTGTTCGGAGTCGAAATAGAAATACTGGAATCAAGAATGGTTTCATAATGATTAGCAATCTGGTCACTTGCAGTGTTGTCAATAAAAATTGAATGCTCTAGATTTATATTTTTCATAGTATTGATAAAACCCGCTACCTTCATTTCTCTTTCTGAGGAATATAGGGAATCCTTCCAATTCTTTAAGTCAATGCCATTTTCATTGAATAGCATTTTTTTACTATTTGCCAATCCGATGACTTTTATTTCCAGAGAACGGTTTTGCTTCAAATATGCTGCTTGTTTTTGTATTTGTTGGATAAGTGTGCTTCCAATTAACCCTACACCAATCATATATAAATGTAACTCTTTTGTATCTGAAAGGAAGAAGGATTGATGCAAAGCATTCAATGCTTTTGATTCATCCTCTCTATTTATTACTACTGAAATATTTAATTCTGATGAACCTTGAGCAATAGCTACTATATTGATACCATTTTTACCTAGAGCTTGGAAAAGACGGCCTGAAATACCCGTACGATATCGCATATTTTCACCGATAATAGCAAGGACGGAAAGATCGTCCTCCATCTTCACCTTATCTATGATACTTAATTGCATTTCATACTCAAACTCTTTTTCAACTTTCTTTTTTGCTTTTTCGGCAACTTTTGGCTGAACTGCAAAGCTAATAGAGTGCTCGGATGAACCTTGAGTGATCAAGATGACATTGATGTCAGCCTGTGCTAAGCAAGAGAACAATCGACCTGCAATACCCGGTACACCGAAAAGGCCACTCCCTTGTAAAGTAAGTAAGGCTACATGACCGATTGAAGAAATACCTTTAATATCGGTTCCATTGGGATCACTGTCTTTGGTGATTAAGGTTCCGACAAAAGACGGATTAAAGGTATTTTTAATATATAGAGGTATAGCTTTAGCCAAAGCAGGTTGAAGGGTAGGAGGATAAATTACTTTTGCTCCGAAATGGGACATTTCCATTGCTTCAGAGTAAGTCATATTTGGAATCGTAAAAGCCTTTTTTACTTTACGGGGATCAGCAGTTAATACACCATCTACATCTGTCCATATTTCAATAAGGTCTGCATTGAGTCCAGCAGCTAAGAGGGAAGCTGTGTAATCAGACCCACCGCGACCCAGCGTCGTAGTAAGCCCACCTTTTGCAGAGGCAATAAATCCAGTGACAATATGTATTTCTGGATTTTGCTCATAGTATTCTTTGATCTTTTTATAAGAAAGACTAAAGTCTACTTTTGCTGAGCTAAAAGACTTATCTGTCTTTATGACTCTCCGTGCATCAAGGTATTTTGCATTTAGGCCATTTTGTTTAAGTACATGTGAGATGATAAATGCAGAACTTCGTTCACCGAAGCTTAATACATAATCCATTGTTCGACTTGAAGCTTCGCGAACAAGGAAAATTCCATATAGTAAATTTTTTAATACGTTGTGATTGTTTTCTAGCTCGGGTAAAACTTCCTTTAGGCGATCAATATCTAATAGTTCTTTTGCTGCATCAAAATGTCGATTTTGAAATGCTTCAAATTTTTCAATATAAAGATCATCACCTGCTGCAGCGAGTTGACTCATTTCGATTAGGCTATCTGTAACGCCACCAAAAGCAGAGAAAACCACTGTGAATTTCTCACCTTGGGTATAGTACTCTTTTAAGATTTTTGCAATTCCTCTTATGCGTTCAGGTTTTGCTACAGAGGAACCTCCAAATTTTAACACTTTCATTTCACGGGATATTTTTGTTTTGTAAGCAGAAGGAACAAAGTTTACTATTATCCACTAAGTGGAATCTTCAATTCTTCATACCAGTAAAAGTAAATTGAGTTGAATAAGCTTGATTAGGATAAATGGTTAGGAAACGCATATTTCCGAAAAGAAAATGAGTTCAGCAAATGTATTAATTATTCAAATAAGAAAAGGAAAAAAAATAAGAATCAATTAAGGAAGTCATTGATTTTTTATGAAAAGAATAGAATGTATCGGAAGATGTTACATTTTTTCTAAAATAGCGAGTGATTCATTTTCTTTTTTACGCATCAAATCTTTTTCTTCAGCTGATTTATCTCCATAACCACAAATGTGTAATATGCCGTGGATCATTACTCGATGTAATTCTTTTAAAAAAGGGACATGAAAGGTATTTGCATTTTCTTTAATTCTGTCTATACTAATAAAGAGATCACCTTCAATATAAGGATGTTTTGAATATTGGAAAGTAACAATATCTGTGAACGTATCGTGATCGAGATACTCTACGTTTATAGAATGTAAATATTGATCGCTACAAAATATGAAATTAACAGAGGAAAGGATTTTGGATTCATTACTAACAATGCTTAAAATCCAATTTGATACTTTTTCAGTATCAGGTAGTTCAAATTCAATTTCTTCAGTATGGTATTCAATTATATTTTCTTCATCCATCATCGGAGAAGAAATCCAACCCATTTCGTTACTCATAAAACCAATTATAGACTAAGCTAGACGAAAGCGCATCTCAACCGTTGTTCCATTATTGGAAAACCGCAATTCATCGGAAAGTTGTTTCATTAAAAATACACCACGACCTCCAACTTTCAACAAATTTTCTGGGGCAGTTGGATCAGGAATATTACGAGGATCAAAACCAGGTCCTTCATCCGAAACACTGAATGAAATAGCATCTGATCGCTTTGAACATTGTATTTGGACAGATTTAGATTCATCTGCTTGATTGCCATGAATGATTGCATTGTTTACAGCTTCGGTAAGGCTAATTAAAATATCCCCATATTTATCGGGGCTAAGTTTATAGCGTTGAACTACCTTTTCGACAAAACTTTCAACAAGGGAAACATTCCTTGGATTAGAAGACAGCTTCAGCATAATTGTTTGTGAACTCATTTCGTTAAGCAAAAGTAAGATATCATTAATTAGCTTAAAAATCAAGTGGGATTATGAATCGGGCGATGGAGGGAAAACAAAAAAGATCCTATATCACAATATAAGATCTCTTTTGTTATATGTCAAAAATTTATTTTGTATCCTTTAATGTTTTTAGGTATTCTTCTACTAAGAATTTGTAATAGGGCTTTAATGAGGGAGATACTGCTTTATACATTTCGACTTCAGCTTCTCTTTTTTTAATGTATTCCTCTAATGAAGGGGGCATTTTTCGTTCTTTTTTACTCGCTGTTTCTGCCTTACGCTTTTGGTCAAATTCTCTTTCGCGTTCTGCTTTTTCGTGTTTTAACAAACGAGTAAGAATTTCTTCTTGGCGTTTCATCATTTCATTAGTCAATTTTTTATTGACCAAGTCAGTTTCCGTTTTGTCCATCTGTTCGATCAGTTCTTGCAGCTCTTGGCTACCCTTTCCTTGCTCTTGTAGTTTCTTTTGTTTTTCTCTTAAGGCATTTCTTAATGCTGCTTGCTTTGCCGCCATTTTTGCAAAATCTTTACTACTTCCTCCTTTTCCATCCTCCAAGTTTTTCTTCATCTGTTGCATTTGCTGATTCAGCCCCTGTTGGCCCTGGCCCATCTTGTCTTGTGGAACTTTACCATTTTGTCCTGGTTTGTTGCCAGGGTTTTTACACATTTGTGAGCCTGGCATCATTGAAGACATCTGCTGTTGCATTTGGTTCATCACTTCACTTAGCATTAATGCCAGATCATTAGTATTTTTCATGGCGCGTCTTTGATGCTCACTTGCTTGTGGCTTTTTACGTTCCTCCAATTCTTTTAGACCATCTTTGAAATTATCTTTAATTTCGGTCACTTTTTCGGTGACGTAAGACTCAATTTGGATTACTCTTTTACTCAAGGCTTGTAAGCTATCTTCCACCAATTTGAAATCGTCTTTCAATTTGAATTGTCGTTGAACCAATTCGACATATCGTGGGGTATTGATACTTGTTTGAGTAAACTCATCAATTAAATCTTCCTGATCGAAAGACAAACCGACTAAATTTTCTAATAATTGTCGAAGAGCTTTCATATCCTCTTCCATTTGCTCCATCTCTTGTTGCTGCATTTGCATTTGCATTGCGGCGGCCATATCTTTCATTTTTGCAGCAGCATCTTTTTGAGATTTAGAAGCTTTGCTATTTTGTTTTTGCTGCATTTGCTGCGAACTATTTTGCATATCTTGTTTGATATCCTCCATTTGTTCGTCTTTATCACCGATTTGTTGTGGTTGTTCTAATGCTTCATTTTTCTTTTCAATTTCTTCCCATTTCTCTTCCAGTTTCTCCATCTCTTCGTTTAATTCTTCTTGTTTTTGCTCTAGCTCCTCTTGTTTTTCTTGTTTTTGCTCTTCGGGTGCCTTATTGTTTTCTTGCTGCTCTGTTTCTTCTGCTAACTTCTCCTGTTCTTCAGCAAGTTCTTCTAATTTGTCAATCATATCGTTCATCTCTTGTTCAAGTTCAAGTTGCTTGAACATTTCTAACATTCGGTCTAATTCCATTTCGAGCTCCTCATCATTCATTTCCATATCTTCCATCATCTCCAATGCTTCATCCTTCTCTAATTCTTGAAGCATTTCTTCGATTTGCTTCATTAATTCTTGCATTTCTTCACTCATCATTTCTTCGAACATTTCCTGCAAGCGTTCTTGTTTTTCTAGAATCTGCTCGTCTTTTTCGGAAAACTCTTCTTGGTTCTTTAAATTCTCTTCGAATTTTTCTTTTGCATCTTCTATTTGATTTTCGAGAGCCTCTTGACGCTCTAATAATTTTTCTAACTCTTTCTTAGTTTGCCAATCCACTTCCTTTTCTTGTAAAAGCTTTTCGCGCATCTTCTTCATTTCTTCTTGAATCTTTTTGGATTCTTCCATCGCTTTTTTCAAGTCCTCCTTTATCTCGTCTTCGTTTTGTTCTTCCATTGCCTCGAACTGTTCTACAGTTGGCATGTTGTACATCATCAAGTTGGTGCGGGCAGCTTTGCTACCGTTCACTCCATCATTATCATATACTTCAAAATAGTAGATTACCTCATCACCTGGTTTTAAGGCTAATTCTGCAATATCGAAGGTGTAATCAAATTCCACCCGATTACTTTTAGCTGTTGGCAAATATTCTGTATTTAACGTTCCTTGTTTTCCATTGCTCTTTATACGATAGTTAAAAGACAAGGACTTTAGGCCATAATCATCGGATCCTTCTCCTACAAAAAATAATAGTTTCGCATCTGTACTATCTTGAAATTTTTCTGCTTTGATATCTGGGTATAAGTCTGGGATAACTGAAATGGAGTAACTTACCGAATCGGCATTGGGTAGATTTTCATTAGAGATATAAATCATATAAGACTGATCTCTTAAGGCACGTTTCTCGAAAGAGAAAAGATCATCTGCAAAACGCTTAATAGAAGCAGTTGTACCACCAGAGAAACGTATACTAATATCGCTGGTATTTTCAGCATTGAAAATCCAATCCAAATTAGTACCTTTTGGTACGACTAAATCACCAATACTTTCTAATTTTTCATCCTTTCTTTTGGTGTAAGCAGGGTAGTCAACTTCCACATCAAAACCAAGAATATTTGGTTTTTTCAAAACGGTTAGTTTGTAAGCCTCAGAAGTTACGCCAGAAGAATACAATTTGAAATCAACTGCTTTTTGAACATTACTAAAACGATGTGTAAACAGGTTAGCTCTTTCTTTGTCTTTTGTCAAACGATACTGATAATCTTCAATATCTATAAAGACTTCATTTGGGATGGCATCTCCCTCAACCTCAACCTCTAGTAAAAAATCTTCAAATTGAACAACGCTTAACTCTTTATCTTCTAGTACAAACGTGAAAGGGGCAGGCCTTTCAAACTCTTTATTGTTATTGATCAAGCGATTTGTACTTTCCTTGATCATACTAGGAGCCGCAAAAAGGATAATTAACAATAAAAATAGTGGAGGTAGGGCATATTTTAAATACTTTTTATTTTGAGAAAGATCAATTGCCTTTTTGAAAGGAACAATTTTGATCTCTTCAGATTTTTGATTGATACTTGCCAAGATCAAATCACGATTTAATGCTTGATCTGCTTGGTCTTTCAACTGAAGAATATTCAATAGTTTATCTTTCACATCTGTGAAATGCTGACCGATAATTGTAGCGGCCTGCTCTCTGGAAATGACACTGCCTAAACGGAAGTATTGAGCTAATGGCCACAATATCCAGTAGGAAATAGCTGCTAGGCTTACCCCAACAAACGAGAAGAATAATAACTTACGGATACCGCTATTAAAATAATAGTAGTATTCCAGAACATTCATACATATAAAAAGTAATAAAATTAGACCTAAACTGTAAAGCCCTCCGCGAATCAGTTTGTTAATATAAAACTTGCGAATGAACTGGTCTAATTTCTCGACCAACAACAGGTAGTTATTTTTCTGTGCCATTAGGATCTTATTTGAAGCTAAATAACAATCAATTAGAAAACGAAGTTGAGTGACAATTGATTTATTTCAACTTTATATCTTGTATTAATCCAAAGATTTGGTATAGCTTTTGCATATCGGATTTGTGGGGATGCAAAGACAAATGGGAAAATACCCAAGATAACTAATAATGTCAAGGAGTTAGGTGTTAAAGTATTCTTACAATTTGACTTGGTGTTTTAGATTTTACTTTAATGAGAAAAAAAGAAGGAATCTTCCAAAAAAGAAATCCCTCTTTTTTTACAGCTAGGAACGATCAATCAATTTTAATTGATCATATAATCCTTTTAAATCAGCATTTGTTTCAGCAGCTTTCATTTTTTGTAATCTTTCCCCTAGTTGTGTAACGACTTGATCAAAAGCCGCCTTTTCTTTTCCATCTCTCGTTTCTTTCTGATGATAATAATTACGAATATCATTGATACCCCTAGCTGCAGCAAGCCTTCGCCAAGGTGATTGACTCATATTTAAGCCAATTGCTTCCATTTGATCAATCACATTAAAAGTGGTTTTTTTATCAGAATTTGTAGCTAATAATGCAAAAGCACTAAAAAAGTTAAACGCTTGGTAGCCATCAATTTTTTCTTTATTCTTTTTGAAGAAAGCAAGGTGTTTTGGATCACCACTTTTGGCATAAATATTGGCAATGGCTCCATTTAGTTCACTACTATTTTCTTTCTCGAGTTGTTTTGCAGCAGTTAATGCCTTGTTAGGGTCTATGATATTGAGAAGGTCTAGTGCTATCGCAATTACGGCGTAAGACGAATCTGATTGAATTGTTTTTTCACATATATCAGCTGACATATTGTCTTGTAGTTCGAGTAGGATTTCGTAAGCTAAAGATCTTACTTTTGAGTGGGGATCATCAATAGCAAGCTGGCGAATAGTATTTAAATCTGAATCTTCAAAATTTAAAGATTGTAATCCAGTAACACGTATCAACCAAAATGGATCACTCAGAGCCAGTTTTTTAGCTTTTTTTGCGGCATCAATATAGCTGTTTTGTAGTTTTAAGAGTGCTTCGTAACGATCTAGAAACTTTGGTGCATGTATGAATTGAAAGGCCAATTCCTCCTCTGTTTTATCCTCTTTTCGTTCTGCCAAAATGACGTGTTCGGCATCAAAGTTAATCAACTTTGGTGCCGAAGGTAATTCAAATTCAAAAGTTTGTTTACGCTGATTTAGCCATATATTTTTTCTAATAACACTATCTGGGCTTAAATAAATATCGACAGTTACAGGAAGCTCAAAGATTGGACGCATGATTTCGGCATCTTGTTCTTGGGAGATAGTCAGGGAAGCTACCCCATCGTCATAAGTGTGTGTGATAAAAAAAGAGGGGTGTCCTTGATCAAAATACCATTGATTAAAGAACCAATTCAAATCTTGGCCTGTTACTTCTTCAAACGCTAATCGTAAATCATGTGTTTCAACAGCAGTATATTGGTTTTTCTCTAAGTATAAATTTAGGCCAGCCCAAAAAGCATCATCGCCTATATGACTGCGAAGCATGTGCAATACGGATCCACCTTTATTATAGCTGTGGCGATCGAACATATCCTCTTTGTCCTTATGTTCAAAGTGAATGAGTGGATGGATATTAGATCGAGTAGAAGCAATATAATCACTCCATTCATTAAGCATATGATAATCGGCTTCATCTTTGCCATATTTATACTCTAACCAAAGGTATTCGCTATAATTGGCAAAGCCTTCATTCATCGTCAAATTGGCCCAGCTTTCACAAGTGACCAAGTCACCAAACCAGTGATGAAACATTTCGTGTGCTACAATTTTGTCATTATTGTTATCTATAAGTTCGCGCTTTTTTCTTTGGACAAAATCACCAAAGACTACTGCTGAAGTATTTTCCATAGCGCCTGACACATAATCCCGAACAACTACTTGAGAGTATTTTGGCCAAGGATAAGTTACTCCTAGTTTTTCAGAGAAAAAATCTAACATTTCTACAGTATGTGCAAAAATAGCCCTAGCATCTTCTTTGTACTCAGGTTCTACATAGTAGTCTACAATAATATCATTCCATTTGTCCTCTACTCTAGCAAACTCTCCGATAGCTAACATAAAAAGATAGGGAGCATGCGGCTGGTTCATTTTCCACTGATCAGTACGTGTTCCATCATTATTTTTCTTTGAATTGACCATTAGACCATTGGAAAGCGTAAGGAAACGATCTTCGACAGTAACAAATACTTCCTGTGTACAACGTTCATTCGGCTTGTCAATAGTGGGAAACCAACGAGAGTTCCATTCTGTTTCTCCTTGTGTCCAAATTTGTTGTGGTTTATTTGTAATCTCATTACGAGGGTTAATAAAGAATAAACCTTGATTGGAAGTAATTGCTTCGCTGCCGCCAGTGGCAGCAGGGCTAGCAATGTATTCTATGTGAATTTGGTATTGATCTGTTCTTTTGTAAACTTTATCCAATTCGATTTCTAAGGACGCACCATCGTATGTGTATTTTAAATCTTTACTTCCGGAAGATTCGACTAGCTGTACTTTTTGGAATTCAAAACCTTTAGCATCTAACCTAAGCGAAGAGGTAGGGTAGAAATGTGGTTTAAGATCAAGGGAAGCCTTACCAATGACTTTTTCATTAGTCCAATCGAAGCGAAGATCAAGTGATGTGTGCAGTAGATCATTCTTCCGCTCGTAGGTTCCGTTGTAATTGGGTAAGGATTGAGGAATGGGGCTGGGTACTTGGAGCTCTCCAGCAAGTTCTTCTGAACTCATTTCTTTAGGTGCGGAAATGACTAGTGTATCTAAATCGCGCTCCTCAATAGTTATGCTTGGTAATGGTTGAGTTGGCTTACAACTAGCCATATAAAACAGGGTAATGACTAAATAGAGTACCTTTTTCATGTTTTAATTTTTTTCTTTGAGCTTTAGCATATAGCATTCTGATAGTTATGATAAATACAAATATGTAAAAGCTAATCTTCCAAATGTAGTCGGCTAGTTTGCATCACATGATTTAATCATGAAATAGTTTTGATTAAAAAATGCACTTCAAAATGTTAAGTAATTTAGGATTTAGTGTACCAAGTTAAATAAGAATTTTTGATTTGGAATTTGGTTGGTTAGCCACTTGGATAAGCCACCTTGTGATAATATAAAATAAAAACCAACTATTCTTAGGCTTTAAACTTCATTTGTTAAAGCTAGTATTATATCGAATCAGTATGTCCTTAATGATAATTGGAAAGCTCAAAAAAATAGCACAACAAAATGTTAACCTTTACTTAGCCATTGAAGTAAATAAAGCGTATTTGGTGCTTGATTCAAAAATGTTGGGTCGACGTAGTAAAATGACTAATTGGACTTTTGTTCCATTCATTTATAAACTCTAACCAAACCATCTTGATTTGGAGATAATATTTGCTGCGTGCTGCTGACAGGAAATGACTCCAATAAGCAGCTCATGAGCAAATGAATATTTGGCGCCCTTAAGCATGTGAACCATTGCCAAGATTTGTTAAAACTCAGCAATGATTTAAAAAAAGCTTGAGTAGCAGCAATATGCCAGCTATAAATTATTGGTTATATTAGTAGTTAGCTTCTTTAGCTGCTAAATCCTTTAAAAATCCTTCTAAATAGGCATTGAACTCATCTGGCTTTTCCATCATTGGTGCATGACCACATTCATTGACAAATTCTAGTTTAGAATTTTCGATAAGTTCATTAAATTTTTCGCCTACAAAAGCAGGGGTAACTTGATCTTGTTTTCCCCAAATTAGCAAGGTTGGCGCAGCAATTTGATGAAGCTTATCACCAAGATTTTGGCGGACAGCGGATTTTGAGGTGGCTACAACACGAATAGCCTTATTTCTATCGTTAACGGTATCGAAAACTTCGTCTACTAATTCTTTAGTTGCTACCTCTGGGTTATAGAAGGTATCGATAGTTTTCTGTTTGATATATTCATAATCACCGCGCTTGGGAAAACTAGTTCCCATGGCACTTTCAAAAAGACCAGAACTACCAGTTAAGGTGATAGAACTAATTTTTTCGGGATGAGCAAGAGCATAAAGCAGTGAAATATGTCCGCCAAGGGAATTGCCTAAAACGTGTACTTTATCATAACCTTTATATGTCACAAAGTCTGCAACGGATTCTACAAGTCCAGTTACAGATACTTCTCGAATAGGTAATTCAAATATTGGTAAAGTTGGAACAACGACATTGTATTTGTCGCCGAAATGGCCAATAATTCCTTGAAAGTTGCTTAACGCACCGAATAGACCGTGCAGCAATAATAAATTTTCTTCTCCGCCATTGGTTTCAATATATTTGAAACCATTTTCTTCGATTAATTGATAATCCATTTGATATTCAAGTATTTAATAGATATCGAGGCCTCATTGAGAGAGGATTGCAAAAATAGTATTTTTATCTTCTTCAGACTAATTACATCCCAAAATTAGCAAGAAATAAGGATTTGAAGCCTACAAGTCGTAAAATAATACAAAAAGCATGTGATTTAATAGTCAAGGCTTTTTGTTATATCAAAAATTATCTATTGCTTTGCAGAACCAGACAGATAAACAAATTACTTACAAAAGAAGAAGTAAATTGGAAATAAGCCGAACAAAAGAGTGGTTTTTTTCTTTTGAAGAAAGGATATATATAATTTTTCAAGTCTACTTACTAAATTATAGAAGGCTTTTTTTACCTTTGGGTTGTCTGTACCACTAGTCTATATGGTATCAATATCATTTGAAATACTAATTTAATTTTTATTTAATCAAACTAAACGAACATGCGTCTAATACTTAATTTACTGGTTTTTTGCCTAGTAGTTGGTTTAACTCAGTCATGTGTTTCTAAGAAAAAGTACGACGAGTTGTTAGCTGCAAAAGAAGCAACTGATCGTGCACTTGCTGAGACTCAGGAGCAAGTAAAACAACTTCAAGAAGAGAAAGATGCTCTCGCTGCTGAAATGGAAGCTGAAAAAGCTCGTTTGAACGGCGAAATTGCTGGCATCAAATCTGAATTGGATGCCACTAAGGGTGAAGTTGCTTCTGTAAAAGAAAAACTTTCAATGACGGAAGCGGAATTGAAAGCTCTTCAAGATCAAATCAACGGTATCTTTGCTAAGTACGAAGAGTCTGGTTTATCTCTTGAAAACAGAGATGGTCAGTTATTTGTAGTAACAAAATCTCCTGTAGCTTACAACAGCGGTTCTTACAGAATCGATTCTGATGAAAAGGCTGCAATTGCTGAATTAGCAGAGAAATTAAAGGCAAATCCAGAATTGACTATCTTAGTAGAGGGTCATACTGATGATCAAAAAGTAAAAGAAGGTGCTTCTTTTGCTAACAACTGGGAGCTTGGTTACAAGCGTGCAGTATCAGTTGTAGAACGTCTTTTGAAAGAGGGAGTTTCTGCTTCTCAAGTATCTGTAGTTTCTTATGGAGATGCAAGACCTGTTGGCGACAATGAATCAGCTGACGGTAGAGCTGCAAACAGAAGATCTGCAGTTAAGCCTAACGTAGACTTAGGTGGCTTGATCAAAAACTAAGATTGACAGAACAGTCAACTTAAGCATAAAAAGGCTGCTCCATCGGAGCAGCCTTTTCTGTTTTATAGATGTATCATTTTCCCCTGTTGGGCGGTTTCTACATCAGGTAAAATTTCGCAATTATCCCAAAGCCCTGTTCTTAAGGTCTTTGCATACTGAGGTGGCAAATGGTTTGCTTTCATCAATTGATTGGCTTTCGCAAAATCGTATTCATATGAAAAGTGTTTAAAATCCAGCTTTCCGTCTTTATCATCTAGTATCATATACCAAACTCTAGTGGTTCCATCATTTGCTGGCATTCCAATAACACCGGCATTCAGCCAAAGGTAACTGCCCTTGATATCGTTAAAGGGTAAGCCAGAATGTCCTCCAAGGATGATTTCTACTGCTGCATCATCAAATTGCTTTTGTTTTGCTTCCCAAGAAGTGGACTTAAAGATATATCCTGCTGTTTCGTGAAAATGGCCATGGACAACTAAACATTGTTTACCAGCATATTTAAACTGAATATGATCAGGCATTAGTTGCAGATATTCTAGGGAAGATGCAGAAACATTTGCTTTCGCAAAAGGGTACCACTGTCGTGAAAACAAATCACATCTTGAGCCATTATCAAAGTTACAGCCGCAATCTTCTTCTCCATCTCTAAGTTGTATTTCTACGTTTCCCAAAATACTGTGAATCCCCCAAGCTTTTATTTTTTGGAGGCATTCTTCTGGCTGGGCACAGTAACCTACAATATCCCCTGTGCAGATAATATTTTCAGGAGGAATTCCTTCCAAGGCGGCAATCTGCATCAATTTATTTAATGATTGCAGATTAGAATATACGCCTCCAAATAGGAGTATTCGGCCACTTTTAGTGCCTAAATCTTTGGTTCGCTTCATTTTTTCTAGTCATTAAAATAGGTAGCCAAAAAACTAATGTACATAATAAAACTCCTATAATATTTACGGATAGAAGGTCACCGTATTTACCTTCAAAGAAATACCAACTTTCTGGAATGAGTCCTGCTGTAAATAATATACCAATAATGATACTGATACTCACCGACCATAAAAATGAACTTTCAGGTGCTTTTATTTTCCAAAATAAAAAAATAGGTGTGAGCCCAATCACCATCGTTCCACTTATTGTAGTTGCAGATAAAATTTCAGGACTAAAAAAGATCGGTAAAGTACCTGCAATAGCAACAATGATCATTGTAATACGACCTTTTCGAATCGTCAATGCCTGGGCTTTGCCTAGATCGATTAAAATGAGTTTTGAAAAAGAAGTGAATGTGCTATCCAGAGTAGAAGCAGCCGAAGTAATCATGATAAAATTCATCATCAGCATCATTCCAAGCCCTAAGGCTTTACTTACTGCAACGGGTGCTTGACCTTGCAAACCTTCCAATTGTGCATAAATACCTACGAAGCTGAATAACAAAATACAGATAGAACCAATTACTGTTGCCAATATGAAACTGCGTAAAGTCAGTTTGGGCGAAGCAATAAATGCTCGATCAGTTAATACAGGATCATGAAAAGGGTAACTAAATACCTGAATCAATGCCACAAAGAATAAGTTTAGCCCACCAGCCATTGTCCACTCTCCCGATTGAACAAACACTTTTATATCTCCACCTTCTTTAGGAATTAAAACCCCTAGGATTACAAATAACAGACCTCCAAATAAAAGCATTTGAATAAGGTCGGTAAGTAAGGAGCTTCGCAGTCCACCTTTTAATGCATAGACTAAGGTTAGAATGGTAAAGACGATGATTGACCAATAATAAGGAGCACTATCTTTTGCTCCAAAATAGGTGCCAATGACCATAGTATTTGACCAAACTTCATTAAATAAACGAAATGCAATTAGCGAGGAAAAGAGTAGCATAGCCATCTGGCCGTATCTGTTTTCCAAAAAGTGGTGCAGGCTTTGAAATTGTCCTTCTACCCTCATTTTATAGATAATAATACCAGCCACCAAAAATGATAGATAATAGGCTGCGTATGCAACTCCCCCTACAAAGCCAAAGCTTAGGCCCAAGTTTGCTGCATTGGTAATGGACTTTGCAAAAATCCATGAAATGACTAGGCTACTAGTCAATAACCAAAAGCCAGGCGCTTGCTCATTTTTACTTCCTCTGAAAAAGTCATTGATCGTTTTAGCGAAAGGAGCAACGATTATTAAAATTAAACTAGAAGCAATGACTAAAAGCCATTGCCAATTAATAATATCATTAGTCCACATCCCACCATACTTTTGCGTTTACACTATTACCGTTAGTTGCTTGAGCAGCTTCTGCATAATGGGTATTATTGAGTGCATCTTCTGTGGTTGGATAAGGCATACGAACGGGGATCAGATCATTGTTCAAACTAGCAGAAATCGTCTTTAAGGCCGGGTAGCCTGTACGGCGGTATTCAATCCATCCTTCATAGCCATTTGTAATATTGGCCAGCCATTTTTGTGTGATAATTTGTTGAATAGGGTTTGCATTATTTGCCTGGTATGCCGCTGGTCCTTGTGTGAGATAATCATCAGGAATTGTAGTATTCCAATAAGCAAAGGCTTGCTGTACTCCGGTTTCGTAAAGTTCTTGCGCACTGGCATTGATCCAGTCCTTTTCTGCAGCTTCTGCTAATAAGAAATGTACCTCCCAACTGGTCAAAAAATTTGCTTTTAAGTTTCCTGCGCTTTCGCGAAATATTTTTCCCGAAAGGGAGAAATCAGAAAGAGAGATGGAAAGCTGCGAAGCATCTGGACCATTCAATAAACCCTTAAAAGAGGAAGGCTCATTAGACGTAGGACGGAAAAAGACTGTTCTGCGAGGATCATCTAGGTTTTCTAAAATTTCTTCCATTGTTTTTGACATAATGAATAAGTTAAAGTCGCCAACTCTAGCTGTTGACATACGGAAGTTATTAGGAGCTGATGTGGTAAAATTAAATATCGCATCATCTGCGCTGGAATGCATAAAACACCCACTTTCGTAAATTATTTGCAATTCACTGCTTACATCTACCCTTTCGGAAATACGCATCAAAGCCTTAATTTTTAAAGAATTGGCAAAAGTAATCCAAGCATCTAAGTTGCCATTAAAAAGAATATCTCCCTCTAAAGTACTTATACCATTATAACTTTGTAGTAGCTCAATGGCTTGATTAAGGTTATCCAGAATTCCATTTTCCGCGCTATAAATCGCTTCTTGTGTATCATAGCTTGGAGTGACATTTCCATCTTTTCCCTTTAGTGCTTCCAGATATGGAACATCTCCATACAAGTCTGTTAATGCTGCCGTTAGGTAAGCTTTCATAATTAGAGCAGGGCCTTCATAAACTGCAAAAGCTATATTTTCGCGTGATTTTTCAAGAATAATTTCGTTATCTCTCAAATTTATATAGAGTATATCCCAAGGATTACCGCCAAATTGTGGCTCTGTCAAACTATGACGATCAAATAAATTGAAGTCAATAGCTGTAAATAGTTGGCCTAGCAAATTACCTGCCACAAAGCCTTCATAAGACATTTGCTCCCCATAATCAAAGATGACTTTACGTAATAATAGATTGGGTTGCACATCAACGGGCGCATTAGGATTGGTGTTAATTTCTTGAAAATCTTCTGTACAGGATATCAATAAAAATAATACGCTTGAAAGAAATATATAATTAAATATTTTCATTGTGTTCTCTTTTAAATTTAAACTTAAAACCCTAGAGCTAGGCTAATTCCAAAACTACGTGTTGTTGCATACGACATATCTTCTACTCCACTTACAAAGGTACTTCCCTGCACTGCTAACTGCTCTGGATCAAAGTGTGGAATGTCAGAAATTGCAAATAAATTACGGCCTAATAAAGAGATATCTAAGCGCTCAAATAATCCTAAGAAACTGCCTTGTAACTGCGATTTAGGGAAGGTGTAGCCAATTTTAAACTCTCTTAATTTTACATAAGAAGCATCATAAGTATTGTTCTCTTCATGGTTACGATCATAAAACTGACGGTAGTATGTTTCTGCAGGAATGGCCTGAGTGTTTTCTACAAATTGAGGGTTTTCATCTGATCCTACATTAACTACACCAGAGAATACCAAACCTTCATCTGGACGAAACTCTGTTTCTTTTAGTTGCCCTCCTACCCCGGCAAGTGCTTGTGTCCTAGAAACTAATACACCACCTTGGCGCCAGTCAATGACAAAGCTTAGATTGAAGTTGTTATACTGAAAACGATTCACAAAACCAATGATAAAGTCAGGGTTGTAATTACCAAGTTTGGTCAAGTTATTATCTACAATCAAACGGCCATCATTATCGATTACAAATTGACCATCTTCATTTTTGAGGTAGCCCGTTCCCCACATATCACCGATACGGTCTCCTTCTCGTACTTGATACCATACGGTTTGATTGACATTGTCATAAACTCTAGTATATGCCAAGGTCAAACGACCTACTTCGCTTGGTAAATCTTCAACAGTAGCTACATTTCTACTAAAGTTGACCATGCTATTCCATTGGAATTTTGCATTGCGAATAGGTGTACTACCTAGAAGAACTTCCACTCCTTGTACGCGTACCGCTCCTCCATTTCTGATTTGCTGATCATAACCAGAAGACAAGGCAATCGGTAGTGAAAGAATTTGATTTTCTGTAAGGGCATCATAATAAGTGATGTCGAAGTTGAAGCGATCGTCGAAGAAGCGAAGATCTAAACCTAATTCTACAGAAGTAGTTTGCTCTGGCAAAAGATTAGTATTGGCAATAAAATCTTGATCTGTAAAAGTAGGGTTGCCGCCAAAAGGAGTGCTCGCTAAAAATACACCTGTTGTTTGGTAAGGATCTGTATCATTTCCGACTTGTGCCCAGCTTGCACGTAATTTGGCAAATGAGATCGCTGAAGGAAGATTAACTATGTTTGATAATACAAAACTCAAGGAAGCAGATGGATAAAAGAAAGAAGTATTAGCTACAGATAGTGGAGTAGCTAAAGCACTTGACCAATCATTACGGCCAGTAATATCGAGGAATAAGAAATCACGAAAACCTAATTTGGCTAAACCATAAACACTATTGATTCTTTTATCTGCCTCAAATTCGAAAATTTCAAGTGGCTCTGCCGCATTAGATAATTTAAAAATACCCGCTTGTGCTAATGAAAGTGCCTGTAATTGGGAGGTAGATGCTTGCTGATCCATACGATTGCCACCAATCGAGATATCAAAAGAAAAATCACCCCAACCATTGCGATAGTTTAGTAATAGATCGGTGTTTATTTCGCGAAAGCTGACCTTGTGTTCGGCATATCCCCCATTTCTAAAACGATTACTACTAAAGGCTCTACGGAATTGGCGAAGTTCATTGCTGTAGTCCATTCCGGAGCGAAGTCTTAGTGAAATATGTTCGTTAAAATCATAAGAGGCTGTAATATTTCCAAATACTCTATCACGATTGAAAGCGTTTCGATTTTCAAGCAAGATAAAATATGGATTATCGAAGAAGGTATAGTTAAAAGAATACTGTTGCAGATTTTCTAATCCTGGTTGCCAATAATCACGAAGGGGGTTCAAGTTTGTTTGTCTACCTAGCCAAGCAACCAATGAATAGTTGATATTTTCAGATCCATATCCACTACCTGGGCGGTTATCACTTTGAGTATTTACATAATTAATAGCACTCGATATTTGGAGTTTTTCAGTTGGCTGAAAAGTCAAACGAGCTGCTGCTGTTCGACGTTCTAGATTTACACCAGGTATAATAGATTCACTGTTAAGATCTGTCAAAGACAGACGGTAATGCCCTTTATCATATTTGCCTGAAAAGGCTAAATTATTGATGTAGGTAGTACCTGTTTTATAGAAGTTTTTTAAATTATTAGGGTTGGAGACAAAAGGCGTTGGTGTAATAGCAGCCCCACCGTGTACTGCCACATCTGCGCCTCTTACAATTCGGCCATTGGGTAGGATTACAGGGCTATCATATTGGGCAATCAAGTTACCTATATCTAATTGAGGGCCATAACTATAGGTGATATTATCATTAATTCCACCACCAAGGCCATCCACAAATTCGAATTGTCCGCTATTCCCTTGTCCGTATTTATTTTGAAACGCTGGTAATTGGAAGGCTGATTCCACGTAAGTGGTCGTATTAAAGGAAATGCCTAAGCCTTCTGCCTTAGAACCATCTTTTGTATTAATAATTATTACCCCATTTGAAGCACGGGTACCATAAAGTGCGGCAGCACTAGGGCCTTTTAAAACTGAGATAGAGGCTACATCATCAGGGCTTACTTCCATAGCACCGTTTCCAAAGTCTACTTCCTGAAAACCAGCAGCTGCTTCATTGGTGACATTGAGAACGGTATTATTATTGATTGGAATGCCATCTATAACAAACAAAGGGTTATTATTGGTGAAAGAGGACTCTCCACGAATAGTGATTTTTGAGCTAGAACCCACACCGGTTGCCCCTTGACTAATAGTTACACCTGCCAGTTTGCCGCTTAGATTATCCAGGAAGTTTACTGCTTTAATTTCCTGAATATCATCGGATGCTAATTGTTGGACAGCATAACCCAGTGCTTTTGAAGAACGCTCTAATCCAAGAGCAGTAACGACAACTTCCTCTAGAATGAGCTCCTCTTCTAAGCGTACGCTTATCTTGCTTTGTCCAACTTTCAGTGGGATTATTTGTGTGCCGAAGCCGATATAAGAAAAAATGAGGATTGCTTCTTGCTGTATTAATTTGAGTTCAAATTGACCTTCTGTATTGGTTATGGTACCATTAGTAGTACCTTTTTCAAGAATATTGACTGCAATTAATGGTTCGCCTGTTTCTTTATTAATTACTTTTCCACTGATTTTTTGTGCCTGTAGCACCATTGCAGACAAGCAGAATAATAGCGTGGTTAAATATTTCATAAGCACGGATTGTAAGTTAGAGAAAAACTAGTGTATGTGCAGGTCTTTACTTATAGCTTTTGAACAAAGCAAAACTGCAGCATAGTTTTATGAAAATTGGTCCATAAAAGGTGATATTAGAAATAGATGGGTGGGGGTGGTCTTTGATAAAAAGGAGAATGAGTAGCTAGAGTCGGGAAAATCATATTTGGCCCGGGGAAAATAAAAGATCTAAGAAGAAGAGACTTTAAAATCTGTGCGAAGTAAAGAAGTTGTTTATTGATGAAACTGAAAAAGTCCTTAACGTTATCAATATCGGCTAAAGGTTCTAGCGTATGAAAAGACCATTTTTGTTGAGTGATAAAATGGATAAATTCGTTAAGTAATTGATTGGTTTGCCATGATAGTTTGCCAAAAGATAGAGGGGCGAAGGTTTTTTTCTTGAGTCCTAAAAGATAGATTCCACCATCTTTTGAAGGGCCGAGTACAATATCTTTATGGCTTAGAGCCTTTTCAGCTTGGTATAGGTGATTGACACTTAAGGCAGGCGTATCATTACCTATAGCGATGATTCGTTCGTAACCATTTCGGAATGCTTCCTGAATAGAATGAGTCAGCCTTTCGGCAAAATTACTTCCTCGCTGTTGATCTGCATACAGAACAGGAAAACCTGAAGATTGGGCAATGTGGGAAGTTTGCTGGATAAGTTTGGATGCAATATTTTTGCTTTGTCGCAAAGAAGTCGATGAAAATTGCTTGTGAACAATTTCTTCTTTTGCAGATCTTGAAAATAATAATATAGCAGTGCGTTGCTTCAACAAGTAGTGTTTTGGAGAGTAAAACAAATAAAACAATTCCAATGTACATGTCCGAATTGCTACAAATTTGTCTAAAAGCGAAAATTTAGCGTAAGAATGGGGTTAAAATTCAAGAAGGGCAGATAGAAAGTAAAATCTATGCAAGCCACTTCTTGAAGTGTTTTAGATCTTATTGGACTATTCTTCAATAATACTTATAACTTGATCGAAGCTTAAGCCAGTAAAGATGCCTATAATATTTTCTGCATCACTTTCCAAGTTCGAAATGATTGGACTAGGCTGTCCAAATGGATTAAAATTGCCATTGACGGCATTTTGCGTACTTTCTAAAAAGTTATAGTGATCTTCGTTTAGGTGGAAAATAGTATTAAAGACGGTATCGCCGGTTGCGAATTCAAATTGTGTACCAAAAACGACACGATCTTGAACAAAGCGATCATCCGTTGAAAAATCTTGTAGAGGAATACTGTCTAAACTACTTACGTGAACCATTCTTCTGAAAAAGTTACGCTGATCAGGAATGTCATTAAAGTAGGTTAGTGTTCGAGCAAAGAGGGTATCATTTCTAGGCTCGTCCTCGAATTCCACTATTACACTATCAATTGTAATAGGTTCTAATATAGTGGTTGTTGCCGTGATTGTTCTTCCATCTTTAGTTACAATATTTAAGTCAAAGTCGATATTATAGTTAGCAGGAACGATTTGAGGAGCCACGTAATTAAAAAACTTTCGTTGATCTGTATCAAATGAGAGTATATTTTGTAAGCTATAAGTTGTTCCTTGGTGTACAATATTTACTTCTGCGCTATCCGCTAATAAAAGATCGAAGAAGGTCTCATCTAAGGGAGGTAGTGGAGCGAAGTAAGGTTCGGCATTAGACATTAGCAATCTGAAAGGCTTTCCTGGTTCTAGATAGCACTCTACAACAATCCCACGTTCAAAATCAGGTAAATCAATATTAATTTCTTGCTCTAAGTCACAAGCTGTGACCATAAAAACAGTAAAAGCAATATATAGAAGATGAATAAATTTCATTTGATTAAAATTTAAAGTTCCAAGTTAATGATGGTAAAATAGGAAATAGTGAAACTTGATTTGCGGATACCCTTGTTGGAAGTTCGATTCCTGTATTAATATCCGTGACAGTTTCTGGCTCTAGGAAAATGAAGAATGTATTTCTACGATCATAAGCATTAATGACATTGATCGTAAGATCACTCTCTCCCCAATTTGGGAAGAACTTGATTACCAAGCCCAAGTCAAGACGATGATAAGCAGGTAAACGGTAATTATTTCTTCCTTCGTAGATAGGGACTACGGGGCTAAGGTTTTGACCATAGACATCTTGGAAGGTAAAGCGGCCAGTTGGTAACCAGCGCAAGTCACCTGAGCCATATACAAAAGTAGCAGTAGCTGTTAAGCGACGATTGATTTCGTAAATTGCGACGACTGAGATATCATGCCTTCTATCATAAATTGGAGAGAAATCACCGATCCGATTTTGTTCAAAAAAGCGAGTGTCATCAATCAAATCAAAATCACCTCTTCGAGTCCAAGAAAGGGTGTATCCTATCCAACCAGTAAGGCTACCTTCTTTTTTTTCTACCGATAGCTCTAGGCCATAAGATCGACCTTTACCAATAGCAAACTCTTGCTCTAAGTTATCATTGGCAAATAATTGGGCACCATCCACAAATTCGATTTGACGATCTAAGAATTTGTAGAAGCCTTCCATATTGAAGAATAAGTTACGGTTTAATAAGTAAGAACCACCAATTGCAATTTGATCAGAACGTTGAGGTTTTACTAATTTAGTTGATGGATACCAAATATCAGTTGGTAAGGTAATACCAGAGTTAGCTACTAAGTGTAGATACTGATACATTCTGGCATAACTAGCTTTCAAGGCTACTTTATCATTCAAGATATAGTTTAAGGCAGCTCTTGGCTCAAGGCCAAAATAGGTATCGCCATCATTGAAGAAGCCACTCAGCCGAACCCCTGCATTTAGCTTCAGTTGAGGATTGAAGGTGATTTCATCTGATATGTAGGCACCAGTTTGTATGCCATCGAAGTTTTGGCCTGCGGAGAATTCAATTTCTCCATCATCACTTCCTGCCTGCAATCGACCTACTTGAAATTGATGATAGGTAGCAACGGCACCAAAACGGATAGTATTTTGGTTATTGATAGCATAATAAAAATCAGTCTTAACATTTGTATCTCTAATTTTAGAACCTACTTTAAAGGAGAAACCTGTGACTCTATTCTGAATATTATACTGATAATCTGAATAAGTGAAAGTAGTATTTGCGAAAAGCTTAGGATTAAAAACGTGGTTCCATCTAGCTGTTCCTGTTGCATTCCCCCAGTCAAAATCAAAGTTGAAAAAGTCATTTGAGAATCCAAAAACGTCTCTTCCAAAATAGCCACTCAAGTATAAACGGTCCTTTTCACCAAGTTTGAAGTTGATTTTGGTATTTAAATCATAGAAATAATAATCAGGAATTGGGGAAAAGTCTTCATTTTCTTCGTTTGCCTGATTAGCTAGACGGGTGAAAATATCAACATAGGTTCTACGGGCAGATACCATAAAAGAAGATTGCTCTTTTTCGATAGGACCTTCTAAGGTTAATCTAGAAGAAATAATACCAATACCCCCAGAACCGGCAAACTTTTTATTATTTCCTTCTTTTAATTTCACATCAATGACAGAAGATAATCTTCCTCCATATTGAGCAGGGAATCCCCCTTTATAAATTTTTAAATCTTTAACGGCATCGGTATTAAACGTACTGAAAAAACCAAAAAGGTGATTGGCATTATAAACAACTGCCTCATCCAGTACAATTAGGTTTTGATCTGCTCCTCCTCCACGAACAAACAAGCCTGTAGTTCCTTCAGAACCAGAGGGAATACCTGGTTTTAATTGAATGGTTTTAAGGATGTCGCTTTCGCCAAAAATAACAGGAACGAGCTTTGCTTCTTTGGTTGAAATTTCTTCTACGCTCATTTGGGTAGAGCGGAGTTGTTCTTCAAAAGAGTTCGCTTTGACGACCACTTCTTCGAGTTGTATACCTGAAGATAGTTCAATGTTTATAGTTTGATCTTCTTTGAGTGTAAGTTTTTTTATAACACTAGAAAAACCAACATAACTGAATTCCACATTAATTTCTTCTCCTTTTGGTATACTGAGTGAATAAAAGCCATATTCATTAGTAGTGGTACCCAGGTTGTAATTAGCAACAAGGATAGTTGCTCCAATGAGGGTTTCGCCAGTTTCAGCTTCAATGATAGTGCCGCTAAGAGTGGCGGTTTCTTGTGCTTGAAGCCAAAACGGTAGGGCCAAAATCAAGAGCACAGCGCTAAAAATTCGATACATAGATTGTGATTTGGTGATTATTTTGTGCAAACATAGTATTCACATATTGTCTATTTAACAAAATTCGATGAAGGGTGTTGCAAATAGACAAATGTTGTATGTATGGCTAGAAAGTTTTTTAGTTTTCTTATTGTTTATGAAGGGATCACTAATTATCTAGATTACAATCTCATACAGATGTTAAAACTTACAAGTCTGAATCGTATTGTCTTTCGATAACATTTATTATTTATACGTAGTACTGTACAATCAACATCTAAGGATACCATCCATACACCAGATACTCAAAAGCTAGGCAACAACCTGTCTGCTTTCTATGGTTAATCCAAGCAAATGTTTAAATTTTTTTCATACATAACTTGATTTCTTACGACAGCAAAAAC
>JAKVCU010000084.1 GCA_022448955.1 Saprospiraceae bacterium
TGCCGTTGCTGTACCTTGATAATTGATGGTAAGGGTACTATCAGAACAGATTAGATTACCAGCTGTAAATGCAGCTACCGGAGTAGGTAAAACCTCAATCATGAAAGTCGTATCGTAATCACAACCAATTTCAGAAAGAGAAATGGTCACACTATTCATACCAATGTTAGCTTGAGCAGGGTCAAATTGTCCATCCGTGGAGATGATACCATCACCACTCCAAACTACGGGTTCTGTTGTAGATTGATTATTGATAACTAAGTCTAACGGAATGACATTATCAGTAGAACAAATCAAACCGGGATCGATCAAATCAAAAGTAAGGACTGGACACGGCAGTGCATTACACTCGCCAATTGCAGGCCCATAGGATCCTCATATAAAAATATACGAATGGTTTCGGCTGCTTCTAGGCCAGTATTAGCACTAGCAAAAGAAGCTCCGCCATAATCATAAAAGCTAACAGGGTCCTCTGTTCCAAGTATAGAACTAATCGGGGCACTAACTGCACCTTGTTCTACTACGCAGTCACAAGGTAGTAGGGTCTCTAAAGATGTAGTTGGTGGGATTTTACTTTGCAAAAATGATTGAGGGAATAACCAATCTTCTAGGCTTGGCTTTTGCCAAATAGATACATTAGAAAGGTGTTGACCAAAAATGCTTGAAGAGTATAGTAAAAAAGTACACCATACAATTAGTGCAGACATTTTCATTTTATAAGGGTTTTTAGTTCTTGTTTTAAATTCTGTAGCAAGGTATATGTTCACTAAAAAATTTTATTTTTTGAAAAAACCCAAAGGTGTTTATTAATTTTTGAGTGATTTTACCAAATAACTTATAAGTAAGGAAGGGAAGCTTTTATATATTTGGGATTCATTAAAAGAAAGATATGACGGCTATTCGGAAAAAATGGTATGAGCGTATTCCTCATCCTGTTGTTATGCTTTTTGCGATCATTGTATTTGCTGCGATCTTAAGTTATCTATTGCCTGCTGGAGTTTATGAAAGAGAACTGATAGATGGGCGGCAAAGGGTAATTCCTGGATCCTACAAAAATATTACCTCTACACCCGTTAGCTTTTTGGATATGTTTAAGGCATTACCTATGGGGTTTAAGACGGCTTCTGATATTATTTTTGTAGTCTTAGCATCAGGCATTATGTTTGGCATATTAGAAAAAGCAAAGATGGTAGAGAATTCAGTGGGTACAATAGTGAAAAACTTAGGTTTGGAACGCAAGTATTTCATCGTAGTGATTATGACCTTCGTATATGGATTCTTAGGTGTTGCAATTGGATATGAGAACAATATAGCGATGGTACCTATTGCTGCGGTCATGAGTATGGCATTGGGGGGAGATTTGGTTCTAGCGGCAGGTATTTCAGTGGGCGCTATCACTGTTGGTTTTGGGCTTTCGCCAATAAACCCATACACGGTTGGTACGGGGCATACGATTGCAGAGATGCCTTTATTTTCTGGGTGGATGCTTCGATCTGTAGTTTGCTTTTTTGCATTAGCTCTTTTAGCTTATTACAATGTGCGGTATTTCAAAAAAATAAGTAAGGATCGTTCGAAGGGTTTAGGAGAAGGCTTAGATGAAAGTGGGTTAAAGCTATCGCAAAAATTGGAGACTTACAGAATTACATCCAATAACTGGTTGTTAATCGGTATTTTCTTTGCTGGTATTGTGCTAATGTTATATGGAGTATTTACTTACCATTGGTATCTCAAAGAGATTGCTGCCATTTTTGTGATGATTGCGATTGCAAGTGGTATAGCAGCTAGGATGAGTGGAACAGAAATAAGTGAAACGGCCTTGAAATCTATAGGTGTTGTTGCACCAGGAGCTTTTATGGTAGGTTATGCAACCAGTATCAAAGAAGTCTTGGAAATGGGTAATATCAGTGATACGATTGCCTTTAATCTGGCAGAGGTTTTGAGTGGCTTACCGATTTATGCTTCTGCGGTAAGTATGTCTCTTGGGCAATCGATACTAAACTTGATGATTCCATCCGGGAGTGGTCAAGCGCTCGCTACTTTACCCATTATGATTCCTTTAGGAGAAATTATTGGATTAACTCGCCAAACGACTATTCTGGCATTCCAGATTGGAGATGGTGTCACAAATTTATTTAATCCAGCATTGGGAGGCTTGATTGCTATGTTAAGCTTTTGTCGGGTACCATTTGATCGATGGTTAAGATTTATTACGCCTCTAGCTTTGATGATTCTAGTTATGGCGTGGGTGTTTTTGATCTTTAGCGTCTATATTAATTGGGGTCCTATTTAGAGAGTTTGTGAGGGGGAGACTTTGTGACTGTGTGACTGTGTGACAATGTGAGGATGTGATTTTGTGAGGGGGAGCATTTTTTGATTTTTTGAAAGAAATAATGGAGATGAATAAAGCAGCAGAAATTTTAAAAGATCTAGTAAGTTTTCCTGTGTTAGGAGGACAGAGTAATTTAAGTATTATCAAATATATTCAGGATTATCTGGATGGATTCGATATTGAATGGCATTTGGTGGAGAAACCAGAAGAGAAAAAAACTTCCTTACACTGTCGTATCGGACCATCGGCTGATGGGGGAGTTGTGCTTTCTGGGCATACTGATGTGGTGCCTGTAGTAGGGCAAGAGTGGACGAGTAATCCATTTGAGCTAACTGATAAAGGTGATGGTAAGCTTTACGGCCGAGGTTCTTGCGATATGAAGGGCTTTATTGCTTGCTGTCTGGCTTGTGTACCAGAGATGGTAAAAGCAGATTTAAAACGGCCAATTTATTTTGCATTTTCTTATGATGAAGAGGTAGGTTGTTTGGCAGGACCTGCATTAGCAAAGGCTATTATGGATTTTTATGATGAAACGCCAAAGTATGCAATTATTGGTGAGCCTTCGTTAATGCAACCCATTATTGGGCAAAAAGGGATTACGGTATTTGAGACAACCGTCTATGGCTCAGCAGGGCATAGTAGTCGTATTAAGCAAGAAGTAAGTGCTATCCATGAAGCTGCTCGTCTGATCATGTGGCTAGAAAATAAGATGGAAGAGTTGATCGAGGCAGGGCATACGGATGATCGTTTTATTCCCAATCATTCATCCTTACATATTGGAACTATCCACGGAGGGATTGCACCAAATGTTATTGCAGATCAATGTGTATTCCATTGGGATTGTAGAACCATTCCTCGCGATGATGCTTGGAATATTTATAATGAATTTGAAGCCTACTGTAGACAAAGAGAGGAAATTATGAGAGAACGTTTTGCAGGAGCAAAAATAGAAACAAGTATGCATCATCCACCTGTAGTACCGCTAAATACACCAGAAGAATACGAAATTGTTGATTTAGTGAAACGCCTTTCGGGTAATGATGATTTGCAAACAGTATCTTACGCTGCCGAAGCAGGCCAATTTGCGGAAGCAGGATTTCAAGCAATTATTTGTGGCCCTGGTTCAATTGCTCAGGCACATCGCGCTGATGAATTTATTGCAAAAGAAGAACTGGATAGGGGCGTATTATTTTTGCAGAAGCTGATTGTAGAATTATCGGCATAAGAGATAGCATGGACAACTTTCTTTTCCGTTTCTGATATGCTTATCTTGATAAGATCGGATTTTACTTGCTTGTGCTATCTTGAATTTTTGTGTATTTACTTTTTCAACTTAATTCTTATCTATATCTTAAAATACTTCATTTTCAATAATCAATGATATCGTATGCAACGTCTTATATTTCTAATCTTAGGAACCCTCATGTATTGCACCTCGCTTTCAGGGCAAACTTCTGCTTTACAGCAAATCGAAAAATCACCGCTGAATGCTTTTTATAAGCCAGTAAAGTATCGAAATATTGGTCCTTTCCGTGGTGGACGATCAGTTTGTGCATCTGGTGTAGTTGGAGATCCCTTGACTTATTATATGGGGACCACAGGTGGTGGTGTTTGGAAAACAGAGGACGCAGGCCAACACTGGCATAATATTTCAGATGGATTCTTTGGTACGGGCTCTGTTGGAGCTGTAGCTGTTGCCACTAGCAATCCTAATATCGTATATGTGGGGATGGGAGAACATGCTCCTCGTGGGGTGATGACTTCTCATGGCGATGGTGTTTATAAATCTACAGACGCAGGTAAAACTTGGACGCATATTGGTTTGAAAGCTACACAGCATATTGCTCGTATTATCATTCACCCTGATAATCCAGATGTAGTGTATGTAGCGGCTCAAGGCCAATTGTATGGAGCAAATAAAGAACGTGGTATTTTCAAAACAACAGATGGTGGTCAAACATGGGAAAATATCCTTTTTGTAAATGACCTTACGGGTTGTTCAGAGTTATCCATGAATTTGTCTAATCCAAATGAGTTATATGCGACCATGTGGGAACATCAACGCTTGCCATGGAAAGTAGTCAGTGGAGGAGAAGGAAGTGGGGTGTATAAATCAACGGATGGCGGAAAAACTTGGAAAGAATTAAGAAAGGGCTTACCAGAGGAAAAAGGTAAAATGGCGATCTCTGTTTGCCAGTCTAATACCAATAAGATATATACCCTTATTGAAAGTGATTCGCAGCAAGAGAAAGGTGGATTGTTTGTTTCTAATGATGCAGGCGATTCTTGGCGTAGAGTCAGTGCAGATCATCGTCTAATTCAGCGCTCATGGTATTACACGGAAGTGTTTGCGGATCCCAATAATGAAAACGTCGTTTATGTACTGAGTGCTCCTGCTCTTCGTTCGATTGATGGTGGGAAGTCTTGGGAACGTTTGAGCGGAACACATGGCGATTATCATGATCTTTGGATTAATCCTAGCAATTCTAAAAATCTTTGTATTGCCAATGATGGTGGTGCGGCGATTAGCTTTAATCATGGCAGATCATGGTCTACACAGCGCAATATGCCTACGGCTCAA
Source organism: Saprospiraceae bacterium (assembly GCA_022448955.1). GTDB lineage: Bacteria > Bacteroidota > Bacteroidia > Chitinophagales > Saprospiraceae > JALEHC01. The sequence goes on from JAKVCU010000084.1 coordinate 4,911, forward strand.
TTTTATCGTATTAGTGTGGATAATGGTTTTCCTTACCGTATTTATGGTGGTCAGCAAGACAATAGCTCTGTTTCTATTGCTCACCGAGAGCTAGGTTCCTACAGCATTAGCACCGATTCTTGGGCACCTTCGGCTGGTGGAGAAAGTGCATTTCTTAGCTTTTGATCCTGATCATCCAAGGTATGTGCTTGGTGGTAGCTACTTAGGTACGATTGAAGTATTAGACAACGAAGCGCAAGCGAGTACAAATATTATGGCTGCACCTATTCAGTATTTGGGTAGAGAGGCTAGAGATATGAAATATCGGTTTAATTGGAATGCTCCTATTATTTGGTCACAACATGATAATAATACCTATTATCATGCAGCTCAAATGATGCTACGTACGCGCGATATGGGTAAAACTTGGGAGGAAGTATCTCCAGATTTGACCCGCAATGACGATAGCAAGCAAGGCAATGGCGGTGGCCCTTATACCAACGAAGCAGTAGGTGCTGAAAATTATGGAACGATCAGCTATGTCATTGAATCTCCTCATGAGAAAGGGGTAATCTGGGTAGGTACAGATGATGGTTTGGTACAGTTAACTAAAGACAATTGCGATACTTGGACAAACGTCACGCCAAAAAGTCTAAAAGAATGTTTGGTAAATGCGATTGATGTTTCTCCACATGATGCTGGAACAGCTTATATCGCTACCACTCGTTATAAGTTTAATGAGCATACGCCTAAGTTGATGAAAACCACGGATTATGGTAAAACTTGGAAAGATATCACAGGGAATCTTCCAAAAGATGCTTACACAAGAGTGGTTCGCGAAGACGAAAAAAGAAAAGGCTTGCTCATAGCTGGAACAGAGTTGGGGGTGTTTATTTCTTTTAATGATGGTCAGACTTGGGAAAACTTTAACCTGAATTTGCCCGTTACACCAATCTTAGACTTAAAGATCAAACATGATGACTTGATCATTGCTACTTCTGGTCGTTCTTTTTGGGTTCTGGATGACATGGGCCTCATTCGCCAACAAGATCGTACAAAAAGAGGCATTCGATTATTCCAACCAGAGGATGCATACCTAGCAAATGGTGGTAGTCAACTGAATCAAAGTAGAGAAAGTTTTGATGGTACAAATTCTCTAAGTGGTGTTAATCCTGCGAATGGAATTGTGATCTACTACTACTTACCCACAAAGATGGATACCACTGAATTGACGATGACGATCAAGAATGAAATGGGAGAAGTCATTAGAATCATTCGATCAGAAAGGGATGAAACTTACCAAGCTTACGCTGGAGGCCCTCCTGCCAAACCAACGATTTCTAAGAAAAAAGGCTTAAATCGTTTTGTTTGGGATATGCGTTATCCGATTATGAAAGGTGCCCCAACTGCGTATATTGAAGGGAGCTTCAGAGGCCACAAAGTTTCTCCTGGAACCTATACTATGGAGTTAAAAGCAGGAGACCAAGTCTTTGATTCTTCTTTCAAAATCTTAGCTAATCCATTATATGGCCTTAGTCACAAAGATTATGAAGAGTATGATAACTTTATGAAAACAGCAGAAGCGAATGTCAACGAGATGCACGATATGGTAAATAAGATGTTGAAAATGCGTAAGCAATTGAAAGGTTTGTCGAAAGACATAACAGATGCATCCTTAAAACAAGAAGCAAAAGCCTTAATTCAACAAATGAAAGATTGGGATGAGCATATGATTCAGCGTAAGTCTAAAGCTTATGATGATGTAGAGAATTTCAAAAATAAATTCACTGCCAATTATCTTTTTGCAATCAATCATGCCGAAAGTGATATCCCTAAAGTCAATCAAGCTACTAAAGATCGTATGGCTCTACTAGATGCCAAATGGGCTGCCTATAAAAGTGAAGGTAAGCAAATTCTAAAAACAGCTATTCCTGCCTTGAATCAAAAACTGTGGGAGGCTGGTATGGGAGCCATTTGGACAGCTAAGTAAATTATAGGAAATAAAGTTTTCTATTTTTTTAAATAGAAAACTTTATTTCCTCACAAAATCATCGGTTCACCCAAATCTTAAAACCTTTTGCAGGAATCGTGATTTGATGATTGCTACCTCTTAATTGAAGTAAATCGGCTTGATCTTTCACGCCATTGATATGATCAACTGCCGTATTATTACCGATTAATTGCCATTGACCTTTTGGCAAATTATGGATTTGAAAAGTAGATGGAGTTGTCGAAGCATTAATCAATATCATCACCTTATCATCAACGATATATCCCAACTGACTAGGATCTTCAGGTAGAATCCACTGATAGTAGTCTGCTCCTGGCTGACTCGCTTGTCGGAATACTTTTCCATATTTGCTTAAACGGAAGCGGTTGAGCCCTTGCCAGAAAGCTTGCATATTTTTGTAATCTGCGTAGCTATCTTTATCGGTAGCTGTGTTACCCACATTTTCCCAAATAAATTGATTAGCTAGACGTTGGTTGTAGGTATCACGCTTACCGTGGAGGTAGATTTTGTATCCGGCATTGGTCGTTTTGATCACTTCTTTGAGTGGTGCAGCGCCTTTACTACGCATAATTTCCGTACCACCGTGTAGTACAATGGGGCCGAGAGAAGTATAAAGCAGCGTAGCTGCGATTTTAAATTCATCTTCATGAACACCAAAACGACCATCATAATCCTTTAGCGCAAAACGATCAGCCAATGCCCAATTATCGTGAATATCTAAGTAGTTGATTCCACTATTTGGGGTTTTATCATCAGGGAATTGGCTAGACAGGCCTTTCATGACATTTTGCCTTTCGGCAAATTTCCCACCGGGCCATCCGCGAGATTCAATAGTAAAAGGATCGCCTTTAAAGGCATTTCTACTGTCATCTTGGAAGAAGGTGATCGGTGCATCTGCTTTGTACCAATCCCAGTCAGGGTTTGCTTCGTAAGCGGGATCGTTAGAGCCGATCCAAGCTTCTCCATATACAATTTTATCTTGGCCTATGGCTTCTTTGAGTGCAATTAATGTTTGCTCGTCCACTTGACCTGCAAGGTCAATTCTAAAACCATCCACTCCAAATTCATGGATGTAGTGTAGGCATTGATCAATCAACCAACGCTGCGTCATTGGACGTTCTTCAAACTTTACCTCATTTCCAAAAGCACCAATATGTTGAAAATCTTTTGTGCGATAGTAATACAGTTTGTCCAATGCATTAAAATGCAAATTCAGTTGAGTGCCATCCATATTTTCACCAGTGTGATTAGGCACAATATCTATGATCACAGCAATACCTTCATCGTGAAAAGCTTGAACTAAATCTCTGAACTGCTCTCTTTCTGCCCCGTATTCTGTACCTTTTTTGCGGAAGCGATTTTCAACTGCCATGGCATGTGTTGTACGATAACCCCATTGGTAGTTTTCTTCGCTGATACCTTGTGAAATCATATATTCATCATCTTCAAAGGAAGCTTTCCAATCTTCATCAGGGAAATGTAAAAACTCTTGAATGGGCATGAGGTGTAGCACATTGATACCTAGGTCAACCAAGTAATCAAAGCCTACTTTTTCACCTTTACTATTACGTAATCCTCTTTGATACATGGCAGGTAATGTTCCTTTTAAATCGTCTGAAACAGGAAGTTGATCTGTGAAATCTTGAACATGCACCTCATAAGCGATTACATCTTCCATCTGAGGAATGCCATTAGCTAGTTTGGTTGCTGGTTTAGTGGCTTGCCAAACTCTCGATTTACCTTGCGCATCAACATTTACACGTGCATAAGGATCAGAGATGTGTGTGTTTGTACTTTCGTAAAAATGACTGCCAGGTTCGTCAGGGCCATGTACGGTATAGTCATAGTAAATTTTATCTAACTTTTCAGGAACCAGGACGGTCCAAATTCCATTTTTGTGATGAACTAAATCATAAGTCACAAAAGCCTCTTTATCGGTAGCTTCATGGTATAAGTATAGCTTTACTGCTGTTGCACGAGGAGCAAAAATAGCAAAGGAGGTGGTTGTTCCATTGATATTTGCACCAAGCGGGATGTCCGAGTACAGTGTTTTAAACCAAGCATCAAAAGAGCAGGTGGTTTTTAGCTCTAAATCTGGGATTTCAAGAAAGTGGATACGCCTGATATCAATGTCTTTTTCTGGACTCAGTAAGGCATCATGGGCATTATGGGGGAGTACTGTAGAAATAGGAATATGCTCTCCTTTAGCATTCGTCAAGTGATAACTATCTGGATTTAAGGGGCGCTTTGCGCCATCAACGATAAGGTGGATTTGGCCAGAGGCCAAAAGTTCTGCTTGAAGGGAAGCAACGGCATAGCCAGACATATACTCTAAATTCCCAGCTTTTTCATTTTCTGATTCAGCAGGTGGAGACATCCAATCACCATTATTGATACGGAACTTAAATTGAGCTAGTGGAGGCACCTTATCAAAATCTTTATTTGTCATGGATAACATCCAAAGGCCATCGCCAGAGCGCTTCAGTAGCCAATTATTATCATCCATATTTTGATCCCAATTTCTAAAGGTACCCGTTACAGCTACACGATAGGGTTGGACAGTATACAGGGCTTCATCAAATAAGAAATAAAGTTTGTCATTTTTGTGAGCATATCCTTGTAATCGTTCTTCATGATTAAAGGATTGAGCGGAAAGCGTAATGCTTAATAGCCACAAGATGAGGCTTGCAAAGATTGACTTTGTCATTTTTTTTGGTTGAATACGTTAATTATGATAGCGGATTCGAAGATAGCTAAAATTGCTTGGAAAGGAGATAACTCCCCTGTAGTCAAGTTTAGGTTATAAGTAGTTAGGCTAGAACCTGCCTGTCAGCGGCAGGAAAGGGTATAATAAGGCAGACAGGTTTTAGCGTCCCTTCAAAAACCATGCGTAACTTTCCTATCCTCAGTTACTTATAATTTTCGAAGGGACAATTTTATTATACAAGCAATTTTGACTAGCCGCTTAAGCCTTAAATTTATGATTCAGGACTATTGACCCAAGTGTAGCTGGTTTTTACAATCTATCCAATTCCATGCCCGCCAATCTTTTCGCTTTTGTTTGGATAAAAATTTCCTCTTTTTATAAGCCATTTTTTCTTTTACTTCCTTTCGGGAAATGCCTAATTCTTGAGCTATTTCTTTTTGATGATCATAAAGTAGGTAAAGGTTTTTGTCAGATACATCATAAATGAGAAAGTCTAAGTCTAGTGGTTCTTTAGAGGCATGATTTAAGTTATACTTTGTAATGATAATATCCCAATGGATGAAACTGCTACTGATGAGCAATGCATAAGCAGCCCATGCATTCCAGTGGAAAAGTAAAGGGATAGACTTTTTCTCTTTGATTTTTTTGCCCATAGTCCATAATCCGAAGATGGTCAATGTGAGGAAGAAAATAACTCCAATTCGTTTGTAGGCTAAACCCGTATGCCATATGTACTGCATATTGCGGAAACCGACCGTAAAGGCCAGCCATGCATTCTGCACACACCAAGCAATAGCCAAAGCTTTGAGCATCTTATTATCTGGAAAGAAGTTGAGGTTTTTTCGAAAGAAATAAAGAATAATAGCCATGGCAAGCAGGATAGAGACCATAAGTATATAGGTGCCTTGATGAACAAAGTTTTTTAGCTCTACAAAGGACTTGCTAGAGTAGTCTAACCAAAATAAAGGTAAATCGAAGATATTGACCATTAATAGAAGGGTATTAAGCATACCAAAACTCATGATAGCTGTTTGGTATTCTGTTTTTAGCCCAAGCATACTGGCAAAACGATTGCCTTTACGTACTCGCTTGATATCGGATAAGTCTTCTTGGCCAGCTAATGTTTTGGCGAAAGCCGAAGAAGATAAAGTGGATGTAGCTAAAAAAAGTCCAACCACTAAGAAGAATAGATTGTAAAAAGAGAAGTTTCTAAAAAAAGCTAAAAAAGTAGACGTCCATATATTCAGGACAAATGAAGTAAATAAAGCATTGGCCTGATGGTAAAGCGTAAAAAATAGAACCGCTAGTATTATAGGTAATGCAGTGATCCCAAACCAACGGATAGAAAGGTTGAGGCGAATTATACCCATCATGCTCTGCGCAAAATGTTTAATTAGATCAAAAGGCGCTGCAAAGATGTTTCTCAAACCTAATAATAGTGCATACCAGAAAAAGCGCAATTCTCTTTGTTGTACAAAACCGATGAAGAGCAAGAATGAAATCGAATGTGCCCAAAAAGCAAGTGCAGAATGCTGCCAAACGACCGTTATGGCACTAAGAATAGTGCCTAGAGCGGTGACTTTTACAGAGGGCGAAGACCACTCTTCTGGACTGAGGAAATAAGTGGTGCCAATCAGGACTAATGAGTAAAGTAGCACATTAATACCCCAATAAGCATTACGAAAAAGAAAAAAATAAACGATTGCTAGTGCGAGAATTAGTATAGATTTTTTAAGACTGTTGGACATGAGTAATAGTTTTGGAGTTTAATAAATGGAAGAGAGTGAGATAAGCGATCGTTAGAAAGCTGAATAGAACTATGGCTAAACCAAAGGTGCGCATATGATCAAGGGGTGCACTTAACACACTCAGCATATCTTGAAAAAGAGCTACAGGTTGTTGGATGATATCCCATGAATTCCACCTTTGGAATCGACCTACGAATACCCCAAAGCCCGTCAAGGCCAAACAGCCAAGGACGAGCACCCAAGAAAAAGCCTTTGAAAAGTATTTTTCTAGTGTGGAATGAATTTCAAAAAGAGAGAAAAAGCCTAATAAGACGCCTGTCCATGCAAATGAAAAAATTAGCAGCACATCGTACCACATAGGTATGGGTGCACGATACTTCAAGTGCAGTAGATCAGTGATGATATAAGGTGCATTCGGAAAGAATAAGAGCCAAATGAATACGCCAAACAGGACGATTAATTTTGGCCATTTTAAAGTGGATAATGAGTTTATCAAAAGTGCCAAAAAGTAGGGTGTCCAAGCCAAGAATAGATTCCAAACTAAGAAAAGAAAAGAGGTGCCTCTTAAAGAGATCATCTCTCCTACATCTGTCGAAGCTAATCCGTCAAAATCAGATTTATAGCTACGAAAAAGAAGCAATAGTAAACATAATAATGTGTTGAGCGACATCAGAAAGAAAGACTTTCGGGTGAAAGCGGCGTTTTGCATAAGGCTAAAAAATTAAGTGATTAGGAAAAGCTTGCTTAAAAATTTGGTGGCGAATACTTTCTAGCGGTTCCTCGAGCAAGTGTTCAAATTGCCAGTGGGTACAATTAATGGCGGTTTTTCCTTTTTGGAAGGCTTCTTTCATGTGAAACCACCATTCGGGAAATAATCCAGCCCCAACGATAATGGTAAACCATGTAGGGAGGGAGCGTTTGCCCATGCCGAGTAAGAAAAACTGTAATTGTACTTCGCCTAGCATGTGCGTAGGGAAATCAAAAAGAACATGAAAGACGTCATGATCTTCAAAATCCTTAATCAAAGTAAATTGATTGTTTTTGAGGTAATGAAATAAAGCACCGCCCAAGGTGTAAAAAGGAAACGCTTCTAGATCTCTTTGTTGGAAGCGTTTCCAGCTATTAGACTTTTGCCATGAAGGCATGCCCATTCGGCGAATCGAAGTATAAACGGGTTGCAAACTCTTTAATAAGAAAAGAGCGAGTGTTTGGCGTAAGCCACCCAAAGGGAGTGACAAATTTGCAGATATAGTTTTCATAAAAGTACTTTGAATTTCAAAGTTAATGATCAAAAAAATTTAATCTCTCATTTTCAATAGCTTTTCCAAGGCATCTAAGTGATCATTAAATGCTTTTCGGCCAGATACAGTTGCAGAGTAGGATGTATTGGGTTTTCGGCCAAGAAATTGCTTTCGCACTTCTATGAAAGCTTCTGCTTCTAGAGCCTTGATATGGCTTGCTAATCGTCCATCCGTAACTTCCAGCATTTCTTTTAAGGTTTTGAAGTCAACCCAATCATTGACCATAAGGATAGACATAATACCTAGCCTAACCCTATGGTCAAAAGTTTTATTTAGATGGACAATAATATTTTTCATTCTCCTAAGTAGTTAGAATGTTACAGCCTCTTTTCTTTCATATTTAAAGTACATGATAGCTCCATAAAAAATATGAAGTATCCCAAAGCCAATAGCCCAAAATTCAAGTCCGTAACCTAAGTAAAAAAGAGCGATTAGGCCTAATATTATTTCACTTATTCCTAGATATCGAATATCATTTAAAGTAAATTTGCTTGCATTCACTAGGGCAAGACCATAAAAAATGAGTGTAGTAGGTGCCACAAATCCTAAAAGTCTATGGTACAATAATGCCAAACAAAATACCCCACCAGTAATTAGAGGAATAAGAAGGTTGATCAATAGACGTTTGGAAGTCGCATCCCATACTTTTAATCCTTGTTGTTTTGCTTTCCTAGTGGTAAAGAATATTCCAGCACTCAGGGCTGTCAAGAGGACAGCCAAGGCATCTAGGAAAAAGAATTGGATAAAATTCAGGCCCCATTTTGTAGCCAAAGGCGCTTCCACATAATAAATTCGTTCTTGGTCAAAAGGTATAATTTCTAAATAAATATAAGCTACTATTGCTCCAAGAAGTGCAATAGTACCTGCGACTACACCGGAAAGGCCACTCAATGAAATAAAGCGAGAGGAACGTTCCATAAGCGAGCGAATTTCGCTTAAGGTATTCAAGTGGTGTTGTTTATTTTGAGTCATTATAAAGTGCTTTGAATTTCAAAGTTAAGATATTAACTTCAATAAGTCAAGCTAAACGGATTATCAGACTACTTTTACCAACTCCCTCCAAAAGGAGCAACTAAACCAACTACAGGAACAGGTAATATCCCTAATTCGCCTCCTCCGTCAACATCAGTAGCACCGATAAAGGAAATATCCCAGGTGACATTATTGCCAATGATACGTCCTCCCAAAGAAAGAATGACAACACTGTCATCATTAGGTAAGATCCAATTTTCAGTCGTTAAAGCAAATCTTTCAGATACGCGCAAGTTGCCACTAATCGTTACGACAGGACGGCCACTGAATTCACCATCGATTGCTCCAAATCCAATACCAAGAGAAACATTTCTATCTCTAGTTCCGAAAGTAGTGACCCCATACAATGTGGCTAAATCTAACAATTGATCATCATCTCTAAAGGGGATGTTAATTAGAAGTGCGCCTAACCCAATATTTAACTTTTCTTCCTGTATAGGAAAGGAAAATTTTGGTGTTATCGAATAGCCAATTCCGGTGTCATTTTCAAAACCATTTAATATAGAGATGGTTTCTACTCCAAGACCAATGGTAAAGCGATCTGTAAATCCGTAACTGACTTGATTATAAAATAGCATGAGGTTTTGATAATACCCTTCTCCTTTTCGGAGGCTATATCCTGTGGGCGTAAAGACATTGCGAGTAGCATTGGGGTTTTCGTACCAATATTGGCCACTGGTACTTCTAGTAGGTTTATTGATTACTTTAAAAATTTTGACATTTTCTCTTGGGAGGTTCATTTTACCTAAACTCTCTGTTTCGATGATGATATGGGTATCAGTTAGGGCAATTTGTTTTCCGAAAAAAGTATTGCCATCATTCATTTTTACCCTAACGTAAATATCTTCGATGCCATTATTTTGTGCTTGAATAGCTGTAGCGAGAAAGGTAAATAGCGTCAAGAGTAAACTCCACACAATTGTATTATAATGATTTATCATGATTGATTATTTTTTGATAGAAAGCTAAACGAGTTTTCAAAAAGAAAAGAATTGTTCAATTGTATAACTCTAAAATACTAGAAAACGCTTGCTGTGAAAAAAAATCGATTGCTGGGATAGCAACCGATCTTGGGTAAGTGTTTTCATTGGTAATTTGACATTTTCCTGATTTTCAGGACCTTAGGCTATACGGGATTTTTTGGCTTGGCATTAATGTGCACTTCGGATATTTATTTTCATGATAAGAATAAAGCTTATGATATAGGGGTACGCTCTAAATACATCGGCAAGATCGTTGCATTTCAATAGAGTGGAGGAGGGAAAATCAAGACAATTATATTTTTTTTTATCGTATGTGTAGAAAAAGTAAAAAGAGATGTTTATTTTTTGGTTCTTTTTTGCAAAAAGTAAGAAAAGCAAAGTAGAAAAAGCTAAAATCTAAGGTAGATGAGCTGTATACGATGCCTATTGTAGTTGCAGATAAAATGGAATTGGAAAATAGTTAAATATGGAATGGTGTAGTTAAAGATACATAGCAGCAGGAGCCACTTCCAACTAGAGGTTTAACTTTTCTCTAAAGACAATAGCAACTAAAAAATTAAAATTGAGCGCTAATGGCAAATGAATTTCAAACCCGTTTGTTGGAACAAATAGCTAAAAAGTACCAACGTAAATCCGAAGCAGTGGATATTCTTTCTAGCCTACTAAGTATAGGAAAAGATGCTGTTTATAGAAGGTTAAGAGGCGACACCTTGCTCACTCCTGATGAGATTAGCCTCTTGGCGAAAGAGTTTTATATTTCTCTGGATTCCTTGGTATTGGACAATACCTCTTCAGTCTTCTTCAACTTCAGTGCTTTTACTCAAAAAATTAATAGTCCAACAGATTACTTGAATGGTATTCTATCTCTTCTGCGTCAAATTAAGCTATTGCCTGAGGTAGAAATTTTATATGCTTCTTCGGAAATTCCCTTTTTTTATTACTCTTTTTTTCCAGAACTCATTGGCTTCAAACTTTATGTATTTGGGCGAACTATTTGGGATTTAGACTATTTAAATCAGCATAAGTTTCACTTTGATCTATTGCCTTATCATGATATAGAGATGACAAAAGAGATCTTGGAAAACTTCATTAGTATCGATACCACAGAGTTGTGGAACTACAATATATTTGACAATACTTTGAATCAAATTGAGTACCATTGCGGGAGTGGGCAATTTAAAAATATGGAAGATGCATTAGTTCTATTGGATCGATTAGAAGATTTATCTGGACATATGCGCAAGATGGCAGAGCTAGGGCGTAAATTTAAAATTAATGGCGATCCAGAGGTAGGGTCTGAATTTAATCTATATCATAATGAGATGATATATACCAGCAATAACATTTTTGTTAATTCACCCCGTTATAAGACCGTATTTACCACCTTCGCAAGTCCTAATTTTTTGACTAGTACAGATCCTCGGATGTTTGAATTTATGAATAACTGGTTCTTAAAGGTTAAGAAGCGCTCCAATTCCATTAGTGAGCAAGCAGAGCGAGAACGGAATGCTTTCTATAATAACATTGAACGTAGAATAGCGAGTACAAGAAGGCGAATAGAAACACTAGTTCAGGACACTTTTTGACGAGTCAACTCTAAAAATGGGCTATTCAACTATTCTTGATTGGATTTGAGCAATTTTTTGTAGTAATTGCTATAAATTTAGACAATTGGCTCTTGTTTTAATTTATGCTAATAAATCTATCCAGCAATAACTTTTTATCGAGTATAAGTAATTTTGCTTAGTCACTTATTTTTATTAGGCGTAAAAAATGAGGTAATATGATTTAGTCCAATAGCTTAGTGCGCTGTAATTTAGATTAAAGTGTGCTCGGACTATATTTAGATAAAAGATTTTTAATTAATCTGACATGGCCAGTCGATTTGCTATCAAGGAGGTACTAGGTTTTGATGATCGGATATTTTATCTGATAGGCAGTTTGGTACTTTCTTTTGCTATTCCTCTACTCTTTTTCAAAGCCACTCTCTGGAATGGATTGGCTATCTATTTGCCAAAATGGGGGACCTCTATGCTTTATACTATTGCTTACTGGTCTACTACTCGGAGCATTATTATTTGGTTTCGTCGGCAATACCCTGGGTATGAGGATACTACTAAACGTTTATTGTATTCTGCTATAGCCATCACTGTTACTTTTTTTATAGTAAGTGTACTAATGGGAGTTCTCAATATTTATGTCTTAAAAGAACAACATCCAGATGGTGTTACTGAAATGGATTTCAAAGTAGCCTCTTTCACAATTGTAGCATTAGTGAGTACAATTTACGAAAGTATATTTTTATATGACCGATGGAAGAAATCTATTCTGGAGGCAGAAAAACTAAAACGAGATCATATTCAAAGTCAATTAGAAGGTCTAAAAAGTCAAGTTAATCCACATTTTCTGTTTAATAGCCTAAACACTCTAACTTACATCATTCCAGAAGATCCCAATACGGCGGTAAAGTTTGTACAGAAGTTATCAAAAGTGTATCGCTATATTTTAGAAATTAGAGATACGAAACTGATTCCTCTTAAAGAAGAACTATCTTTTCTCACTGCTTATATTTTTTTACTTAAAGAACGATTTGGGAAAAGTATAGAAGTTCAAATTGTTATTCCAAAAGATATCGATCACTATAAGATTGTACCATTGTCGCTACAGATTTTATTAGAAAATGCAATTAAGCATAATATTATCTCTGCTAAGCAACCCTTGAAGATTGATATTTTTATGGAAGGGGATTACACATTAGTGGTACGCAACAATTTGCAAAAGAAGCGTCAAGCTATGCCTTCCACGAAAGTGGGCTTAGAAAATATTAAAAGCAGATATGCATTTTTTTCCGAGGAAAAGGTTTTGATTACAGCTGATGATCATTATCATACAGTTCGTTTACCACTCATCCAAATGAAAGATGATGAGCTGGCCTAGCTGAGCCTGAATTTAAATCGAGAAGTTTATTTTTTAACAACATCTTTCTCTCCATACTGTTATAAGCATTCATCATTACGACATTGATTATGTTTTGTTTTAGTTTATTATCTATTTTTTATTTTTCCCTTTCTACAGGAAACCTAAGTGTTGAAATTCAGAATATTGATAGTGCAAATGGTAACATCATGTTAGCAGTATTTGAAAAAGAACAGGATTTCTTAATTGATGAACGAGCAATTTTTGCGAAAGCATACTCCATACCACAAAAAGGTAGCATGCTGATAAGTATTCCTGCGCTGCCTTTCGGCAAATATGCGATCGCAGTATATCACGATGCCAATAATAACCAAGAATTAGATAAAAACATGTTTGGTGTGCCTAAAGAAGCTTATGGTTTCAGTAATAACGTTCGATCAAAATGGCGCGCACCACAATATAAAGAGGCGCAGATTAATTTTTCTACAGATCAGCAAAAATTGATTATTCCGCTAAAACAGTGGTCTAAGCAATAAGTGGCGCCATTAATTATATATTAATTTTTTCAATTTGATTATAATTTTCTTGAGCTGAATTTGCCTTTTTTTGGAAATAATGAACTATTTTTCCAGCCGTAAATTTTTTACCTATGGATACACCTCCTTCTATCATACCGGAAGGAATAAAAAAGGGCTCTAGCACAATTTTTTTGCCAGTCATCAAAGATATATTCTTATTGATGTATAAATCTTTTTCCCTTTTTTTAAGCAAGCCATTTTTTATTTCCATCGACCAACCAACTCATTTACCGGGTACTTCTTCCAGAATAGCAATGGACCAATCAATAATCAAGGCTTTTGCCTTATGGTATCGCCTCGGTTTGGTAGTCGGTTCAAAAAAACTCACTCATGAACTTTACTAAGTACGACGAAAAAATTCCGCAACTTTCGACTGAACAGATGATCGAAGTTGATCGTTTGATGGAATCAAAATATCAAATCGACCTCAACAAAATGATGGAGAATGCAGGAAGGTCTTTAGCCATCGTTGCAAAAGAACTTTTTCTTAAGCGACAACCTATTTTGAAAAGAGTAGCCATACTAGCAGGCACCGGAGGAAATGGTGGAGGCGTAATGGCTGCCGCGCGACGTTTGCACAATTGGGGAGCAGAGATACACGTATTTATCAGCAAGCCCGCTGGTAGGATGACTCCAGTACCAGCACATCAGCTGAGTATCCTCAGAAACATGGAGGTATCTGTACAGTTACCTATTGCTATCAAAAAAGAAGAGAAACCTTTTGACTTGATTATTGATGGTATTATCGGTTATAGCCTTAAAGGAGAACCAAGAGGCGGCGCAAAAACCATGATTGATTGGGCAAATGAGCAAAGTACTCCAGTTTTAGCATTAGATACACCTTCTGGTGTTGATCTAACTACAGGGACTGTACACGAAACCGTCATCAAAGCTGATGCAACCTTAACACTTGCCTTACCTAAAAAAGGACTGTTCGAAGAAGAAGTAAAACCACTAAGAGGTCCTTTATATCTAGCAGATCTTGGTGTTCCACCTATGCTTTATCAAGAGCGTAGCCTTGGATTTAAGGTACCACCAATATTTGCAAAAGGAGATATTTTACTTTTAGAAGAATAGGGTGCCATGAATAGTGTAATAGTGTAAGGGTTAATCGTGGAATGGTATAATAGTTGATAGTGAGATAACCCATTATACCACTAACCTTTAACTAATTACTGTTAGGTTTTTTTACTTTTTTTGGAAGGACTTTCATTTATTTGTTTTTCCTCTTTTTCTGGGATGCCGCCGCCAAAGAAAAGCTCTGAGCTAGTATAAGTGGTACCAAAAGTATTGGCTAAGGATGCTACTTGTTTCATCGCATCGACCAATTGATTGGAGGTGAGTTCTTTTAATGGATGAGTGAATACACTTACAACAAATCCGTCATAAAGGCTGTATTTTGCATCTAAGGCTGAATGAAAGTTAGCGATGAGCATATTTTTCATCTCAACCTCTTTGATTTGTTCCTCTTCGATAATAGGTGTGAAAATGCGCATTCGGTTATTGTGTTGATCCGTAATAATCAATAAGATTCGATCTCCAAATAACACCTGCCATGCACCTTCCTGACCTTCTACCAAAGGGGATTCTTTTTTGATAACTTCTTCTAGCTTCTGATTATTCATCTCTTGTGCTTGCGCAAAAAGAGAAGCATGTAAAAGGAGAGCGAAAGTAAAAAGCAGACATAGACGCATAGCTCTAATTTATTGAAATGAATGGATACCTATTCAATATAAGTGCTTTTTTGCTCAGATGTTGTTAAGAGTGAAAGTGAAGTCGTCATGAGAACAAAACGAAGAAGGAGGGTTTGAGAGAAGAAGAATTAAGCATTATCCTTCTTCTCTTCAAATAATAAAGCAGGGGTTATTGCTCTTTTATGAAATCAAGAATGGCTTTAGTCGCTTTCTTAGCGATGTCAGATGGAAGTTCTACCTTAGTTTGCGTTTGTAGGTCAAATGCATAAGGTGTACGCTCTGTATTCTTTTCTCTTAGCACCAAGTGACGGTTATTTCTTGCACCATCTACGATTTGGTTGCTGATTTCTTTTGGTTCTTCTAGCATTGGATTCATCACAAATTGATCTTCATCTGAATGATACGTAGGTATCAAGATTTGAAATTTATTACCTACTGTTGGTAACATAAATAAAGAAGAGAAACCTTCTTCTGCTTTATATTCTGCTTCCGCTAAAACAGCTTTTGGATTAACTCTATCACTAAGATCAAATGCAAAGCAGCCCATATCTTGTGCAAATCCAATGAGGTAGTTTTCCCAAACTTCTACACGCTGAATCATACCAGATTGGGCATCATCTGCCATTCTTTCATAACGGAAAGAAGGTTTGATAGCTGATAACAACTTATCATTTTCTAAATCATATAAAATAATTTCGCCAAAGCCTTTGATCGCAACAAAACCAGTGGCATTACTATATGATATTTTAGCTAAGTAATAAGGAAAATCAGGGCTTATATTGATAGGAAGTACATTTCTACTGATCAAAGAGCAATCTTCTGTATTGTAAACTTCTACGACACGATGGCTTGGGCCATAGTCTGGATCTAAAGTAGAAGAATCAGCTGTAATGACGACCAATTTATTGCGTTCACGTACCCATACTTGATTATCTTCTAAAGTTTCATTTTTGATGGTACAATCATGAGTGATAGCTTCTGTATCTACTTGATCATAAGTATCTGTTGTGCTTGGCTCATCTGTTGATGTTTCTGTGGGATCGGTGGTATTGGAAGAAGAAGTTGTTGTTTCTCCACCACAAGACACTAAGAAAAAACAGCTGACCGCAAATAGCATTATTGAAAAGAATCTCATAGAATTCATTTTTGTTTTGAAGTGATCTGTTCCCAAAGTTAGGGATTTTTGAGTGATAAATGATTTCTAAAACTTTCGATGGAAGAAGAATAAGAAAGTGCCTCCATATTTCCATAAGCAAATGTTAAAAAAGGCCTAAGTACGATGTTTTTCGTAGAAGTATTTTGATTTACGAATATTTTCGTATATAATTGTAGTACGAATTACTTCGTAGAGTTTTACTGCAAATAGTCATTACAACAAAATAAGCAGCTTGTTAAAATTGATTGTATAATAAAATGGTCAGCTCGAAAATCATAAGAAACGGACGATAGGAAAGTTACGCATGATTTTTGAAAGGACTTAAACCTGCTAGCCTTTGGCTGGTTTTTATGGGATCAATTCCAGCCTGCTGGCAGGCATGGTTTCGAGCTTGCTACTTAGTCGAATTTGCCTGATGAAAAGGCAGCAGACTTTTATTATAAAAGAATTCCAATGAGTCGTAAAATACCCAAGCCGACGGATGCTGAATTAGAGATTTTACAGATTTTATGGGCTAAGGGGCCTTCTACCGTTCGTACGGTAAATGAGCTGTTGAATAAAAAAAGAGAAGTGGGTTATACCACTACGCTAAAGCTGATGCAGATCATGGCGGACAAAGGCCTTGCAAAACGCAATACGGATAGCCGTACACATATCTATGAAGCAGGAGTGGAAGAGACTGACACTCAGAACCGACTACTTCAGAAATTTGTGGATAATACCTTTAGAGGTTCTGCTATGAAAATGGTGATGCAAGCATTGGGTAACCATAATGCCTCACAGGAAGAACTAGAGAAAATTAAAGCCTTGATCGAACAAATAGAAGATCAAAATAAGGAAGACCAATAGAAATCACCCTTGAAATAAAAGAACAATGGAATTTATCCATCAATTATTCTCTGAAGAGATGACCTATGCATTAGGTTGGACGGTTGTGCATTCCTTTTGGCAGGCCGTTTTGATAGCTATGCTCTTAGCTTTTGTACAATTTGTGCTACGAGAGCGGACGGCAGAATCTAGATATTATACGGCTTATACGGCTTTAGGTTTAGTACTAATTACTTCGATTGTTACCTTTTTTCAGCTGTATCAAGCTGCTCCCGATCCAAATGCTTTGGGGCAAAGTACCTTTATAGTTGTAACAGGGGATGGAGCGATACTAGATACCTCTCCAGCATGGGAAAGTTTCTATCAACAGTTTTATCAATATTTTGAAAATAACTTACCACTTATAGTGGCTATTTGGTTGGTTGGGGCTTCCTTTTTTATGCTCAAACTACTAGGGGGCCTAGTTGAAATTCAGCTCTTACAGACGCGGCATGTACAAGCTTTACCTGCTTATTGGCAGAAGCGATTACATTCTCTGAAAGAAGAATTGGGCATTCAACAGAATGTGAGCTTATTAGAATCTGCTCAAGTTGGTGTACCTATGGTTTTGGGTTATTTACGGCCAGTAATTTTAATGCCAGTTGGGGCAATTAATACCCTTTCTACTGAAGAAGTAGAAGCGATCTTGGCACATGAACTGGCACATATTTTTAGAAATGACTATTTGCTAAATATTATTCAATCATTAATTGAAATTCTTTTCTATTTCAATCCTGCCGTGTGGTGGATTTCCTCCGCCATTCGAATGGAACGAGAAAATTGTTGTGATGACATTGCGGTAAAACTCTGTGGTAATTCGTTGACGTATGCCAAAGCTTTGGTGGGCTTGCAAGAGCTCCAACAAAGGACTCCAAGTCTAGTAATGACTTTTTCTAAAGGGAAAAATCAGTTGCTAAACCGAGTGCGGCGCATTTTAAATCAACCACAAACTAATTCGAACCTTATGGAAAAGTTCACAGCAACTTGTATGTTGCTTTTGGCTTTGCTTTTCTTCTCTGTAGGA
The DNA here is from genome assembly GCA_022448955.1 of Saprospiraceae bacterium. GTDB lineage: Bacteria > Bacteroidota > Bacteroidia > Chitinophagales > Saprospiraceae > JALEHC01. The sequence continues at coordinate 22,907 of JAKVCU010000084.1, forward strand.
AGTGGCAATGCAACTGAAAATACGACCGTTTTTCTGAACGGAACACCGAAAGAAGCACCGGATACTTACGAACCGACCGAGATTACTGAATTTAAAGTATTTAATGAGAAGGAAATCATTGTTACAAAAAATACCAAGACTATTGATGTTGAAAATGTCGACTCAGTCACAAAGAAAGAAGTAGACTTGGATATTGACATCTTTATGGATACCATCCCTAGTAAAGGAAGTATTCGTATTCGTACTGAACACAAAGGCAAGGACGTTGAGTTAAAAACCAAAAATGGAAAGATTACAAATCTCATTATTGATGGTAAGAAAATACCAAAGTCTGAATATCCTAAACATGAAGACTTGGTAGTGGAAATTATTGAAAGTATTCCACCACCACCTCCTGCTCCGCCAGCACCAACTGCACCAAAGGATTTTCCACCACCGCCGCCACCTCCTGCTTCTGCAAAAGTAGATTCGCCGGTACCACCGCCACCACCACCGCCACCTCCTGCTCCGGGTGAGTGGAATGAAAAAAGTAAGAAGAAGGATAAGTCCAAATACAAGTACAAGAATAAAGACAAGAAGAAATCTAAGTCAAAATCTTCTTCTAATGAGGATGGTTCCGTAATAATCATTCGTACTTATAAAGGCGATAATATCATTGAAGAAATTACAGTAGGTGAAGGAGGAAAGCTTTTCATCACAGATGAAAATGGGGCATTAATTAATCTGGAAGCAGATAAAATTATCTTCGATAATAGCGATCAGATGAAAGCGATCGAGCTCATGCAAAAAGAAGCAGAGCAAAAAGCAAGGAAAGTCGCACTATTTGCAAAAGAAAGAAATGTACTTTTCGAAAAACAAGCTAAAGAAATAGAAGTGCAAATGGCCCTACAGCAGGAAAAATTAGAAGCTTTAACGGAGGAATTGGACGGCAAATCTTTAGCAGAGCAAAAAGAAATAGAGCTGAGAGTAAAGCAACTTCAGGAAGAGATGCTAGTTAGGCAAAAAGAACTTCAAGAAAAAGCTTTCGAATGGGCAGAGGAGTTAAAAGAAACGGATCACTTAATCATGGAAGGGAATAATATCCACTTCTTAGGAAATGATGGCACCGTAATCATCGGAGATTTCCAGGAAAATGGAAAGATTGATACCGACCTTAAACCTTACTTTGAAAAAGTAATGATCGCGAATAAGCTGGTTAAAGATATCAATGATTATAAAATCAAACTCAATGGAAAGTATCTAAAAATTAATGGCAAGAAGATGCCTAGAGAAATTCACAAGGAGTTTCTAGAAATCTATAAGGACATTAATGGCCAGTCTTTCGATAAAGACGATGAGATAATTATCAAAAAGAAACATAAAACACGACTTTAATCACCCGACTTATCTTACAAAATTTAAATTTCTAGTCGTATGAAAAATAGAATCTTATTACTAGGCTTGTTAATGCTATTTGGCGTAAGCACCATATTTGCACAACAAAAAGAAAAGAAGAAGATCGTTATCATTAAGGAGATGATCGATAAGGATGGCAAAAAAACAGTAAAGAAAATTGTCAAAGAAGGTGACGAGGCAGAGGAATTCGAGATGGATGGAGATGATGGCCAGATTACAATCAAAATTGAAGATGCAGGTACAGATGAAGAAGAGATGATCATTATCCACAATAATGGAAAGGATAATGTGAAAATTATGAAAGGCGATGCCCTTTTCGAAAACATCAACGTCAATGTCAATGAGGTGGATGGAGAAAAGGAAGTACAAATCCGTATCACCAATGAAGATGGTGAGGAAGAAGTCATCGAGTGGAAAGGTGATGGCGAAATCCCTACTGAGATTAGAGAAAAAATGAACATAGAAATCCTTGGTATGGATGATATGGAAGAAGACGGGATCTTCTTTTTTCATGAAGGAGGCAAGAATAGTGGTTTCTTAGGGGTGCAAATGGAATCAGAAAAAGGAAGTGATGAAGTAACTGATGGCGTGGAAATTGAGAAAGTAATCGAAAATAGCGCCGCTGAAGAAGCTGGCCTTGAAAAAGGAGACATCCTGAAAAAGGTAAATGGCAAAGACATTAAGAAAATGGGAGACGTAATCTCTGCTTTAGACGATACCAAAGCAGGTGATAAAGTAGAAGTCGTTTACGAAAGAAATGGCAAAACCAAATCTACCACAGCAACTCTAAAAGAAAGAGAGCACAAAGTAATCATTGGAAATGATTTTGATTTTGACTGGGAAGATAAAGATGGTAACCGTGTTATCATTTTAGAAGGTGATGAAAATGGAAAAAAGATCATCAAAATGGAAAAAGAAAAAATCATCATCAAAGAAATGAGAGAAGGTGATGAAGTTGAGGTAGAGGTGGAGATTGAAGAAATTTCAGAGGGCCAAGAAGCAGATTTCTTGCAAGAAATCGACATCTTTCCTAATCCTACGGAGGATATCCTGAAAATTCGCTTTACAGCAAATAAAAAGGATACTAAATTAAGAATAGTAGATACGAATGGTAAAGAAATTTACAGCAAGAATTTGAATAAATTCGACGGCGAATTTGAAGAAGAAATTAGCCTGAAAAATGCTGCAAGAGGTACATTAATCTTAAGCATAGAACAAGGCAAAAAAATATTTACCGAGAAGATTATTTTGAAATAATCATGAGATGAATGATCTCAAACTCACATAAGTAGTTTGAGATCATCCTATATTATCAAAATTCGTCTATACGTAAATTTCAGAAATACAAGTTTTTACATCCATGTAGTTGTATCCTACAGAGAATTCAGGTGTCGTTTGTGGCACAACTATATATTAGGAAAATACACAAAGGGTTAATAGAATATATCGTATGGCGATGGTTTAAAATTTTGGACAATCAGTTCTACTACTTTTGCCATTTTTGGGGATTAATAATAGTGATAATATAGCTAAATGATAAAGAAAGAGATCGCATAGGACTAAGAAAGAAATCATCCCGCCTGCTACCTCTGCTAACCTGTAAATCAAAGTCGCTAAAAGTAACAATGAAACTAGTCCTGTCGTTGTCGTTATTTTTAGATTTTGGTTCATTTTAATGTGCTATAATGTCCTAGCTAAATGGCGTTGCCAGCTTTTCCGGTTATGACCGTTTTAGCCATTGTTCGACGCATTTATTCTCTAAAACCTACTAAAAATTTGTTCATAGTTAGAATGCTTGTAGCCATGATAAAAATACTTCCTGTGTAGTCGAAGACCCTAACTGTTTTTATTTCTACTTCATTGTTTTGAGCTTTGATACTTGTCTATCTATGTATTTTGATTTCTTTATGACATATTTAGGGTAATCATTTTTCCTCCAAAAAACTAAATGCTTATTGTTAAGGTTTACTTACTAATGGGATGAAAGATCAATTGCACTATTGATTCTTTTATTTGAAAGAGAATTTTCTGTCGTAGAAATGAAGCTTTACCCAAATTTGATAGGGGATATACTTTATTAAATTAGACAATTTAACTAATTTTACGGCCCTTTTAAATCCGAAGAACCTGCTAAACTAAAGGCTAGATCATGAGTAAGTACAACGAGTATATTAAACAAATAATAGACAGAGAAGTCCAAAACCTTCATCCACTACCTATCGATGGAGCAGAGTTGACTAAAGAAATCATTGAACAGATTAAAGATGCGACTCATGAGCATCGAACTGATTCCCTTAAGTTCTTTATATATAATGTATTGCCAGGCACTACAAGTGCTGCGGATGTCAAAGCAGAGTTTCTAAAAGAAATTATTTTAGGAAAACATAATGTAAAAGAAATTTCACCGGCATTTGCTTTCGAACAGTTGTCTCACATGAAAGGCGGCCCTTCTGTGAGAGTACTTTTGGATTTAGCATTGGGAGATGATGAAACCATTGCAAAAGATGCAGCTAAGGTGTTGAAAACGCAGGTTTTTCTTTACGAAGCGGATACAGAGCGCCTAGAAGAAGCTTACAAAAATGGAAGTGAAATAGCAAAGGATATTATCCAGAGTTATGCACAAGCTGAGTTCTTTACGAAACTTCCAGATATAGAGGAGGAAATCAAGGTAGTTACTTATGTAGCTGGGGTAGGTGATATTTCTACAGATTTATTATCCCCAGGTAAGGAAGCACACTCTCGTGCAGACCGTGAGTTGCACGGTCAATGTATGTTTGAGTTTGATGAAGTAAGACAAAAAGAATTGTTGGCCCTGAAAGCTGCACACCCTGATAAAAGAGTGATGCTTCTTGCAGAAAAAGGCACAATGGGTGTTGGTTCTTCGAGAATGTCAGGTGTAAACAACGTAGCACTTTGGATTGGTAGACAAGCAAGTCCTTACGTTCCATTTATCAATATTGCACCTGTTGTTGCAGGGACTAACGGCATCTCTCCAATTTTCTTGACGACTGTTGGTGTTACAGGAGGTATCGGGCTTGATCTTAAAAACTGGGTAAAACAGTTTGATGCAGATGGTAATCTTGTGGTTGACGAAGAAGGAGAACCGATCTTAAAACAAGAATATTCTGTTGATACAGGAACTGTATTAACGATTAATACAAAAACAAAGAAACTGTACGATAGCGATGGAAAAGAGCTGATTGATATTTCATCAGCATTCACTCCTCAGAAAATGGAGTTCATGCGTGCAGGTGGTTCATACGCAGTTGTTTTCGGTAAAAAAGTTCAAGCATTTGCTGCTGGCGTATTAGGAATTGACCTTCCTCCAGTTTATGCTCCTTCTAAAGAAATTTCTAAGGGAGGACAGGGTTTGACAGCAGTAGAGAAGATCTTTAATAGAAATGCAGTAGGAACTTCTGGCGCGACATTACATGCAGGCTCATACGTGCGTGTTAATGTAAACATCGTAGGTTCTCAGGATACTACTGGTCTAATGACTTCACAGGAGTTGGAGATGATGGCTGCTACAGTAATTTCTCCAATTGTTGATGCGGGTTACCAATCAGGTTGTCATACCGCTTCCGTTTGGGATTTAAAAGCTCAGGCTAATACCCCAAGGCTGATGAAGTTTATGAATGACTTTGGCTTAATCACAGGGCGTGATCCTAAGGATGTTTATCATCCTTTAACAGATGTAATTCATAAGGTATTAAATGATATTACTATCGATGATTGGGCAATTATTATTGGTGGTGATTCACATACAAGAATGTCGAAAGGGGTTGCATTTGGTGCAGACTCAGGTACAGTGGCACTTGCATTAGCTACAGGCGAGGCATCAATGCCAATTCCAGAATCAGTAAAAGTAACCTTTAGAGGTGAAATGAAAGATCACATGGATTTCCGTGATGTAGTTCATGCGACTCAGGCACAAATGCTTAAGAAATTCAATGGTGAAAATGTATTCCAAGGAAGAATTATCGAAGTTCATATTGGTACATTATTAGCAGACCAAGCCTTTACCTTTACGGATTGGACGGCAGAAATGAAAGCAAAGGCTTCAATCTGTATTTCACAAGATGATACACTCATCCAGTCTCTTGAGATCGCTAAGAGTAGAATCAATATTATGATCGAGAAAGGCATGGATAACGAGAAGCAAGTCCTTCAAGGCCTTATCGATAAAGCGAATAAGAGGATTGCTGAAATTAGATCAGGTGAAAAGCCTGCTTTGGCACCAGATGAGAATGCTAAGTACTATGCAGAATTTGTAGTAGACTTAGACATTATCGATGAGCCAATGATTGCTGATCCGGATGTTCATAATGAAGATGTATCAAAACGTTATACGCACGATACGATTAGAGAATTGTCTTACTATAGTGGTGATAAGCACGTTGATCTTGGATTTGTTGGTTCTTGTATGGTGCATAAAGGCGATATCAAAATCGTTTCTAAGATGCTTAAGAACTTGGAAGAGGTACATGGAAAAGTAGAGTTTAAAGCACCTCTTGTCGTTACTGCTCCAACTTACAACATCATCGAAGAGTTGAAAGAAGAAGGAGATTGGGAAATGCTACAAAAATATTCAGGCTTTGAATTTAATGACGCAGCTCCAAAAACATCAGCTCGTACAGAATATGATAACATCTTATACTTAGAGCGTCCAGGTTGTAACCTTTGTATGGGTAACCAAGAGAAAGCAGAAAAAGGGGATACGGTAATGGCTACTTCTACGCGTCTATTCCAAGGTCGTGTCGTAGCAGATACAGATCGCAAGAAAGGAGAGTCTTTATTAGCTTCAACACCAGTTGTCGTACTTGCTGCTATCCTTGGTAGAACACCTACTATCGATGAGTATAAAACTGCTGTGAAGGGAATTAAACTAACTCAATTCTCTCCACCACTTAAAAAAATGACTGCTGGCCCTGCTGATAATCATCAGATTTCATACTAAGTAAAGCAGTATCTTACGAACGAATTTTTCTTTATGCTTTTTAGGTATAGAGAGAAATTCGTTCGATGTCTATACCCTACTGATTCTTATGCAAGTCTTGCATGATTTGAAGCTCTTCTTTTCCTCTTCACAAAAATCAATTCTTACAGTGATTCATCATTTTTCTTTTACTAAAACACTCTTAGTAATGACCGGATCATTCTGTTCCAATGGATTTTGATTGAAAATCTGCGTGAAATGCTCAAATACCTCAGGAAGGTGCTTTTGAAACTTCACAGGCTGCTCAAAGAAGAATACGCCTGCTACGCCTAATGGATCAATATCTTCCAATGCTAAGTTGATATAGTCTTTAATTTCTGTGCGATTTCTTACTTCCAATTTTTCTAATTGATCCCAACTCACTTCAGGGTAATCTTGATCATCATATTCTACATAGAAGGCTTTAATGAGCTCGTATAAGCAGAAGTTAAAACTTACTGCTGCTTGCATAAAGCTGTGTATTAAATGCTCGCCAGAGTATAGTATGACACCATCTTCTTCAAAAATTTCAGAGGTGTGAAAATCTTCTGGATATTGTGGAGAAGGAAACCAAGATGGACAAATGATAAACTTTTCAAATTTTTCCATCAAAATGTCCGATAAACCAAAGGTCATACGAGTCGCATTCAATGCTATAATGCCTTTTATGTCTTCTGGGACAGATTCCATGGATTGTGGCATAAATTCATTCCCCATGATATACAATGCCATCCTTTGACGGAAACGCTCTTGTTCACTCTGATTTAATGCTTGATAAAAAGGCATCTTTTCCAAGAATAGCTGACGCAGTGGTGCATCAAGCTCTGGTGGATTGCGATTATACCACCACCAATTAATCTGTGGCGCAAATACATAAAGTACCGCCATGATTAAGATAAAAGGAATGATATAAGGAGCATATCCTTCATGGACTTCCCATGTCAAATACAACATCATCAAAGCTCCTAAACCAAAAGGGATTAATAATAATCGTGCAAACATATTTTTAAACTTGTTGCTACCTAAGTTAGATCTTAGTTCATTGCTTATCAATAAATGACTTATATATGGACTAAGGTAATAGTTATTCCTCAATAGAACGACTTGAGGCCATTAACCAGTATACTAATTAACTAACAACGCTTCTTTAAAAAGTAACATTTTTTAATTTGCAAAAAGCCTGAATTAATAGGGGTTGAGGGGATTTTTTAAATTTTTTTTGCATTTTTTTAGAAAAAGACTTGCGGCTTATGTCCTTTATGCATAAATTTGCAACCGCTTTGACGCCCTAGTGGCGAATAAATCAAATCAATTAGGTGCGGTAGCTCAGTTGGTAGAGCACAGGACTGAAAATCCTGGTGTCGCTGGTTCGATCCCGGCTCGCACCACTTCTTAACTTACAATATGATTTTCACTACAAAACATCATCATCATCATTTTTCTTTGTTCCATCCGGACAAGTGGTGATCGTTTTGTAATAATTTCATTAACAATAACGCATAAAAGAGGTTTACCATTTGTTTGGTAAACCTCTTTTTTTATTTAAACTATTCAGTAATGCAAGCTAGGCTAAGAATTGCAGTTCAAAAATCAGGTCGCCTCTTAGAAGGCTCTCTCAAGATGCTTAAGGAATGTGGTATTAAAATCAATAATGGGAAAGACCAGCTGAAAGTACAAGCTCGGAAATTTCCTATTGAAATTCTATACCTCCGAAATTCAGATATTCCCCAATATGTCCAAGATGGTGTCGCTGATGTTGGAATCATCGGAGAAAATACCGCCATCGAAAAGGAAAAAAAGATAGAAAAAGTCATCCCTCTAGGGTTTTCCAAATGTCGACTCTCTATCGCAGTTCCTAAAAACATCGACTATCCTAGCATCGACTTTCTCAAGGGCAAAAAAATTGCCACTTCCTACCCCAACACCCTCCGCAACTTCCTCCAACAACATCAAATCCAAGCAGATATTCACGAAATTTCAGGTTCAGTAGAAATCGCTCCAAATATTGGCTTAGCAGACGCTATCTGTGATTTGGTAAGTACAGGTAGTACACTCTTCAAAAATGGATTGGAAGAAAAGGATATCATTCTCAAATCAGAAGCATGGATTTTTAAAAACCCAAGCATAGCGCCTGAACAGCAAGAGATTCTAGATCGTTTATTATTCCGAATTAGTTCTGTGCTTTCTGCAAGAAATAATAAATACTTGTTGATGAATGCTCCAGATGATAAGGTCCAAAAAATTATCAATATTCTGCCCGGCATGAAAAGCCCAACAGTAATGCCCTTATCCAGCAAAGGCTGGAGTTCTATTCATACGGTAATTGCTGAGGACAGATTCTGGGATATTATTGACGAATTGCGGGTGCATGGAGCAGAAGGCATCTTGATTGTCCCAATCGAAAAAATGATCGTGTAAATTTTGCCCAAATTTTAATGTCATAGTCAACAATGAAAATTTATAACCATCCTAAGAAAAGCACTTGGTCAACAATCTTAGAACGTCCAACCATGGATACCTCTAGCTTGGAGGCTACAGTGCAAACTGTTTTGCAAGATGTAAAAACAAACGGCGATCAAGCCGTGAAAAAATATACATTTCAGTTCGATAAGGTGGATTTAGCGACAGCGAAAGTGAGCCCAGAAGAGGTAGAAATAGCTGTTGACCAATTAGACACAGAACTGAAAGCAGCCATCATCACTGCTCAAGAAAACATCAAAAACTTTCACGCCAAACAAAGTACAAAAGTTGAAGTCGTTGAAACGATGCCTGGAGTACGTTGTTGGCGTAAAAATGTAGGTATTGAAAAAGTAGGCCTATATATTCCTGGAGGTACTGCCCCACTTTTTTCTACCGTCCTTATGCTTGGCATACCTGCGAAATTAGCAGACTGTAAAGAGATTGTCTTGTGTTCTCCTCCTCAAAAAGATGGGAGCATTCACCCCGCTATCTTATTTGCTGCAAACTTGGTAGGCATTACCCAAATTTTTAAAATCGGTGGTGTACAAGCGGTTGCTGCAATGGCCTATGGCACGGAAACAGTACCTCAGGTATTCAAAATTTTTGGCCCAGGTAATCAATATGTAACCGCTGCAAAGCAGCTGATCAACAAAGAAGGGATTGCTATTGATATGCCAGCAGGACCTTCAGAGGTATTAGTGTATGCAGATGAAAGCTCGAATGCAGATTTTGTTGCTGCAGACTTGTTATCTCAAGCAGAGCATGGTATTGATAGCCAAGTAGTACTGATTTCAACAGATATTGCTTTTATACCAAAAGTTCAAAAGGCACTAGCCAGACAGCTCGCTATACTTCCAAGACAAGCGATTGCTGAACAAGCATTGGATCATAGTGTTGCAGTTACTGTAAAGGATAAGGGGGTTGCATTGGATATCATCAATGAATATGCACCCGAGCACCTTATTTTGGCGACAGATGATGCTTTGGCTTTCGCCGAAAATATCATCAATGCAGGCTCCGTATTTCTTGGGCATTATACGCCAGAGTCTGTCGGGGACTATGCATCTGGAACCAATCACACTTTACCAACCAACGGTTTTGCGAAAGCATATAGTGGTGTATCCTTAGACTCTTTTGTAAAGAAAATTACTTTCCAACAATTGAGTGCTGAAGGCTTACAAAACCTAGGACCAACGGTTGAAAAAATGGCTGCTGCCGAAGAATTACAAGCCCACAAAGAAGCCGTTAGTATCCGCTTGAAAAACCTGTCATAGTCATGAATTTAGAAGCATTAGTAAGGCCAAATATTTGGTCGCTCCAACCCTATTCCTCCGCACGTTCTGAATTTAAGGGTAGTGCCGAGGTATTCTTGGATGCCAATGAAAACCCTTTTGAAACAGGGCTCAATCGCTATCCAGACCCACTACAATGGAAATTGAAAGAAAAAATTGCAGCAATCAAGCAGGTACCTAAAGAGCATATCTTTTTAGGGAATGGAAGTGACGAAGCAATTGATTTATTACTTCGTATTTTCTGTGAGCCTGGTATTGATCATATCGTCACTTTACCGCCGACATATGGTATGTATCGAGTAAGTGCTGATATTTGCAACGTATCGGTAAAGGAGATTCCGCTTACGCAAAATTTTCAGCCAGACGTAGATGCGATCCTTTCGGTAAAACATCCAAATGCAAAAGTACTTTTCCTATGTAGTCCAAATAATCCTACTGGGAATAATTTTGACTTAGATGCAATGAAAACCATCATGTCAGAATTTGAAGGCATAGTAGTAGTTGATGAAGCCTACATTGATTTTACAGAGCGACTCAGCTGCACCCAGCTCTTGGAAGAGTTTCCTAATCTAGTAGTACTACAAACATTCTCTAAAGCATGGGGCTTGGCGGGTATTCGCTTAGGAATGGCTTTTGCTTCTAAGGAAATTATTGACCTCTTTAATAAGGTCAAACCACCTTACAATATCAATCAGCTTACGCAAAATGCAGCTCTAGAAGCATTGAATAATGCACCTCAGTACGAGGCATGGCTCGCTGCTATTTTGGAACAAAGAAACTGCTTGCAAACAGAATTGTCCAAACTGGATTTTGTGCAATACATTTATCCAACAGATGCTAATTTCTTGTTGATCAGAGTGGATGATCCAGATGATTTGTATCAATATCTGGTGCAGCAAAAAATCATCGTGCGCAATCGTTCCAAGGTCTTGCTTTGTGATGGTTGTTTACGGATTACTGTTGGTAAACCAGAAGAAGACCAACGTTTGATGAATCAATTGGCCGCTTATCCTTCAACTGTTTTAAATTAATTCTGATGCAAAAAGTATTATTCCTTGATAGAGATGGTACGCTGATCAAAGAACCAGCAGATTACCAAATTGATGCTTTTGAGAAACTAGAATATTATCCAAGAGTCTTTCAATACCTCAGCCGAATCGTTCGAGAACTTGATTTTGAATTAGTGATGATTACCAATCAAGATGGATTAGGTACAGAGACTTTTCCAGAAGATACTTTCTGGCCTGTTCATAATCACATGATGCAAACTTTTGAAAACGAAGGCATCACTTTCCGAGAGGTATTTATTGATCGCACCTTTGCAAAAGATAACGCACCTACTCGCAAACCAAATACTGGTTTGTTGACGGAATATATTGAAGGTGATTTTGACTTAGCCAATTCCTTTGTGGTCGGAGATCGATTGACGGATATTGCTTTGGCAAAAAATCTTGGTGCCAAAGGAATTTGGTTAAATACCGATCCTGAATTAGGAGCAGAAGAGCTAAGTGGAGAGCAAGCAAAATTGAATGACACACTGGCATTAAGCACGCTAGACTGGGAAGCGATTTATGAATTTCTAAAATTAGCAGATCGGACTGCTGAGGTACAAAGAACAACGAAGGAAACGGACATCCTTATTCAACTTAATTTGGATGGTACTGGTCAATCCAATAATGAAACAGGATTAGGTTTCTTCGATCACATGTTAGATCAAGTCGCAAGGCATTCAGGATGTGATTTGACGGTTAAAGTAAAAGGTGATTTGCATATTGACGAACACCATACTATTGAAGATACAGCCCTTGCATTAGGCGAAACTTTCCAAAAAGCATTAGGAGACAAATTAGGTATTGAGCGTTATGGTTTCTGTTTGCCTATGGATGATTGTTTGGCGCAAGTAGCTATTGATTTTGGAGGTCGGCCATGGTGCGTTTGGGAGGCTGACTTCAAACGCGAAAAAATTGGAGAAATGCCAACCGAAATGTTCTTCCATTTCTTTAAATCATTCAGCGATGCATCTAGATGCAACCTAAATATCAGAGCAGAAGGAGATAACGAACATCACAAAATTGAAGCTATTTTCAAAGCATTTGCGAAAGCAATAAAAATGGCCAAAAAAAGAGAGGTCAACAATATGCAATTGCCATCCACTAAAGGCTTGTTATAAAATTACTTGGATATGAATGTAGCGATAATCGATTACAATGCTGGTAATGTTCAATCTGTACTCTTTACGATGGAACGATTGGGTATTCAAGCCACTTTGACGGCTGATCATGAACAAATCCAGCAGGCGGATAAGGTCATCTTTCCAGGTGTTGGAGAAGCCAATACCACGATGAATTTCATCAAAGAACGAGGATTGGATAAAGTCATCCCTGCATTAAAGCAACCTGTTTTGGGGATTTGCTTAGGTATGCAGCTTTTATGTGAGTATTCTGAAGAAAATGATACCGACTGTTTGGGGATTATTCCACAAAAAGTGTTGCGATTTCAACCTGCGAATGGTGAAAAAGTGCCTCACATGGGATGGAACCAGGTTTATCATCTGCAAGGCGCTTTATTTGACGAAAGTCTAGAAAAAAAGTACACCTATTTCGTGCATAGCTACTATGTGGAGAAAGGCGATTTTACGACAGCTCTATGCGATTATGTATTGCCTTTCAGTGCAGCATTGCAGAAGGATAATTTTTATGCAACCCAATTTCACCCAGAAAAATCAGGGTGTATTGGAGAAGCCATTTTAAAGAATTTCTTGAAACTATAGATATGTATATCATTCCAGCTATTGATATTATTGATGGGAAGTGTGTGCGTTTGACGCAAGGGGATTATGCTCAGAAAAAAGTTTACAATGAAGATCCTTTAGCTGTCGCTAAATCTTTTGAAGATGCCGGTATAGAGCGGCTTCATTTGGTGGATTTGGATGGTGCAAAGGCTAGTAGAATCATCAACTACCCTGTTTTAGAGAAGATTGCCACGCAAACCAATTTGAAAATCGATTTTGGAGGGGGTCTAAAGTCTGATGAAGATGTAAAAATCGCCTTTGAATCAGGTGCTCAACAAATCACAGGAGGTACTATTGCCGTCAAAAATCCAGATACTTTTCTGAATTGGCTAAAGGAATATGGAACAGAAAAAATCATTCTTGGGGCCGATACTAAAAATGGCCATATTGCAGTAAGTGGTTGGCAAGAAGAAAGCACACTTGAATTATTACCATTCCTAAATGATTATTCTGCCAAAGGCATTCAATATGTGATTTGCACAGAAATTTCAAAGGATGGAATGCTACAGGGCAGTGCACAATCACTATATCAACAGATTTTAACAGAGCTACCTTATCTGAAATTGATTGCAAGTGGTGGTGTTTCAAGCATCGAGGACTTGCAGGCACTTAAAAAAATGGGCTGTTATGGTGCAATCATTGGTAAGGCTATCTACGAAGGAAAAATTACGCTTTCAGAACTCCAAAACTTTCAATAAATGTTAGCCAAAAGAATTATTCCTTGTTTGGATATTAAAGACGGACGTACAGTGAAAGGGGTAAACTTTGTTAACCTTCGTGATGCTGGAGATCCGGTAGAATTAGGGAAGTTATACAGTGAGAAAGGTGCAGATGAACTGGTGTTTCTGGATATTACGGCAACTCATGAAAAGCGCAAAACTTTAGCTTCTTTAGCTAAAAATATAGCGAAGAATCTCAACATCCCTTTTACAATTGGTGGAGGGATTCGTTCAGTAGAAGATGTAGATGTCCTTTTACAATCAGGAGCAGATAAGATTTCTATCAATTCTGCTGCTGTCCGCAATCCTGATTTAATTGGCGATTTGGCGAAAGCCTTTGGAAGCCAATTTGTGGTCGTAGCAGTAGATGCTAAACTAATAGATGGGGAGTGGATGGTTTTTCTAAGTGGTGGTCGTGTAAAAACAGAGGTCCGATTATTCGATTGGGTAAAAGAATGTCAAGAACGAGGCGCTGGAGAAATTTTATTTACCTCAATGGATCATGATGGTACCAAAGCTGGCTTTGCTAATGATCCCTTAGCAAAGATATCTACTGAGCTTTCGATTCCTATTATTGCTTCAGGTGGGGCAGGTACGATGGAGCATTTTTATGAAACATTCACAGAGGGTAAGGCAGATGCAGGTCTGGCGGCAAGCATCTTTCACTTCCGTGAAATGGAAATCATGGATTTGAAAAAGTATTTGTCGGAAAAGGGGGTTAGTGTGAGACGTTGAGAGTGAGAGAGAGATTTTGTGACTGTGAGATTTTAAAACTTCAAAGTCACAAAGTCAAAAATTAGTTCATCATAGCTGCTGTGCCACCTAATAATAGGGCAAATAGGAAGAACAGTACATTAATACCTAGGATAACTGCGGTAAGGATGCCGAAAAAGCGATAGTGTGCTTTTAGTTGACTAAAAGAATATTGTAAATCTGTTTGACTTTCTAATCTTATGGCTTTTAGCATAGATGATGCAAAGCGATATAAATATAAAATTGGGAAGAAATAAAAGAGCGCAAATAATAAATAGATGACAGAGAAAAGAGCTGGGGGGAAAGGCATCATTTCACCTCCTGGTAAAAAGCTCAAGAGTGTACCAATAAATAGTGCTAATAAAACCATAAAACCTATGCCGACGAAACCTAGGATAGATAGAAACTGAGCCCACTTAGCAGTCTCTTTTAAAAAATCTAGTGATGGGCCGTTGAATTGTAGACCATCTTGTGTAGCATGGTCTAAAGGTTGGTTGAAATCCATTTGAATTGATTTTAAGTGCTTATAGAATATGATTAGACAACGTACTTTAAGTCGTAAATAGTTCCGTTCCGTATAAATGTAATACTTAACGATCACAAAAAAGATATGGAAATAGAAAAAATAGAAGGATTAGACTTCTCTAAAATAGAAGGATTAGTGCCTGTTGTTATTCAACATGTTGAAAGCAAGGAAGTACTCATGTTAGGCTTTATGAATCAAGAGGCATTAGAAAAAACACTGTCCGAGGATAAAGTAACTTTCTATAGCAGAAGTAAACAACGTCTGTGGACCAAAGGAGAAAGCTCCGGGAATTTCCTTTATTGGAAAGACATAAAAGTAGATTGTGACCGAGATAGCATTCTGATTCAAGTCATACCAGTTGGGCCTACCTGTCATACAGGAGCAAATAGCTGCTTTTTTCGAGATATCAGCCGTAAGTCTGGAAAATTGGCACAATAAAATGATCTAAGCACTGATCAAGGAACTTTTTAACCAAAGAAACATATTATAAGTATGGAATTTTTACAAAAGCTAGAACAAGTAATCAAGGATCGTAAGGAAAACCCAAGTGATTCTTCCTATACCTCAAAACTTTTTAAAAAGGGGATCAATAAAGTTGCTCAGAAAGTAGGTGAAGAAGCGGTAGAGCTAGTCATCGAAGCAAAAGACGACAATGAAGAGCTATTTCTAAATGAAGCAGCCGATTTGATGTATCATTATATCGTGCTACTTACAGCGAAAGGTTATTCACTTCAAGACGTTATCAATGTTTTAGAAGCTCGACACAAATAGTGGTTTGGTCGTAAATTAAGTTGATTTGAGCAACAAGAAGGATCAAGATTTTATAAAAATCATTATTTTGGAAAAGTATGATGCCCAAATTTTAACTTTTGAATTGTGAATATAACTGAAAAGCCAAAACAGAAAACCGTTTCGCCACCAGGAAAACCTGACCACAAAGCATTAGGCCATCATTGGCTGATAGAACTATATGCCTGTGATGCAGTCTGCTTAGAACAAACAGCCTTCATCCAATCTCATATGGAAGAGGCTGCTAGACGAACAGGTGCGACTATTGTACAATCCAATTTCCATCAATTTTCTCCTTATGGCGTAAGTGGTGTCGTAGTGATTCAAGAGAGCCATCTTACCATTCATACTTGGCCAGAGCATTCTTATGCAGCGATTGATCTATTTACTTGTGGTGATAGCATTGAACCGGAAAAAGGAATTGAATACTTAAGAGAAGCTTTCAATGCGGAAAAAGCAGAGGTTCAATATATACAACGTGGATTTTTTCGCGATTTTAAGTAAGTATTTACAGGTGGAAGCATTCTATCTTCCTCTCTAATAAAGGACCTATTCGCTCATCTTTAAGAATAATAGCTACTTTATATTCTTTTGGGCTTATTAGTCAAATATCAAACTTCCCCTTTTTCATTAACTTAAATTTTAGCTCTTTGAAATGATATAATAGTGTTAGGGTTAATAGGTATAATTTTATCAAAGGGAAATATATGGGGATTAAATACACAAAGGCTAATTTCCTAATTTTCACATGGAGACGAAAAAGATATTAATGTTTGGTTTTCAGTTAGTTGTAGGTTTTTTATTTTCAAGAATTACAAAATAGTTTAAATTCTTTTTGTGCTCAGGCAACCCTGCTTATTTTTTTACACCTTATAAGTAAACAGATCATTTATTTGACAGTGGTCAAATTACGATCTCTCTGGTGCTGCATCATTTTTGATGTCCATAAAATCATCAAAATAATACTAAAATCGTGAAGCTCGTTGGATGATCGGTCAAGAATGGAATTGGCAATTCAGCTAGCTAAGCTACAACTCACTACAGCTTTTATTATTAAAAAGCTTAAAAAGGGCAAAGCGATGCCATAGGCATGCAATGGCTATGCTTTGTCAAAAAATAAAATTTCCTTTATTCTGCATGAAAGACAATAGTTTTTATGCGCCAAACTAAATGATTATGATGAAAAATAGGTTAAGATTCTCATGCTTATTCGCTATTGCTGCGGTACTGTCTTTTGTATCATGCGATAAATTTAATGATCAAACAGAAGACGATATCTTCAACTTTGTAGATGAAACATTATATGAAGTACAAGATCGAGGTAATATAGGGCAAGATGGCTGCTATGAATTGGTATTCCCTGTAAGCATCGTATTTGAAGATGGATCTATAGCAGAAGTGAACGATTATAGTGAAGCAAAAACCGCTATCCGAGCATGGAAAGAGGAAAACCCTGAAGCAACAGAACGTCCCACATTGGCTTTTCCAATAGAAGTAATTTCTGAAGAGGGGGAAGTGATTTCAGTGGCAGATACAGAAGAATTAAGAGAATTGCGAGAAGATTGCCCCAGAAATTACTTTGATCGTGGGAGAAGACGCGGTCACCGTCATCGTTGTAATAAATGCTTTAGTATTGTTTTTCCAGTAACGATCAGTTTTCCCGATGATACTTCCGTTGAAGTAGCGGATCGACAAGAATTAAAAATGACCATTAGAGTATGGAAACAAGCTAATCCAGATGTAGAAGAGCGTCCAAGTTTGACCTTCCCTTTCAATGTGGAATTAAAAGACGGTACTATTCAGACCATTAATAGTCAGGAAGAATTTCAAGCTTTAAGAGAAAGTTGTGCTGGAGATTAAGAACTTGTTTGGAAATTTGTTCTTTGAGGCGATTTTGTCAATAATTAGGTTAGATAAGGCCAAAGGTTACGAT
>JAKVCU010000085.1 GCA_022448955.1 Saprospiraceae bacterium
GGCACCGGCAAAGTCGGTCAAGGCACCAGCAAAGTTGGTCAAGATACCAGCAAACTTCGTCCAGGTACCACCACAGCCAAAGTTAGTATTGCCACCACCAAAGCCAAAATTGGTCTGGCCACCACCACCAAAGCCAAGCTGTGTCATTCCACCACCAAAAGCACAGTGCGTCTTTCCACCACCAAAGCCAAAGGTGGAGGAAATTTTTAAGGTGGTAGAACAAATGCCTCGTTTCCCAGGTTGTGAAGACCTGCCGAGCAAGGCAGAAAAAGATCAGTGTGCGCAGAAAAAGCTACTTCAGTTTATTTACAAAAACATCAAGTATCCTGCAATCGCTCGTGAAAATGGTGTAGAAGGTACCGTTGTGATTCAGTTCGTAGTTGATTCGGACGGTAGTATCGATAACGCGAAAGTTGTTCGTGATATCGGGGCACAATGTGGCCAAGAAGCACTACGCGTAGTAGAGTTGATGAACTCTAAAGGGCTGAATTGGACACCTGGTAAGCAGCGTGGCCGTCCAGTGAAGGTACAATTTAACCTTCCTGTTAAGTTCCGCCTTGAGTAAGATACTTTACTCATTTAGCAAAATGGCTAATCCTCTAGAAGGATTAGCCATTTTTTTTTGAAAACTTTAACCTTCCACCATTTTGATGACGTGCTAATCCCCAATATATTTATAGTTGGAGTTGTAAACTCTCTCAACTGAATGAGCAATTGCTTGTTCTAAATTAAAAAGTCTGATACAATGAGGGTATTTTTTCTTGCCGTGGGGATTCTTTTTAGCGTTCAATTATTGGGACAGAATGCCAGATTGGCTCAACAATACTACAGCGATGGTGAATACGAAAAAGCGGCTATTCTATATGAAAAACTATATGAAAAAAATCGATCTAATGATTATTATTTTGATCGGTTTGTCGACTGTTTGATCTTTCTCGAAAATTATGATCGTTGTGAATTAGCCATCAAAAGAGAAATCGACAAGCAGCCAAAGAATAGTAAGTTGTTTGTTACTTACGGGAAATTGTTAGAAAGCCAATTTCGTGACGAAGAAGCTAAGCAAGCATACCGAAAAGCAATAGAAAACCTTCCTCCTAATCAATATCAAATTACTAGACTCGCCAACGCTTTTATTCGCCAAACGAAATATGATTTGGCAATCGAAACTTATGAGACTGGTATAAAAGCATTAGGGGATGAAGCTGTATTTGCTTATAGTTTGGGGGATCTGTATCGTCGAAAAGGTGACTCAAAGCCTATGATCAAGTACTATCTGAGCAGTTTGGATGCCAATCCAGCACGCATCGGAAACTTAAAAACCATCTTTCAAAGATATCTTCCAAAAGAAGACTATAAAGAGTTGCAAGTTCAGCTTTATGAGCGTGTACAAGGAAATGAAGATGCACTTCATTTCCCGGAGCTGTTAACTTGGGTCTTCATCCAAAGAAAAGATTATAATGGTGCTTTTAGGCAAGTAAGAGCACTTGATCGCAAGCTCCAAGAGAACGGTGGCCGCGTTTACCGAATAGCCGAAATTGCCGCAAATGACGGGGATTATGATGCCGCAATTAAAGCCTACGAATATATTGTAGAGAAAAAGGGTAATATTTCTACCTTTTATATCGATGCAAAAAGAGAAGCGCTAAGATGTCGTAGAAATAAATTGGTAGAAGGATTTGATTATACAGAAGAAGATTTACAAATCTTAGAAGCACAATACGAGGCTTTCTTAAACGAGTTTGGACGCTCCAAACTAACTGCTGAAATTATTTATGAATTGGCCAACCTAGAGGCATTTTACTTAAATGATCTAGATAAAGCTATTCGCTTATTAGATGAGATGATTGCCTTTCCAAATGTTGATCCTTTTATTCAGGCAGAGGGGAAATTGAACCTTGCAGATTTTTATCTGATGAAAGGGGATATATGGGAAGCTACTCTATTGTATTCTCAAGTAGATAAAGCCTACAAAGATGACCTATTGGGGCATGAAGCTCGCCTTAGAAACGCACGTTTGTCATATTACAATGCAGATTTTCAGTGGGCACAAGCGCAAT
The DNA here is from genome assembly GCA_022448955.1 of Saprospiraceae bacterium. GTDB lineage: Bacteria > Bacteroidota > Bacteroidia > Chitinophagales > Saprospiraceae > JALEHC01. The sequence goes on from JAKVCU010000085.1 coordinate 2,058, forward strand.
GCGATATTTTAAAAGCATCCACTTCTAAGTTAATTGCTAATGATGCACTAGATTTATCCATTTTCATCATGGATAACCTAGGGTTGGATACTACAGTAGCAGCAATGGAATTGTATGCCGAAGCAGAACTATTAGTTTTTCAAAATCGCTTTTCAGGGGCTTTTGCCAAATTAGATACCTTGGTAGCTACATTTCCTGAACACAGCTTGGATGATGATGTACTTTACTTAAAATCAAAAATTTATTACAAAAAAAGAGAATATCAGACAACTGCAGATTTATTGCAGCAAATCATAGATAAGCATCCAGAAGAAATTAGAGCAGATAATGCTATTTACGAACTAGCAAATTTGTGTGAGCTACACTTTAATGATTTGGAAAAGGCGAAAATACTTTACGAAAAATTATTTATAGATTACTCTGGAAGTACCTTAGCAGTAGATGCTAGAAAAAGGTTTAGGATACTGAGAGGCGATAATATCCAGTGATACTCTTTACAGAACATAAATAACTAAGCGGTCAAGGATTGCTATTTTGAACCTTGACCGCTTAATTATTGGTAGGAAATACAAAAGCAATTTGTATTTATCTACATATAATAACAACGCCCTATAATAAGTGACTAAATCATCCTTACTTAACGCGCATATTCTTCTCGTCAGAAACGGTCAATTTCGCACGACCTTTTGCACGACGACGTGATAATACCTTACGGCCATTTTTGGTTGCCATACGAGTACGGAATCCATGTTTGTTTGTACGCTTTCTTCTTGATGGTTGATATGTCCTTTTCATGTGTTTAAAATTTTTCTGCAACAGTTGAATATGCAGAAAAATTTCCGCACAAATGGAACCGCTGCGCTCTCGCCTAAATATTCCTTAATTTAACTTTGTGGGTTATTTATAATTAAGAAAGATTAGGCTCGTTTCATCTTTCTAACTTTAAATTGCCCAAACGGGCTTTTGTTCCCGCTTAAAAAAGTGGGACAAAGGTAGCAGTATTTTTGAATTTAGCCAATTAATTCTCTTCTAAAAAGATAAATTTTAGTAAAAGAAGTAGATGAATCATCAATTCATCTACTTCTTAGAAATAAAAAGTACAGATTATACCGTCATAATATCTTTCTCTTTCGCTTTGATCATCTCATCGATCTTGCCAGCGTAAGACTTCGTCATGGAATCCATTTCATCCTCTTTTTGTTTACCCATATCTTCAGCTAAGCCATTTTTAACTGCTTTTTTGATTTCAGAAATGGCATCTCTTCTCGTGTTTCGAGTACTGACCTTTGCATCTTCACCTGCTGCTTTTGCTCGTTTTGCCAGTTCTTTACGACGTTCTTCTGTCAAAGGAGGAATACTGATCCTTACAATTTCTCCGTCATTCATGGGGGTGAAACCTAGATTGGCCTCAAAAATTGATTTTTCAATAGGACCAAGCATACTTTTTTCCCATGGCTGGATTACGATCGTTCTAGCGTCAGAAATACTAATATTTGCTACTTGGTTCATTGGTGTTGGCGTACCATAATAAGCTACCATCAATCCGCTAAAAGTAGCAGGATTAGCTTTTCCTGTACTTATCTTTCCCAATTCTTTTTTTAAGTGTTCTAGCGAAGAATTCATTGAATCTTCTGCTAATTCAAAAATGTCATTAATCTCATCCATGATCAAGTTATTTTAAATACGTATTTCATTTAAAAACATGAAGTTCTTAAAATTTTATTAAAAGGAATAATGGATCATACTATTTCCTTCCATCTGCGTACTATCTGTTATTTGCTCCGCGATAACGCATGATTAAATAAAGGAGCATGACCAGTGCTGAAAGTGCAGCGGCAACATAAGTCATAGCTGCCCACCAAAGGGCATCCTTAGCAGCTGCATATTCCTGATTACTAAGCGTGTTGGTTTCTTCCAACCAAGCCAAGGCTCTATTACTAGCGTCAAATTCGACAGGTAATGTGATGAAACTAAATAATGCTGTGACACCAAATGCAACAATTGTAATTAGCATAATTTGCGGCATGGTATTCAGGGCAGCAAACGCAAATATTAATAAATATTGTTGGGCCATGGCAGACAACTGAACAATGGGCACGATCGCCGATCGCATTTTCAAAAAGTTATATGCGGTCGCATGTTGTACGGCATGGCCACACTCATGTGCTGCAACAGCAGCTGCCGACACATGTCTTCCATGATAAACTTCTGGACTTAGGCTAATGCGCTTAACCTGCGGATTGTAATGATCGGATAAAAAGCCTCTTCCCTCTACAATTTCAACATCGTGGATTCCATAATGCTTCAGCATATCATGGGCTATTTCCGCCCCACTTCTGCCATTGCGCAGTCGCATTTGAGTATAGTAATTAAACTTGCTCTTTAACCGACCACTAATGATCATCCCGACAATAGAAGTCAAACCGATGATCGCCATATATCCTAAATCATATCCCATCATAGTTGTTAAATTTAACTATTGTCAAGTTTCTACAATAAATATAGTTTTAACAATAAGATTTGCAACTACCTATTTTATCATGTCAAATCGCGTGTAATCTTGAAGAGCAGCTGGGATTTTGATTCCTTCCGATGTTTGATTATTTTCTAACAAAGCAGCCACAATTCTTGCTAATGCTAAAGCACTACCATTTAGCGTATGTGCTAAACGAGTTGATTTCCCGTCTTTGAAGCGTAGCTTCATACGGTTACTTTGGAAGGTTTCAAAGTTAGAAACAGAGCTTACCTCTAGCCAACGCTTTTGCGCAGCAGAATATACTTCGAAATCAAAAGTTAAGGCAGAAGTAAATCCTAAATCGCCACCACAAAGACGAAGTATACGGTAAGGTAATTCTAGTTTCTGCAATATTGCTTCCACATGTTTTACCATTTCATTCAATGTATCATAAGAATGATCTGGGTGCTGAAGTTGGACGATTTCCACCTTATCAAATTGATGAACTCGGTTCAAGCCGCGAACATGGGCACCATAAGAACCTGCTTCTCTTCTGAAACAAGGCGTGTAAGCTGTAAGTTTGATTGGAAAATCGTCTTTTGAAATAATAAGGTCTCTATATATATTAGTCACTGGTACCTCAGCAGTAGGGATAAGGTATAAGTCATCCTTTTCTGCATGATACATCTGCCCTTCTTTATCGGGTAGCTGCCCAGTGGCTCTAGCAGTATCTTCATTTACTAAAAGCGGCGGAATAATCTCTTCATAACCAGCTTTATGCGCTTCATCTAAAAAGAAGTTGATTAATGCACGCTGAAGTTTTGCTCCAGATCCTCTGTAAAGGGGAAAACCAGAACCAGTGATTTTTGTACCTAACTCTAAGTTAAATAAGTTATACTTTTTAGCCAATTCCCAGTGAGGAAGTGCATCATGGTCTAATTCTGGAAGTGGCTGATCCCAATCTTGAGCAATTTCGTTATCCTCATCAGTACTTCCTGCAGGAACAGATGAATGTGGTACATTGGGAATGGTGTACAAAGAGGCTGTAAGTTGTGTTTTTATAGATTTGAATTCTTCTTCTAGGCCTGCACTTTTATCTTTCAATTCAGCGACCTTTGCTTTCATTGTATTAGCTTCTTGTGCTTTACCAGACTTAAATAACTGTCCAATCTCTTTGGATAACTTATTTCTTTCTGCAAGCATTTCATCTAGTTGCGTTTGCACTTGTTTACGCTGATCATCTAAGGCAATCACTTGATCGATCACAGCTAGTTCTTCTTTACCAAGCCTCCGCTTTTCTAGGGCTTCCAAAACTTTATTTTTGTTGTTGCGGATAAAGCTAACTTCGAGCATAAAATGTTATTATTTTTAAAAAAATTGGGGAAATACTTGACCCGAACAAACTTTGTTCGTTATTTTTGGTTAGAATTTTTGCAAAGATACTATTTGAATTTAAGAAATTAAATGTATTTTTGCTTCGACAACGTAAAGGCACACCATAATAATTAGGAGCATCTTTATTAAGTCTGGTAAATAGGTGTTGTGTTCATTTCCTACTAACTTTCTTCCACAAACATTGCTTTTTTAATTTTTATTAAGGAAATTTTGTGACAGAAATTAAGTTCGACTTTTGACTAAAAAGCTAAGATATTACAATATTCAGTAATTCCTCGCTTTGCTTTTCCTTGTAAAATTCATCTACTTTTTTCACTAATCATTGAATTACTACTTTCTATAGGCATTCAACATTTTTAAACACATTTCTCAAATTATGCTGGATATATTGCAGTTAAACGACATGCTTGTACCTGAGTTACGTGAACTTGCGGAGCAAATCGGTCTAACAGGTTATAAGCGCTTGAATAAGCAAGAACTGATCCACCGAATTTTGGATCATCAGGCCGTCGTTGGTGCTACTGGAGAATCCGAGGAGAACTCTTCTGAGTCAGAGGAACCTGCAAAGAAACCACGTAGAGCACGAAAAGCCCGTCTCAGAGAAGAGGACAAGCGTGACAACGGCGATCAAAATAACAACAAAAAAGAAGAAGAAGATAGTTCCGAACAAAAGGAAGAAACTTCAGAAGAAGAAGAAAAACCTCCTATCCGTAAAAAAGCTCGACGTCGCCCAGACAAAGATGAGGCGGAGGATGATCATAAGGAAGAAACGCCTAACGAACGTGAAAAACCAAGAGAACGAAGCGATAGAGACAGAGGAGGTCGTGATCGCGCAGATAGAAGAAGAAGGGATCGCTCAGATGACCGTCCACCTCAAGAAGAAAAAGAAGTAGCTCCAGAACATAAATTCGATATCGAATTAGATGGTATCATCGAAGGAGAAGGTATATTGGAAATGATGCCTGATGGCTATGGTTTCTTGAGGTCTGCTGACTATAACTATTTGACATCTCCTGATGATATATATGTTTCTCCTTCTCAGATCAAATTATTTGGCTTGCGTACAGGAGATACCGTACGTGGTGCGATCCGTCCACCAAAAGAAGGTGAAAAATACTTCGCTCTTCTAAGGGTTTCTTTAATTAATGGCCTAAGTCCTCAGGATATTCGTGATAGAGTTCCTTTCGACTACTTAACACCATTATTCCCAGAAGAAAAATTCCGCCTAACTTCTTCTCCAACAGGAAGAGATTTTGGTAATCGTATGATTGACCTATTCTCGCCAATTGGTAAAGGTCAGCGTGGTTTGATTGTTGCCCAGCCAAAAACAGGTAAAACTTTCTTGCTTAAAGACGTTGCCAACGCTATCGCTAAAAACCACCCAGAATGTTACCTTATCGTGTTATTGATCGATGAGCGACCAGAAGAGGTAACAGATATGAAACGTTCTGTAAATGCAGAAGTAATTGCTTCTACATTTGACGAACCAGCTGAGAACCACGTAAGAGTGGCTGGCGTAGTACTAGAAAAAGCAAAACGATTAGTAGAGTGTGGTCATGACGTAGTTATCCTATTGGATTCTATTACACGTCTTGCTCGTGCGTACAATACGGTTGCTCCTGCCAGTGGTAAGGTGCTGTCGGGTGGTGTGGAAGCAAATGCTTTGCACAAACCGAAGAAGTTCTTTGGTGCTGCTCGTAATATCGAAGATGGAGGTTCTCTAACCATTTTGGCAACAGCCTTAATCGATACTGGTTCTAAGATGGATGGTGTAATCTTCGAAGAGTTCAAAGGTACAGGTAATATGGAACTTCAGTTGGATCGCTCATTAGCGAACAAGCGTCTTTACCCTGCTATCGATCTCACAAGATCAAGTACGCGTCGTGATGATATCTTGTTAGACAAAGATACTTTACAACGTATGTTTATACTAAGAAACCACCTTGCAGATATGAAGCCAGACGAGGCGATGGAATTCTTGCGTAAGAATATGTTACATACTTCTAGTAACGAAGAATTCTTGACTTCAATGAATGGCTAGACGTGAAGTGAATTTGATTTCAACTTCATGCTCGATATTTGTATGTTCGTAGAGAATAAAATTTTCGTAAAATAATTTTGGGAAAATCATGAACCCCTGAAGCCTGCTTCATGGGGTTTCTTTTTTCTATTTATATCACGCTTCGATTATGAAATATATAGGTATACTTTTATTCGTTTCTCTTTTTTCTTTTGCCGCTTTCGCGCAATCTATTTCAGCTATCGACTTATTAGAAAAAAGCATGCAGTATCACGATCCCAAGGGAATTTGGGGAACTGAGGTTCATGAGTTCTTACTAAGAGAAACGCGACCAGGAAGTGCTGATCGAATAACAACTATCCAGATTGATTTAAATAATCGTACGTTTAGCATTGATCAGATGCGAAATGGACATCAGTTGTTTTCAAAAATAGAAAATGAAGAGTGTCGCTTTCAATTAGATGGGAACAGCGAGGTGTCGGAAGAGGATTTAAAAAAATATAGACTAAATTGCGAGCGAACTGGAATGCTTCGAAACTATTATACTTATTTGTGGGGCTTACCTATGAAGCTAAAAGATTCTGGTACGATCATTGACCCTAAAGTTACTGCAACCGCCTTTGATGGTCAAAAAAGCTTAGCGCTAAGGGTAACTTATGAGGAAGCTGTAGGGAAGGATATCTGGTATTTTTATTTCCACCCTGAAACCTATGCTTTGATTGGTTACCGTTTTTATCATGATGAGAGTAAAAATGATGGAGAATATATCACCTTGGAAGGTGAAGAAAGTCTTTATGGTCTTCGTTTGCCAAAGACTAGAAAGTGGTACACACATAAAGAAAATAAATTCTTGGGCGCAGATATTTTAGAAAAGAAGTAGTAGAAGTTTATCCTTTAGGATCTACTTTTTTCTTGTAATCACTTAAAAATTTTTTCATACTTTCTTCCAGATTTTCTATTTGGTCCTTTGGTTGAATATCTCCTTCTGTTGGCATGTTTTCAACATAAATACTAGTCGAAGGAAATGCGAAACTAACACCTAAAAGCTGCGCTAAATCCAGGATAGCGATAAGAGCTTCTTGTTTCGCTTGTAATTCTTCTGGCCATCCAGGAACATCCAGAAAGGTGTGGAAGATAATATCAATCGAAGAGGCATTTAATCCACTCAATGCCACTTGTGAGCGATCATTTAATGTAGCAGGATGTTGATAAATGATCTCCTTTAGTCCATCAATAAATGGGGTGATTTTTTGGGTAGGCGTATTGTAAGTGATATTGAGTGTCGTACGAAACCTTCTATAAACTCGTAAGCCATAATTATTGACAATCATATCTGCTAATTTGCCATTAGGCACATAAACTAATGACCCTTCAAATGTGCGAACGCGAGTAGAGCGAAATCCAACCTCTTCAACAGTTCCATTAATACCAGAAAAATTGATCCAATCGCCAATTTGGAATGGTCTGTCTAGGAAAATAGTTAAAGAACCAAAAAGGTTTTTCACCGTATCCTGAGCAGCTAAAGCTAACGCCAAACCACCGATCGAGAGACCCGCAATAAGCGCCGTCACATCTACTTCAAAGATACGTAATGACTGAATAATACCCCCTATTATAACTATCCCCTGCATACTTCTTTGGATGATAGGCATTAATTGTTCATCCAATTTGCTGTCTGTTGCCTTGGTATATTTATTAGCATAAAGCATAATGACCTCAATGACTCTCAATAGGATTAAAATAACTAATATAGTTGTAGTAATTTTGATAACAGCAAATGCAAATGTAGCAGCCTGAATAGGCAATTGTAAAGGAGGGAGTAATATTCCAATTAGCCGAATAATTAAGAATACACTACATAACTGAGTTATTTTTTTAATCAATGCAGGTTCGACCAAACTCGGATATAACTTTGAGCTAGATACTCTTTTTACGATAGGAGAAAAAATAGTGCTAAATATCACATGAAATAATAAGCCGATCAGCATTAATATAAGCAAGCCTAAATATTGCCACAAGGCTAATCCTAATATTTTATTTTGACCAACTCTAGGTAGTAACTCCAATAATAGGTCTACTCCAAAAGGATAGACTTCATTATGAAGTCTTGGAATTTGCTCGATGGTTTCTAAGGAATAGTACCAACGTCCATCTATTTTTTCAACATAAACGGAAGGCAGCTCATTTGGGAACAGCGTATAGATATTACGACCTGAAATAGTGTCCTCACTGAAATTAGCATCTTGGGGGATCTTACTCATTTTAACATACAACCCTTTTCCATCCAATATTTGCTTCAGCTGGATAGCTAATTTTTTAGCTTCTGTACTATCTGCTATACGGTAAAGTGTTTGTGCAGATAAAGAAGGTGCATAAGAGTCAGTTTGTAAATAGTGCAAGTGAACATCAATAGTGTTGTAGGGGGTTTCCCAAGTAATTTGTGGGCCTTGCACATTTTGACTAGAGGCGAAAGAGAAGAAAAATAGAATTAAAAAACAACTAATCAGATAGCGCATATGGTGGTTTGTTTTTTTACAAAATTAAAGACTTCTTTTTTTTTACCGAAAAGAAGTGAGAGAAAGCTTCAATAAGCAATGGATTAGGTAAATAGGAATAATTAAAATAACTAGATTTGTACACAATATTTGGTAATTCCTATTTGATTGTGTGTCATACAGTGGTTATAAATTGGCTTTCAATTTTTTACTTCTGTCTTAAACGCCAAGAATTCAACAAAAAATAAGTTTGGTATGCGATGTCTTCCATTTTTTATTTTATATCTTTTTTTAGGCGCTGGAAGCCTTTTTGCACAGCAGCTCCAGCATGTACAAGGTGACTTGTTGGTACAATTCCCTTTGGGAATGGATGTAAGATCATGGACACTAGACCATCAAAAATTTCAAGGAGAAAACACCCAATTAAGTTTAGTCAAAAAAATCTCTGATCCTGTTCATATCTGGCAGCTGCATTTTGATTTTACGAAAGTAGATGAAAAGGCATTTTTGTCAGCGATTAGAAGGGATGACAGAGTTATCCAAGCACAGTTCAATCATTTTTTAGAAGATCGAGCTGTACCAAATGATGAGTTATTTTCTAATCAATGGCAATATATCAATATCGGACAAAGTGGAGGAACGATAGGAGCAGATATGGATGCTGATCTTGCTTGGGATACCACAACAGGAGGTTTGACTGCCGAAGGCGATACGATTGTCGTATGTGTTATTGATAATGGGGTGCAATTAGATCACCCTGATTTGGTAGACAACTTATGGAGGAATCATGCAGAAATTCCTGGTAATGGCATTGATGATGATGATAATGGTTTTATCGATGATTATTTGGGCTGGAATGTATTAGATGATGACGATGACGTTTCTGGGGGGAATCATGGTACCGCTGTTTCTGGTATTGTTGGAGCCAAAGGAAATAATTTGATTGGTGTAGCAGGTGTAAATTGGGATGTCAAATTGATGATTGTTGATCATGAATTATCTGCCACAGAAGCACGTGCTATTGAGGCCTATTCTTATGCTTTAGTTCATCGAAAACGCTATAACGAAACAGATGGAGAAGAAGGCGCTTTTGTGGTAGCGACTAACTCTTCATGGGGGATCGATAATGCTCCTGCAAGCGAAGCACCACTATGGTGTGCGATGTACGATACGCTCGGTCAGTATGGAATCCTCAATGCCGGTGCTACAACAAATAGTAATACCAATGTAGATTTTGAAGGAGACTTGCCAACTTCTTGCCCATCAGATTTTTTGATTTCAGTAACGAATATGAATCATAATGATGAAAAGGAAATAGCTGCTGGATTTGGTGTTTTTTCTATTGACTTAGGCGCCTTCGGTGCGAATGTTTACACCACGAATATCAATTCTTCGTATGGGAACTTTGGCGGCACCTCTGGTGCTACGCCGCAGGTAGCAGGGGTAATGGCGCTATTGTACGCCTCTCCTTGCCCTGATTTAGTTCAAATTGCTAAATCAGATCCTTCAACGGCTGCTGCATTGGTCCGAGATTATATTCTCGATGGAGTAGATGCGAATGAAAGCCTAGATGGAATAACTGTTACCGGTGGGCGACTCAATATCAATAATAGTATGGAACTACTTATGGAGGATTGTGGGAGTTGTATTGATGCTTTCGGATTAGAAGTTAGTGATTTAACAGATGTATCTGCTAGCTTCGGATGGACACAGTTTGATAATGTCATTCAAATGAATCTACGTTGGCGTGTATTGGGAAGTAATACTTGGACTACAATTGAAGAGGTAACGAGTCCTTTTACTTTCGCAGACTTATTGGCTTGTACAGAGTATGAGGTGCAATTGCAATCAATTTGTGAAGAGGATACCCTCCCTTTTTCAGATAGTTTTATGTTTGAAACGGATGGTTGTTGTAATGCGCCAGAAGAACTCAACGTGACAGGTATAACAGAAAGTGTCATTGCATTGGGCTGGAGTGAAGTCTTTGCTGCATCTTCTTATAGCGTTCGTTTTAAACCTTCTGCAGGAATGACTTGGACGACACTCACTACCTTCACCACTTTTATAGGCCTGTCGGGCTTGAATACATGCGAAGACTATGATATTCAGATTCGCTCTAATTGTGCGAATGGGGATTTCTCTGATTTTAGTGAAACTTTACTGGTAACTACACTGGGCTGTGGTGGCTGCCTAGACTTTGAATATTGTGAGCCAGATCCATTGAATGCAGACGGAGAATGGATTGAGAGGGTAGTGATCGGAGAGATGGACAATATTAGTGGCCCAAATGGGGGCTATGGCGATTTTACAGGAATGGAAGCCATCGAGCTCAATAAAGGGCAAAGTATTGCTATAGCTTTGGAGCCAGGTTATAGCGGTACCAACTGGGCAGAATATTTTCAAATTTGGATTGATCTTAATAAAGATGGGTTCTTTGCTCAGTCTGAACTCATATATGATCCGGGCGAAGCGCTCAATACACCACAAACAGCTAGCTTTATTGTTCCAGAAGATATAGAATCAGGAAGCACGCGTTTGAGAGTGGCCATGCAGTTTCTTGATCCAGGTGGGCCTTGTAGTTTTGGACAAGATTTTGGCGAAGTAGAAGATTACTGTGTAAATATTGTCGGAGCAAATAATATCCATCCAATCAATGGACTACTAAATATTAGTAGTTTCCCCAATCCATTCATGAATCAATTGAACATATATCTTGAAGTCGAAGAATTATTCCTTGATTATGAAATAGATATCATTAATATCAAGGGGCAGTCTGTTTGGCAGCAATCGATTTCTACTTCTACTTTGAGCTTTTCAACAGAAGAATGGCCTAGTGGACTCTATATCATTCAGTTAAAAAGGAAAGGTGAATTATTGAGGACACAGAAAATGGTGAAAAAATAGGACTTGAAAGGGACGCTTATATTTATCATGCAACTGAGATAAGGAGGCGTGAAAAAAGCTGAATGAACCAATCAAAAGAAAGTTCGGACTATTAATTGGGTAAAATATTATGAAAAAATGAGATTTGCCGGAAGGCAAATCCCATTCATACCTAGTTGATCGTTATTGGTTAAGTTTAGTGCAGACAGTTGTCATACAGCTATGATCTAAAAACAACTAGAAAGTTTTTACCACTTTCGTGGAATAGAACTTTCCGTCAAAAGTTCGTAAACGAACCATATATACACCATTTGGAAGAGAGGATGCATCAAAAGTAACTTCCTGAATACTAGATTGATCACTCAAAATCTTTGATTGCATTGTTTGCCCCAAATAATTTATCAGTTCAACTTGGACATCTTTCGGTCTAGAATGCCATCTAAAACGAACATGTAATTGATTTTTGAACGGATTTGGCGCGATATTAATATGGGTGAGCTCATTTAAAAGATTCGTTGTACTTGTCAAACAATCTGTGGTGAACATCATACTTTCAGAATAAGCACTCAAGCTATCCCCACAAACAGAACGGACCTGTGTTTCGTAAGCTGTACATTCCACCAAACTGTCGATGGTGTAGCTATTGCCCGACACATTCAGTTCTGTCCAATCCATTTCAATTGCCTGCTTATAGCGGAGTTGATATTCTGTTGCACCTGTTGTCATTTCCCAACTGAATTCGGCAAGTGCATCAGTAACACTCGTAGTATCCAAATTTATTGGCGTGTCACAAGGCGCAACACCTTCTATAATGAATACGCAATAATCTTCTGTCTCACCGTATGCATCACCTTGAGGTGTCTGACATGGATCAGGATTAGGGCCATATTGCATATTTACTCTCAACCGAGTAATACCGAGTGATGCTTCATTGGGAATAGAAAAAGAACCTATCGTTTGCTCATTAATGCCATCAATGGAATAAACCAATTCACTGGAAGTATCGAATTCACCATCATGGTTAAAGTCAATCCAAATTCGAATATTCTCATCATAAATTTGGCCGCTGTATGCTGGGGTTAGACTAAAATCAAAGGTGTTGTTAGTCGCTAACTCTATGGCTATTTCACCAGTGAAGTCCCCATAGTTTTCATTACTTCCCGAGATGTTTTCCACCCCATTTAGGGTAAATATATCAATCCACTCTTCATCGGCTAAAAGATCAGGAGCCATGCAGTATTCTAAATCTATACAAGCACCACATCCTTTTGAAGTAAAAAATAAGCTTTCGCTAAAGGCAATCTCATTATCTGCACAAAGGGTTTGAATCTGCATTTCATAATTTACACAGGAATCTAGGTTAGATAATATAATTCCCGTGTTGGTAGTATTTAAGGTATCCCACATTACTGTACCAATTGGACGTATACGCACATTATAACTTAGGGCCGCAAGAATACTGTTCCAAGATATATTAGCTGTAGAATCGGTAACTGCTGAAATGCTTAAATCAATGGGGTTTATACAACAGCCATCTGTTTTAAATTGACTAATTGTGGAGTATTGGGAAGAAATAGTATCACATTCACTAATGACTTGGAATTCATAATCTGTGCAGGCTATTAATGAATCAACGCTATAGGGAGAAGTTGCATCGGCTACAACATTCCAATCCATTGCTCCTACCGCTCTCCAACGCAAGGTATCACTAATCGTGCTATCTGTACTCATCCAGACGAAATTAGCAGCAGTATCAATAACGGCCGTTGCGGATAATCCACTCGGATTAGGACAAGGGCCGCAATTATCCATTAATAACTGCATACTATTATTAATATTCAATCTTCCACCTGTTACAGTAATACTATCTAAGCTAGCATTTGGGTCTACACCATCTAATATATATTGCTTTATTAACAAAGCAGCATCTCCTGGGCTGGCTTTCGCCAAATCAATTAAATTACTGCATGGTGCAGAGTAGAGTAAGCCAATGGTGCCTGTAACGTGTGGTGTGGCGCCAGATGTTCCTCCAAATCCACCATAATTGCTACCTGAAGCCGTTGTCCAAGTTCCTGCTCCAAAGGCACCTAGATCAACATTGATAATACCATAGCCTGCTGAGGTAACTTTTACGTCATTATGATTCATATTTGTTACACTGATCAAGTAGTCGCTAGGGCAGGCTGTCGGTAAATCCCCAATAATATCAATATCTTGATTGCCATTGATCGTTGCACCACAGTTAAGAATGCCGTGTACACCAAGTGTATCATAAAATGCGCACCAAAGTGGAGCATCAGCAGGCTGACCAAAATCAACACCCCAAGAAGCATTTGTAGCAACTACGAATGCACCTTCTTCCCCATTGGTTTCATTGTATTTTTTACGGAAGCCAAGAGGGTAAGAATAAGCTTCTAAAACTTCACTTTCCACCCCAGAACCACCAGATACCAACATTAATCTAACATCCCAGTTTACGCCAGCAACACCTACTTCATTGTTACCTTTTGCACCTACGATACCTGCAACAGGCGTACCATGACCAGTAGGTACATTACCATCAATATCATCATTATCTGCACCTGTATTCCAACCTTTGAAATCATCAATAAAGCCGTTGTTGTCATCATCGATTCCATTATTGGGAATCTCAGCATAGTTATACCAAACATTATCTCTTAAATCTTCATGCGTGATTTGATAACCACCATCAATAATACACACAACAATGGTATCACCATCAGTGGTTAATCCACCTGTTGTCACATCCCAAGCGAGCTCCATATCAATATCTGCACCAGCAGTACCACCGCTTTGCCCCGTGTTAATATACTGCCATTGATCATTAAATTGGTCATCATTAGGGATCGTTTCACGAAGATTTACAAAGTGATTAAACTGGGCTTCCACTACAACATCAGATCTTTTTACAGATTGAAGGAAAGCGTCTTCGTTGATTTGGGTCCAATCAAACGTTATAGCATAGATATTCATTGGGGCAGAAATCTTCTTGCGTAACTTTAATTGTGTAGGAATACCGTTAAATTCTCTTTTACTAGTGACCCAGGTACGGATACTAGCGTCATCTTGAAGACGAACTAATAGTTCTCCTTGAACGTGTTTTAACTGTTGTGCCGAGAGTGGGGCAGAAGTAAATCCTGCCAAAAGCACTAGTAAGAATAAGTTAGTAAACAAATTTTTCATTACGAGGATGTTTATTTCTAATTAGTGTTATGATTCTTGTGGGCATACTCCATCGGGAGTACACGATGTTAAATGTCAGGCAATTATTGGGAGTAAATTAGGCAAACATCAGATAGAGGGTAAAGCGAAATGACTAAGCATTTTTTTACCCTCTTTCGAAAGTAGGATATTGAAATGTATTTTTTGAAAGCTATTGCAATTATGTCGCTTTGTTTACAAGACCCAGAAATTGGGGCTCACCCCTATTAAGAAATACAAGTTTTGAATAATGGTAATATAGAAGACAATTAGCTAAGCTATCATCTTTTTTAGGTTAAGCGGATAGTCAAAATTGCTTGTACAATAAATTCCTGCCAGCTGGCAGGAATTTTGCCAGCTTAAAAATAGTAAGTAGCTGACAATAAGTAAGTTGCGAACGATTTTAGAACTTGCTAAAAGAATTTATTACACCAATTTCAGCCATAGGCAGATAGGTTCTAGCCTAACTACTTAATCATCTTCCGTATTTGAATGGGGCTTTAAAAATCATTCTTTTCTTAATGAGTAAAGGCGTAAAACAAAGAGGATGATTAATGCTGCAATCAAGTAATCTCCTAAAAGGCCACAGATGCTTTCAAAAGTTATTTCATTAACTTTTTTATATGATGCCATATAAAAATAAAGAATGTACTGTTGGTCGAAGCAAATCGGATTTACTCGATTGGCCAATTATACCAAGTTCTTTTTCTAGGAAAGAAAATATATTTTGGGTAGAACTTTGTTCTTTAAATCTATTTACAAAAAAGTCTGGTAAATAGAATGAAAAGATTTTATAGTAGATTCTTATGATGATTTTTGGTCCGAACCAGTCCTTTCTAAAAAGTACTTTTTGATAATTTTTCATCATCTTCTCATAAATAATAGTCTTTATGGCAAAAAAGTAGATCAAACCAGTAGGATGGATAAGTTCAAATATAGAAGTTGTTTAAAAATATATCTTACCACCTACAAACAATGCATTGAGCACCAAATGCTTCAGCCCCGCCTGCCGGACGGGCAGGTTTTTTTCGTCCCATAGCTAAGGCTATGAAACTCAAAAAGAGCTTCGCCTTGCTACTCAAACCATTATTCTCGATTGGCAACATACTTTTTAAACAACTTCATAATTAGAGCTGATAGTATTAAGAAATGAATATTAAATATGATAAATGGATTCACAGCTGCCATTCTTACAAAATAGTGCCAAAAGAAAAATGCCACACTAACTTTAGTGAATACCCAAAATCCATAAAATGGCCACCCCGATCAGTCCTGAAATGCCCATTACTAAAGACTGAATAGTATAGGTATTGTATAATGTATGGACAGGTACCTTATGAAGACGGTTGAGTAACCAGAAAAAACTTGCATTTGCATGGAAGACGCAAAAAGAACCACAACCAATCAATGCAGCCATCATTTCTGCAGAATAAGGTAGTGATGTAGCCATTGGTCCAACAATAGAAGCTGATCCAATTAAGGATATAGTAATTGAACCAGTGACACTTGTTAATAGTGCAGCGATTAAGAAAGGCAATAAAAAGCCTAAAAAAGGAAGATCACTAAAAAAGCCTACCAAGCCATCTGGCATGCCACTTTCACGAATAACATAACCAAAAGCACCGCCAGCTCCAGTTATCATGATAACAAGAGCAGATTTAGTGATCGCTCGTTCTACAAGCTGACTCTCTGATGCTTTTTGAGAGGCTTTATTAACTTGGAGCCACGCTATCGCAGCTCCGATTAAAACTGCAATTACCGGGGTACTAATTAAACTGAGAATCGATCCAATGATATCTTCCTCTTTAGGAAAAAAAGCCCCGAATGCCATCAAAAAGATCGGAACAAGAATAGGTGCCAAATCTAAAAGTACCGATTGCTTTTTACTTAAAAACTTCTCTTGATCACTAGTGAATTCTGATCGTTTTAACAGTTCATCGTCATAGGGTATTCGAAAGTTCTTACAAAAGTAAGAGGCCCAAATAATACCACCTACCATGGCAAATGCTCCAACGAAGGCATTAATGAATAAAAGTCGACCTATTTGGGCATCTAATAAAGAGACAACAGCTAGTGGACCTGGTGTTGGAGGAATAAGTGTATGAGAAACCGTTAGTCCTGCTGCAAGTGCTAAGCCTACAACAAGTATTGGTTTTTTAATTCTAACCGCCAATGCCTCTGTGACGGGTTGCAAAACAATGTAAGCTACATCTACAAATACGGGTATGGAAATGATGTAGCCTATAATTCCCATCGCCCAAGGGAGTTTCCGCTCGCCTACCCATCTTATGACAGTATCTGATATACGAAATGCACCACCCGTTTCTTGAAGTACCTCACCAATAAATGCCCCCAATATGACCACTATAGCAATCCATTTGAGAGTATCGCTAAATCCTTGTAGTAAAACTTCTACAGTTTTTGTGCCACCTAATCCTAGACAAAGTCCTAATCCGATTGCAGCCAATATTAGTGCAATAAATGGATGTACTTTCCATCTAGAAACAGCCAGAATCAATAGTATAAATACAATTATTAGGGTTATTAAACTAAATATCATGCTATTTATTTTTTAAATAAATAATAAAGTTAATTTATCCCAATTGGTAATATTTTAGTGATAAATTTTATCCCAAAACCCTTCAAAAAAAGAGACTTAATAGGTTTAGTACCCCAAATTACTATTGGTCGAGCATATAAAAACTATCTAAGTTAAAATGTGGTTAGTCATAGTTAATATCCTAACAATTTCGCTTTATCGATTTCTTTAAATTTATTTAAATCATTTTTAGTAGAAGCTAAAAAGTATGACGAGCTAATACAAGCTCAATGAGGAAAAACCTATAAGTGTTTGTGAAAAGGGTAAGCCCTATTTTTCCTCATTGGAAAAAATTACATTTCCTCTAGAATGACAAAAAATAGAGAGAAATAGATCTCCGTTTAAGCAGTTCTTCGCAAATCGGTCCAAATCGCTCCTCATTACAATCATGCAATCCTAAAAGTGAAATAACAAACAGTAAGTTCATTGATTCATGGTAGTGACGTTTGAGACTACTCAAACACTCTTGACATTATTTAATCAGCTATGTCTTCAAATGCAGAATAGTCTTGATTTTTATAATAACTTAATAAAAAGTATAATAATCAGACTATCATTGACAAAACCACGTCTCTGCTTTGGTGTGAATAAAGGTATTTTGGAATTTCTAGCCTAACTACTTAAGCGGCTAGTCAAAATTGCTTGTATAATAAATTCGTCAGCTCAAAAATCGTAAGTAACTGACGATAGTAGAGTTACACACGATTTTAGAACTGACTAAAAGAATTTATTATACCAATTTTCTAGCTTAACTGCTTATGTATTTGAGATCAAATAAGTTAATTATTCGACAGTTATGACTTTTGATTCTTAAATCAAGCATTCAATGTAAAGCAGCTATTTGGCTGTTGTAGCTATTCCCAAATAAATTAAGAGTTTTTCCATAGTATTATCAAATTGGAATTGAATTCCTAGGGTTTATGAAGGGAAAATGTCTGTTTTTGTGTTCAATTAATTCGTTTTGAAACGTGTCCTACCACTCTATCAACAAACCAGTTTATTAGTTGCATTTATTTAAAATTTTCACCATTGGCTTAATTCAAACACTCTATATTTTCAATTGAACAACTATTTTTTTTGCAATAATAAATAAAAAACTAATAGTATGAAACTAGCCAAATTCGTTCAAACATTATTAGTGCTTTCAGGCTTGCTTTTAAGTACTTCTTTGGCAGCACAGCAAAAAGTCACCGGAACAGTATCGGATGTAGATGGAGAACCACTTATTGGGGTCAACGTCTTAGTGAAAGGTACTTCTTCCGGAACGATCACAGATTTTGATGGATCTTATGAAGTGATTATTCCTGAAGGTGGTACTGTACTCATTTTTTCTTACACGGGTTTCGATAATACAGAAATCACTGTAGGTAATCAATCTGTCATTGATATCACAATGGAAGAGGGAGTCTCTTTAGAAGAGGTTGTGGTAGTCGGTTACTCTACACAAAAGAAAGCAAATCTGACCGGTGCTGTTACTGCAATAGGTCAAGAAAACTTAAGAGATCGGCCGCTAACGAGCGCTGCAACAGCTCTCCAGGGGTCTGCCCCAGGCGTATTTGTCAACCAGAATTCAGGGCAACCGGGTAGGGATGATGTACTTATCCGAATACGGGGTGTTGGTACACTGAATAATGCTAATCCATTGGTTTTGGTGGATGGAATTGAAGCTCCTCTTAGTAATCTCAATCCTGATGATATTGAAAGCATTACAGTCCTTAAAGATGCAGCCTCCTCCGCTATTTATGGCTCTAGAGCAGCCAATGGCGTAGTCTTGGTAACAACTAAAAGAGGTACTGATCAAGAGGGAGTGTCTTTTAATTATAATGGCTACTATGGTATAACAGAAGCAATCAGACTTCCAGACATAGTGGATGACGCTGCAACCTTTGCAGAATTATGGAATGAAGCAGCTACAAATTTTGGTGAACCAGAAAGGTTCTCTGCTCAGCAAATTGCGGACTTCAGAGCTAATAGTCCAAACACCAATTTATTTGATCAAATGTTTGATAGTGCTCCTATTCAACAGCACAATTTCAGTGTTTCTGGAAATTCAAATAAAACCAATTATAGATTTTCTTTTGGTATTCTAGATCAAGATGGTGTAGTACCAAAAGCTGATTTCCAACGTTTTTCTACTAGATTAAACTTAGATACTAGAGTTATCGATGGCTTGAATATCGGGGTTAATTTAGCCCTAACTAGGGGAGATCGTAATGGAGCTAGTGAAGATTTATCAGCAGGCGGCGATGCTTCTATTATCGCGTGGATGTCCAGAACAATGCCTATTGATGAAGTAATCAATTCAGATGGATTTTTGGTTAGGCCAAACAACGGATTGGTGAATGGTTTAATTAATAATGCGCGAAGAGATTTTAACCGGATTGATAATGATATTCTTGGGTCTACCTATGCGGAATACGAAATCTTAGATGGTTGGAAAGTAAAAGGTACTGCAGCAATTAATTATCGGCACTATTTTCAGCGTTTTACAAATATTGCATTAACTACTGCCGATCCAATTACAAACGTACTCTCAACTGATCCATCCGCGGCGCGGTCGGCTTCAAGAGCTGCGTGGAATTCCCTCAATATTACAACCTGGTTACAAACAACTTACGAAAAATCATTTGGTCCCCATGACATTAAGTTTTTAGGTGGTTTCAATCAGGAAACCAGCCAAACAGAAAGCTTCAATGGGTCTCGAACTACATTCACCTCTAACAATATTTTAACGCTTAATGCTGGTGACCCTTCTACAGCTTCTAATAGTGAAGGGGGTACCCAATGGGCATTACAATCCTATTTTGGAAGATTCAATTATGTATTTGGTGATAAGTATTTATTTGAAGCCAATGTACGTTATGATGGATCTTCTAGATTTAAGAATGATAAGTGGGGTGTATTTCCCTCCTTCTCAGCTGGTTGGATTATTTCAGAAGAGTCTTTCTTTAATATTCCTTCAATCGAATTCTTGAAGATCAGAGGTTCTTGGGGACAGTTAGGAAATCAAAATATTGGAGACTTCCGTTATGCTCGTAACCTTAGTTTAACACAAAACTATTCGTTTGGAGAAACCATTGCACAAGGAGTCGCTCAAACTTCTCTCGGAAACCCTGATTTGAGATGGGAGGTTACCACGACTACTAATATTGGATTCAATATGCATTTGCTAAATGGTAAACTTCAATTGGAAGGAGACTATTTCACTCGATTAACGGAAGATATCTTATTTGATGTTCCAGTTCCTTCTATTACTGGTTTTGGCAGCCAAATTTTGAACTCCGCGGAGGTAGAAAATAGAGGCTGGGAATTAATTGCCAGCTATCGTGAGAAAGTTGGTGATTGGACTTTCTCTGTAGGTGGTAATGTGACGAATGTTCAAAATGAATTAAAAAAGTTAAATAAGACCTTATCTGGTGACGATGTAGACAGACAAATTAGTCAATATACTATTTTGGAACCAGGAGCACCGATTGCTGCATTTTTTGGATACGTATCAGACGGTATATTCCGCTCTCAAGCAGAATTAGATGCTGCACCTGATCATTCTGCCATCAATCCGAATTTTGGTGTTGGTGATATTCGATTAGTAGATACAAATGGAGATGGTATTATTGGTCCAGATGATCGACAGGTTATTGGAAATCAACAACCTGAATGGGTTTATGGTTTTAACCTTTCAGTTGGTTTTAAAGGCTTTGAATTGTCAGCTCTTGTTCAGGGAGCTTCTAATTACTATAGCTATGGTTACTCCCATCTTTTCTGGCCTTTTGACAATAGTCATGGTGTTGATACAAGATGGTTGGATCGTTACACTCCAGACAATACTGGTGCTTCTATGCCAAGGCTCTTCTTAGGCCAAGGACCTTCTACATCAGTAGTTAATAGTTTCTGGTTGTTGGATAGAAGCCACTTTAGACTAAGAAATGTATCATTAAGCTATACATTCCCTCAATCTCTAATTGGAAGTACCTTCATAAGTGGTTTGAAAGTGTATATAAACGGACAGAACTTAGCTACTTTCACAGACTTTCCATTCTTTGATCCAGAAAGAGAGTCCGGTGCACAAAGAGCAAGCTCTAGTTTTCCTAATCTATCAATTATCTCAGGTGGCGTAAACTTAAACTTTTAGTAATGTGTAGATATGCATATACCTACTTCCATTTTTAAAAGAAATTTCGTATCTTTCAGAAAGAATTGAAAGTGGGTTCGTAAATGATTATAAACATTTTGCACTTTACAAAATTGTCATGCTTTAGACTAATTTGTTTTTTGAATGCACATATTTATTATTTTGTTAATTTTTGATTTGCACAATCTTATTTGTTTAATTAATTAAATTTTAAATATTTATTTTAAACTCGAAAAAATGAAGAACTTAATATATTTTTTAGGCCTAACCATCTTGTTAGGAATTACCTCCTGCTCGGAGGATGAATTGGATTTAAATCCAGTCGATAGTGGGTCAGTAGATGGCTTTTTCACCTCAACTTCTGATTTAGTGGCAGGTGTCAATGGTATCTATAATGCTTTCACTGGTGACTGGTGGGGAGGAGCCTTTGTTCATGTCCAACCACATTTCGAAGCAGCCACTGAAAATGCAATCATTTGCTGTTCTTGGGAATATCAGTACAAGCAAATTGCTCAGGGAACGATGAACTCGGCAACAGGAGGTGTAATTAGATTTAAGTGGGATTACGGGTATCAGGCTATTTTCAGAATCAATTCTATTTTGGAAGTTTTACGGTCAGGAACTATTGAAGATTTAACACCAGAAATATCCCAGCAGATAGAGGGAGAATTGAGGTTTTTGAGGGCATACGTTTATCACCATTTAACTTTTTTATACGGAGATGTGCCATTGGTACAAAGTGTCCTTACTCCAGATGAAGCAAGAAGTATTGAGCGGACGGACAAGAGTACTGTGGAAACTTTTATGTTTGCAGATTTAGACTTTGCCATTGCTAACTTAAACGAGCAACCTTTCCAAGGAGAGTTTGGCCGTCCTACAAAAGTGGCAGCTATGACCCTAAAAGGACAAGCATTAATGTATCGTAATCAATTCGGTGACGCAGCTAATACACTTGCTCAAGTCATGGCGTTAGAAGGTAGTGCTGTACAATTAGATTCCGACTATGAAAGTTTATTCAGAGGAGCAAACGAGCAAAGCCCTGAGATCATTTGGTCATTACAATACGTAGATAACGAAGTTGGTGATGGAGAGGGTAATTTCCTTGCAGCTCATTATGGACCTAATCAATTGGATGGTACTTCAGCTTCTCAAGGAGGAGGATGGGGATCTTTCCAATATACTCAAGCGCTTTTGGACGAATATTATATGACGGATGGATTGCCTTCTGATCAATCTCCTTTATATGATGCCAATAATCCTTTCGCGAATAGAGACTCAAGGTTTGAAGGTACTTTCTTCTTTCCAGGAACTGTATATAGAGGCACAGTTCTGACTGAAAATAATTTCCTTTCAAATGGGGCTGAAAAGACCATTAAAATTGCATCCAGAAAATGGAAAACAGAAACTTCTAATAATAGTTTCTCGAATAATGGAGCTGCAGATTTTGTATTACTTCGTTATGCCGATGTATTGTTGATGTACGCAGAAGCGATCAATGAAACTGCCGGGCCTAATTCTGAAGCATATGATGCCATCAATAAGGTTAGGGCTAGAGCTAATATGCCACCTATCGCAGAAGGCTTAAGTCAAGATCAAATGCGTGAAGAAATTAAGCATGAGCGAGAAGTAGAGTTTTTCCTAGAAGGAACCCGGTATTTTGACCTATTAAGATGGAGAGATGCCCAAGATGTTTTATTGCAGGTTACAGAAGAGACTAGGTCCTTCGATCCAAGCAAACACTATTTATGGCCAGTGCCTCAGTTTGCCATTGATCAAAGTCCTAATATCTCTCAGAATCCAGGTTATTAATAGCTTAGATAAATTGCAAGCACAATAAAATTGTTAGCTCAAAAATCGTAAGGCACTAACGATAGAAAAGTTGCCGATGATTTTTGAGTTGACGTTGGAAATTTATTGTATCAACCTTTTAATATAACTGGAGTAATTACTACAATATGGCTTTGCATTAGAGGATACTATCTAAGTGATGTAAGCTGTTGTAAATAATTCTGTTAACTCATTTTCATTTTGCCAAAATGTTGAAACTTGATTTTCACAAAGTTAATAGCGCAAATTTGCTGGGATTTTGTAAAAAAATGAGGTGACAGAATTTAGTCCTTTAACTTAAAATAGTTATATTATAAATATTCTTGTAAATTATAGAAAGGCTCAATCTTTGAGCCTTTCTATAGTAATTTCTTACCTAATGATTAGACCATTACTTTTTTTATGCTTAATGACCATAATAAGCATACAGCTAGTGAGTCAAACAAGGTTCACGAATGTTACAGAGGATGCAGGTATTGATCACACCTTTGATATTTTCGAGGGGACATTCGGCGGTGGCGCAGCAGTGATCGACTTCAATCAGGATGGATGGGAAGATATATTTTTGGCAGGAGGTCAAGGGAAAGATCAATTGCTACAAAATCAAGGCGATGGTACCTTTATAGATGTCTCAGAGGAGTATGGCTTAGGAGTTTTAGATGGTTATGTAACTCAGGGTGCTGCTGTTGCTGACGTAAATAAAGATGGCTGGCCTGATCTTTTTATTACCACCATTGCTTTTGTACTTGGTGACGGGTTTGCCAAAGCTCCCAACGTTCTGTTAATTAATCATGAGGGTACTTTCGTAGATGAATCCTCATCTTTTGGCTTGCTGGAAAGCACTTTTTCCACTGGAGCATCTTTTGGAGATGTCAATAGTGATGGATATCCTGACTTATATGTCTGTAATTATTTTGACAATTATCAAGGCTCTTTAGATGCTTTTAATGGTCCTCTGCAGAATGGCGATATCCAGCCTGGAACGGATCTGTTTTATATTAATAACCGAGGCCAAGGTTTTGTTGAAGCCTCAACAGATTTTGGAATTTCTGGAATGGGATTGACTTTTCAAGCGTTATGGTCTGACTTCGATAATGATCGGGATTTAGACTTATTAATCGTTAATGATTTTGGTTATCGAGGAACACCTAATTTATTATACAGAAACGAATATCCTAGGAATGAATTTACCGAAGTAGGATCTGAAAAAAACTTCAATTATGGTATCAATGGTATGGGGATTAGTTCTTGTGATGTGAATGAGGATGGCTGGTTGGACTACAAAATTACCAATATTGGAATTTCTCCATTCTTGATCAATAATGGAAAGGATGCACCATTTACTGAAGAATCAGAAATTCGAGGTACTGCCTTTAGTTCTGTCAGAGTTAATGGCGGTTATTGGGTCTCTCCATATAGTTGGGGAATTAATTTTTTTGATGTAGATAATGATATGGATTCAGATCTTTACATTACGAATGGGGCGTTAAACCCAGAAATGGCTCCCAATCCTAATCTATTGCTGGAAAATGAAAACGGTAACTTTTCGGATATCGGGTTTATATCGCGTACTAATGATCATTCGATCGGAAGAGGTTCTATCGTTTTTGACTATGACCACGATGGAGACCTGGATTTGTTGGTCATCAACCAAATGCCTTTCAGTAATGAAGATGTTGGGGTTGACTTTCATGGTACTCGTCTTTATCGGAATGACAACGACAATTTAAATAATTGGTTAAAGGTTAAATTAATAGGGGAACAATCTGAATCTAGTGGAATTGGTTCTAGGGTGGAGATACATACAAATGATCGATTGTTGATTAGAGAAATTTATGGTGGCTCTAGTCATGAATCACAAAATACTACCATTGCGCACTTCGGTCTTGGAACGATAAACCAAATTGACTCGCTTGTCATTAAATGGAATAGGGGGCACACCCAAATTCTACTTGATGTAGAAGCTAATCAAACCCTTGAAGTTCGAGAAGAAATTAAAGATCAGCTTTCCTCTTACAATCAGGAACATCTGATTGTTTATCCCAATGCTTTTAGGGATGAAGTAGCTATTTCTTATCAATTGCCAGTTCCCAGTCAGATCAGGATGAACGTTTTTGATACCCAAGGAAGCTTAGTAAAACAGCTTATTCCTTCAAAAGAAGGCTTTTGGGGCACCTATACTTGGCAGGTTCCTGAAGAAATTCCTGCTGGGCTCTATTTATTTGTGCTTGAAACAGATAGCGGAATACATGTAGCAAAAGGTATTAAAAAATAGATGGTGTAAAAAATTATGTTGGCTCATTTTTTTATCCAAACTATAGGAAAAAACGAACTAAAAAAGGTTTGAGGTTTTAACTTGGTGAAATTTAAAACAATAATGATTTAGCCCAATAACTTTGATTGTATTAATAGCGCTAAAATGATATTTGACTTTGAAATATTAAGATGGAGACGCTTTGGTGTCATGTTTTGCGCTCTGTGGATTTTTGTTGGAAATTTGGGATTTGGACAATCTTACTTAAAAAGGTTAGGCGATCCCTCTAAATCCTTTCGGCAAAAGATAGCAAGGTTTAGCAATGGAAATCTGCTAATTGGAGATTCATCGCTTGAAGGTTCTTCTGGCGATGGAACGGAAACTATATTTCTAACAAGAATGGATCAATGTGGGCAAATAATTTGGTCCAATGTCTATGAAAAAAAGGATTTCCATTTTGAACTTATTGATTTCGCCATTAATGAACAAGATGATATCTATCTTTTTGGTGTAGCTTCCGATGGTTTAAGAGCTGTTCTTTTTTTATTGAACGTAGACAAAAACGGCAATAAAAAGCAATTTAAGTTTTTTGAAAGTGATACACCTAGTCATTCTGCCATTTCAATGGATTTAAAAAATAATAAAATCCTTGTATTTGGTTCGATTCTAAAGATTGGCTCTCCTAGGACAGGTTTCTTGGCTGTTTTTGACGATGAGCTTAACCTTCAATGGGCAAAAAATCTTGATCCCTTCACTTATGAAGGGAAAGCAATCATTACCAATGAGTATGAAATATTAGGTAGAAGCGGTGCTTTTCATTACAAATTTGATGCAACTGGTACACTGCTTTGGGCCAAACAGTTTGATTTTAGTGTAGATCCAGAGCCTATCGGGGGACCATTCGAAATAGCTGGTGGATTTCTTTTTGAGGCTTTTTTTGAAAATCAAGCATTTTTTTACAAATTAGATAATAATGGCGAATTGATTTGGCAATCCCCACTATTTATTTCCAGCGTTTTCCCAGCAGCTGTAAACGAGCAAATTGATAGCAGTTTAGTTGTGCATTTCAGCAGTGCAACTGAAGAGCAGAGTAACGATTTACATCGACTTAAACTTTCTCCTTCTGGTGTGATTTTGGAACAAAAAAAATTAGATAGTGATTTTTATTTCAATATCGGCTCTGTTTATCATTCCTTCTTTAGAGATGAACAAATTCATGTTGTTGGAAATAATGATGCCTTAACGGAAATTTCCCTAGAAAAAACAGATTACTTAATACAATTTGATGAGTTGCAAGCAGAAAATGAATGTTTTGATTGGTTGTATATAGATTCCTTCTTTTCAAATAATTATTCCTTGATTTTTCCTGATCTGCCTGTCAATATTGAACCTTTGGAAATGAAAGTAAATCCAAAGGGGGGATTACTAGTATATCCACGTGAAAGTCCTTTTTACGAGCTTTGCGGATCAACAGTCGCACCAGATATTGTTACCTCCGATACCTTATTGGATTGCGATCAATATTGGCAAGTTAATTTGTCTTCCTCCACAATTGAATGGGATGATGGTTATATGGGGGCTTCAAGAAAATTAGAAGAAATCGGTACTTATCGAGCCAGAAATATTGACTGTGAGAATCCTACTGTGTATGAGTATCAATTAGACCGATTACAATGTGATTGCGAAACTTTCCTACCCAATGTTTTTAGCCCTAATAGGGATGGAATTAATGATTGGGTAAAGCTATACTCAAATTGCCAAATCATGGAAGTCGAAACGACTGTTATTGATCGGTGGGGTAATCTTATTTATACAAGCCAATCAAATGGGGAATTATGGGATGGTAGCACACAAGGAAAATCTGCCGAATCAGGAGTTTACGTAGTAATGGTAAATTATGTATTACTATCTGATCAAGGGGGCACACAAAAAGGAATACTTGTGGATGATGTGCTTTTAATTAGATGATTTTTAAGACTCAATTTATTTTGAATAAGAAAATAGTCTTTTTATGCAGAAAATAAATCTATCTATTTTTAAAAAAGTATATGGAATACTACTAGTGCTGAATGCTTTTTTCTTTTTAGGGTTTTCTCCTCTTTGTGCCCAACATTCCGTCGCCCGTCAATGGAATGAGTTGTTGCTAGAAGCAATTCGAAATGACTTTGCTCGCCCAACTGTACATGCTAGAAACCTTTTTCATACATCAATGGCTATGTATGACGCTTGGTCTGTCTATGACGATAAAGCCACCACTTATTTTCTGGGAAAAGAAGTAGGGGGTTATTTTTGTCCATTTGAAGGTATAGCAGACCCCGTAAATGTGGATGAAGCGCGTAAAGAGGCTATTAGTTATGCTGCCTATCGATTGTTAAGCTATCGATTTGAACTTTCTCCCGGGAGTGAGGAGTCTTTAGCTCGTTTTGATAGTCTCCTTTTATTGCTTGGCTATGACCAGAATAATATTTCAACTGATTATTCAACTGGTTCTCCAGCTGCTTTAGGAAACTATATCGCGGACCAGATTATTACCTATGGATTTCAAGATAATTCCAACGAACAAATTGATTATGCAAATTTGAATTATGCTCCATTTAATAATGCTATGAGTCCAGCAAGCCCTGGTAGTCAAGGCCTTGAAGACCCTAATCGCTGGCAACCTTTATCCTTCGATGTCTTTGTTGATCAGGCTGGTTTTGAGATACCTGGTGGTGTTCCAGAGTTTTTAAGCCCGGAATGGGGAAAAGTGACCCCTTTTGCCCTTTCTGAAGAAGACTTAACTATTTATAATCGCGAAGGAGCAGAATATTGGGTATATCACGACCCTGGTCCACCTGCTTACTTACAAGAGAATGGTGGTGGAAGCTCGGAGTCTTACAAGTGGAATCATAGCTTGGTCAGTGTTTGGTCTTCTCAATTAGATCCTTCCGATGGAACAATGATAGATATATCACCTGCTTCTATTGGTAACTTAGATATCAACACTTTTCCAACTACCTTACAAGGTCTAGAGGGTTTTTATAATCTAGAAGATGGCGGAGACCCTGGGGAGGGCTATGATTTGAATCCACACACTCAGGCTCCTTATGAACAGCAAATTGTACCTAAGGGGGATTATGCAAGAGTACTAGCAGAATTTTGGGCGGATGGCCCAGATTCTGAAACGCCACCAGGTCACTGGTTCACCATACTAAATTACGTCAACGATCTTCCGTTACTCGAAAAAAGATTTAAAGGAGAAGGTCCTATATTAGATGATTTGGAATGGGATATTAAAGCCTATTTCCTTTTAGGTGGAGCTATGCACGACGCGGCCGTTGCTGCCTGGGGACTGAAAGGATGGTATGATTATATTCGACCTATATCTGCTTTACGGTATATGGCAGATAAAGGGCAGTGTACCGATTCTAATCTCCCTAATTATGATCTAGAAGGCCTTCCGTTGCTGGATGGCTATATTGAATTAGTAGCCGAAGGCGATACCTTAGCAGGAGATGAAAATGAACATATAGGAAAAATTAAGGTGTTTGCTTGGCGAGGGCCAGAATATATTACAGATCCAGAAACTTCTGTCGGTGGGGTCGGTTGGATCTTAGCAGAAAACTGGTGGCCCTATCAAAGACCTACTTTTGTAACGCCTCCTTTTGCAGGTTATGTTTCTGGGCATTCAACATATTCACGAGCAGCTGCAGAAATTATGACTTTAATGACTGGAGATGAATATTTTCCAGGAGGAATGGGAGCCTTCATAGCACCTCAAAATGAATTCCTAGTTTTTGAGGAAGGTCCTAGTGTAGATGTCGTTCTCCAATGGGCTAAGTATTATGATGCCTCAGATCAATGCGGATTGTCTCGAATTTGGGGTGGCATTCATCCGCCAGTGGATGACATTCCGGGACGTCTAATAGGTCATGAAGTAGGAATTGATGCCTTTAACTTCGCTGAACAATATTTTGATCAAACCCCCACTAGTACTTTACTTGTTCCGGATAATCTAATGGGTAATGTTTTTCCTAATCCTGTCTCAAATGGGAGGGACATAAAGCTTTTTATTAACTCTTCCATAGGGGAAGAAGTCAATTGGAGCTTATTTGATGTTCAGGGAAGGAATATTGTGAATGGGAAAGTAATAACTGCCTCCAATGAAATTTCAATCTCAACATCAAATATTCCACAAGGCTTTTATTTATTAAGAGTAGACTCAGGAAATATGGTGGATAGGGTTAAGATTATTATCCAATAGACAGACTTATTTACGGGAATTGTGTGGACTAATTTTGGTTTAACCAAAAACAAAATTCGGTTAATAATTGGTTATTCATGGTTAATATTCATACAATCCACCTTGATTGTCCAAGCTAAATTTAGAAGATAATGGTGTTATCTACTAACTTTAGTATGAGTAGTAAACCTAAGAACTTGGTGGGGATTTTAATCATTGAAACGGTTTTGTCAATCTTTTGATATGTATAGATTGATATCAACAATCGGTATACAGATAATGCTAAAATTTATGAGCTTAACCAAATCAGAAGGCGTTTGTAGTTAAGGAGTGCTCTCTGAAGGCAGTATGACTCATTAGTGGTGAGGCATGATTAATCCATACACTCTGAATAAGTACTCAGTTAGATGAGATTCCGCACTTATTCTAATTTTTAATAAAAAGAGTTAAATACAATGAAGATCGATATCACAACATTCCCATGTATAATCATATTATTAACTTTTTGTTGGACCAAATCTATTTCTCAAGCCCAACCAGAATGGAACGATCCTTCTATTATCCAATCCAATACAGAAGCTCCTCGTACAAGCTATATTCCCTTTCCTAATAAGGAAATAGCTTACCAGTATATCGATCACCCTAAACAATCGCCGCGTTATTATTCTTTAAGTGGAGATTGGCAGTTTCTTTGGTCACCAAATCCTGCATCCCGCCCTAAAGACTTTTATGAAGCCCAATTCAATGATAATGGCTGGAACAGTTTGTCAGTACCTTCCAACTGGCAAATACATGGATATGGTTTGCCTATATATACTAACATGAAATATCCTTTCCCAATTGATCAAATGCAAGTCCCTAAAGATTGGAACCCCGTGGGTTCTTATCGACGTACTTTTGAACTACCAACCTCATGGGGATGGGATTCTTCTTCTTTAGAACAGGTCTACTTACATTTTGAAGGGGTCAATTCCGCTTTTTACGTTTGGGTTAATGGCCAAAAAGTAGGATATAGTCAAGGGAGTCGTACCCCTGCTGAGTTTAATATATCATCTTATCTCAATGAAGGAAAAAATCATATCGCTGTAGAAGTGTATCGATGGTCCGATGGTTCCTATCTAGAGGATCAAGATTTCTGGAGGCTAAGTGGTATTTATCGGGATGTTTATCTATGGAAATCTGCAGAGACTGGAATCAGAGACCTAGAAGTTTTAGCGGATTATGAACCAGCAACTCAGGAGGGCTTACTTGCAGTAGAGGCAAAGGTTAAATCTTTTGTTGAGAAAAGTTCCCTTTCTGACTATCAAATAGAGGCCACTTTGCTAGACTACTTTAGTCAAAAGACTCTAGCATTGCAAGATGCGTCCTCAATAAGTGAAAAGGGTATTTGGAGATGGAATGCACCAATACAAAATGTTCAGGCTTGGAATGCTGAGCATCCAAATCTATATAACCTAATTATTGTTCTGAAAGATAAGGAAGGAAAGACCTTAGAATGTATTGCTCAACGGATTGGTTTCAGAAGAGTAGAAATAAAGAACACTGTGATTTTTGTAAATGGTCAAGCTATCAAGTTGAAAGGCGTTAATAGACATGAGCATCATCCAAAGACTGGTCATGTTATTTCCACAAAGAGTATGTTACAGGATATTGTTTTGATGAAACGACATAATATCAACGCCGTCAGAACTTCTCATTATCCTAATGCACCAGAATGGTACCGCTTATGTGACCTCCATGGCATATATGTCATGGATGAAGCCAACCTTGAAACACATGGCTTTGGTAGGCATGAGCCCAATGCTCTTAATAACTCCCCAGAATGGAAAGAGGCGCATGTTGATCGCACTCGTAGAATGATTGAGCGAGATTTTAATCATCCCAGTATTATTATGTGGTCGGCTGGAAACGAATCGGGTGATGGTCCGAACACTAATGCTTGCTATGAATTTGCAAAACAGCGGGATCCTTCCCGTATTTTCCACTATGAAAATACCAATTTGCTTCCTGAATATCAGGGGCAAGCTACGGATGTCATTTCTCATATGTATTTGGAAGCCAAAAACTTCGGTCGACAATTAGCTCGCTGGCCAGAAAAGCCGTTACTACTTTGTGAGTATAGTCATGCTATGGGAAATAGCAATGGAAATCTAGACGCCTACTGGGAGGCAGTATATTCCAATCCTAGAATTGCAGGTGCTTTCGTTTGGGACTGGATGGATCAGGGTGTTGAGCAATCCGTTCCTTTTGGAAAGATAGACCCTTGGGGAGATAAAGTATTCTATGCTTATGGTGGTTGGTGGGAAAATCAAGCCAATGTTTACAATGATAATAACTTTTGTATGAATGGATTGGTGGGTGCAGACTGGGAACCTCATCCTGGTCTGATTACGCTCAAGTACTATCAATCTCCAGTTTCTACAAAGCTAATTGGAAATGCTCATTTGGAAATAACGAATAGACTTGATTTTTCAGATTTGAAAGATGAATTCAATTTGCATTGGGAAGTGCTGGAAGACGGAATGCTTGTTCGAAAAGGCGTTATCGAATTACCGAGTATATTGCCTCATCAATCTAAGAAGCTTGATTTACCCGTAGAGGCCTTCCCCATTTCTGAGAAAGAAACCTGGCTCAGCTTATCTTATCGTACCAAGAAGGCTTCCTTCTTTTGGGAGCAAGGATATGAATTAGGTTGGGATCAATTCCAAATGGGAGGAAAATGGACAATACCGAATTTAAAAACAGAGAAAAATACAGATTTAGCAGTCGAAGAAGATAAAGAATTAATTCATGTTGTTGGAGGTGATTGGAAAATGGTCTTTGACAAACAACGAGGTACGCTACTAAACTGGGAGAAAGCAGGTATCCAGCTTCTAAAGACAGGAGGGACACCAGATTTTTGGAGGGCTCCGACAGACAATGATCGAGGTGCTGGCTTAGGCGATAATAATTCACCAAAATGGATAAGAGCTTTAAGTTATAGTAATGCTTGGAAGAATGCAGGAACTAAATGGCAACCAACAACTATAAGTGTGAAAAAAAATACTGCCAATGAAGTTCAGGTCTATTTTTCAGGGGCTATTCTGGATAATAAAGCCTTAGTTTCGATAACTTATTCCATCTTTCCTTCTGGAGAAATAGACGTAGCATATAGTTATACGACTGATCAAGATTTACCGCTCATACCGCGAGTGGGGATGGAATGGGTAACAGATGTTTCTTTCAACCAGATTCAATGGTATGGACTTGGCCCAGGGCCTACTTATTCTGATCGGAAGGTTGAACGCATTGGAACCTATCAAAGTTCTGTTATGGAGAATTGGGTGGATTATTCCAAACCTCAAGAGAATGGTAACAAGGTAGCTGTACGATGGCTCCAACTTACAAATCAGGATGGGAAAGGTCTTCACATTACCAGTGATATACCCCTTAGCTGCAATGTCATGCCTTATAGTAAGAATGCTATTGAGCGCGCAGTGTATTCCTGGCAATTAGGTGAGTCTACCCAGACCTATTTAAATATAGATCATGCTCAATTAGGTGTTGGTGGAGACAATAGCTGGGGGGCGATCTGTCATCCTGAGTATCACTTATTGTCGAAAAAGTATGCTTATGACTTCCGAATATCACCCATTGGTTTTTGATTAGAACAGCTTAGTGGAAGTATATCTACTTATTCAATCTCTATAGGTAAATTACTTGAAGCTTGGATTTTGGTTATTCTAATAGGGATTCAATAAGCTTACTCAATCATCCATGTGATAGGCAGCCTTTTGATGATTGATGCTAGCCTTCTGGGTAAAGCTGTTATAATAATAAGCGAAGAACATGATCTTCAAAAAGACCTTTTATAGATGGCTGACTCGAATTATTTTGTTGCTATAAGGCATGTTTTATTCAAATTGGATATTACTATTACATTATTGACAATCTGATCGTCGAAATCTCAATAGGCAGAATATGGAAAATGGGGCTAAATCAATTATTTTTTGTGCGTTTGATCAAGAGATTGCTGTTTAATGGATATTAACAAAATGTTCCATAGAATTCACGAAATAGCAAGTCTATGTGCTACTATGGCGAATGTCAAGTGGAGTAAAAGCTAAATAGAATACTAGGGTTTATGAACATTAAAAAAGACTATCTCGAAAGAAAAGCAAAAGCCTCAGTAAACATTTATTGTGATAAAGGACTACGTAAAATTTCTTTTTTTGGAAAGTATAGTTCTCAAAGATATTACCGATGACATCTCATAGTATACAACCCTTGTTGTTTGTTTTAAATTCTTTAACCAACGATTAAAAAAGCAAAGATGAATTTTTATAAACAAATCTTATTATTGGGTATAGCGGGTTTGATATTTATGCTTTTTTTTCACTCCTGTGAATCAAGTAATCACTCTGATAATAGAATGGGAAAAACGAAGCTTACTAAGCCTAATATTGTTATTATTTATGTAGATGATTTAGGTTATGGAGATGTTGCGACCTATGGTGCTGCCAATTTAGAAACACCAAATATTGATCGATTGGCAAAAGGCGGAGTGCAGTTTACGAATGGGTATGCTTCATCGGCTACTTGTTCTCCTAGTCGCTATGCACTGTTAACAGGTAATTACCCTTGGCGCAATAAAAATGCAAAAATCCTTCCAGGTACTGCACCTTTATTGATTGATACTTCACAAATGACCTTGCCAAAAATGCTAAAAAATCAAGGCTATTACACTGGAGTAGTCGGAAAATGGCACTTAGGTCTTGGCGATGGCCAAGTCAACTGGAATGAAACTATTACTCCGGGACCGAATAATGTAGGCTTTGATTATTCTTTTATTATGGCAGCCACTCAGGATAGGGTGCCGACTGTCTACATTGAAGATGGGAAGGTAGTAAATCTCGACCCTCGTGATCCAATCGAGATTGATTATAGCAAAAATTTTGAAGGAGAGCCCACTGGAAAAGATAATCCAGAATTACTCAAAATGAAATGGCACCATGGCCATAATAGCAGCATTGTTAACGGCATTCCTCGAATTGGTTTCATGAAGGGAGGAGAATCGGCCAAGTGGGTGGATGAAAATATGGCAGATACCTTTTTGATCAAGGCACAGCAATTCGTCCATGTACATAAAGATCAACCTTTCTTTTTGTATTATGCCCTTCAACAGCCACATGTCCCCAGAACACCTCACCCGCGGTTTGTAGGGAAAACGGGGATGGGACCTCGTGGGGATGTAATCAAAGAGCTTGATTGGTGTGTTGGAGCATTTTTAGAAACGCTGGAATCAGAGGGGCTTTTAGAAAATACGCTGATTATTTTTTCAAGTGATAATGGACCTGTACTAAACGATGGATATTACGATGATGCGGTTGAAAAATTAGGTGACCATAATCCAGCAGGGCCTCTTCGAGGTGGAAAGTACAGCTTGTTTGAGGCTGGAACTCGAGTGCCTTTTATTACCTACTGGAAAGGAAAGATTGAACCTAAAAAGTCGGATGCCTTAGTTTCACAAATTGACTTTATGTCATCTCTAGCTGCACTTGTTGGAAGTGATGCTCAGGGCCCAGATAGTGAAAATCTGCTAGATGTCTTCTTAGGCAGTCAGGATCAAGGACGGGAGTCACTCATTCTAGAAGCGACAACTCGAACTGCTTTCCGGAAAGGAGACTGGGTGCTTATTCCACCTTATCGTGGACCAGCCGTCAATAAACTGGTGAATATTGAGCTCGGAAATATGAAAGACTTTGGCCTGTATCATCTAAAAAATGATCTGAGTCAGCAAAAAAACTTAGCAAGTCAAAACCTAGAAAAACTTCAGCAAATGATTGCTGATTTCGAAGCTATTCGAGGTTCTGACTACAGTAATGCCGGCAAACTTGAGTTGAAATAAACACGTGTCAATTTTTTATCTATTGTAAGAATTTACAAAATCACGATGCCTTATGCAGCCATATATCTTTTTATTATCCTTAATGATTTTACTCTGTGGGTGTCAACCTAATAAGGTATCTGATAAAAAGTTACCAAATATTGTTGTTGTTCTAGCCGATGATGCAGGATATGCTGATTTTGGATTTATGGGGAGCAACGACCTACTTACACCGCATTTAGACTTATTAGCTGAGTCGGGAGTTATCTTTACAGATGCCCATACTAGTGCTTCTGTTTGCGCGCCTTCAAGGGCTGGCCTCATGTCTGGACAATACCAGCAACGTTTTGGATTTGAATGTAACGATATACCACAAGACTTAGGCCTCTCCATCAAAGAAGAAACTATGGCATCAGCACTCAAACCTAAAGGGTACCACACTGTAGCTATAGGTAAGTGGCACTTGGGACTTAGTGATCCGTATCACCCCAATGAGAGAGGGTTTGATGAGTTTTATGGATTCTTATCTGGTGCTCGTTCCTATTTCTCTAACAAACGGGATGACCAGGAGGGACACCCCAATGCAATGCTCTATAACCATAAACGTATTGATTTTTCGGGCTACTTGACTGATGCTTTGGGTGACCACGCGGTGGACTATATTGAACGGCATAAATCTGAGCCTTTTTTTATGTATCTGTCATTCAATGCAGTTCATACTCCAATGGAAGCTAAAGAAGAAGATTTGAAAAAATTTGAAGGTCATCCCCGCCAACAACTGGCAGCTATGACCTGGTCCATGGATGAAAATATTGGGAAAGTAATGACTAAGCTACAAACAGAAGGCCTAGCGGAAAATACCTTGATTTTCTTCCTGAGTGATAATGGCGGTGCTGCTAATAATCAGTCGGATTGCGGTCCCTTGAAAGGTTGGAAAGGTAATAAGTTTGAAGGTGGGCACCGCGTCCCATTTCTAGTCAGTTGGAATAGGAAAATACCTAGTGGACAAACTTTTGATGGCCTAACGTCTGCCCTCGACATATTTGCGACCGCTGCAGCAGTAGCCGAAGTCGACTTACCTAAATTAGATGGTGTAAATCTAATTCCTTTTCTTACCCAAGAGGAAAATGGTAGCCCACATCACCAATTATTCTGGCGAAAAGATAAAATGGCTGCTGGTAGGATCGGGTTACACAAACTTATTCGGCTCGATGATTATGGATACCGCTTTTATAACCTTACTAATGATATTGGGGAAACCCACGACCAACAAGAGGATATGAATAAGGACTTTTCTCATGCACAGCACCAACTCGATCAATGGGAAGCCCGACTGATGGCACCTCACTGGACAGAAAATCCTTCTTGGGATACAGTCACTTACGAAATCCACCAAGCACTAATGGAAAATAGAGCACCTCATTACACTGACCCTAAGCAATTAAGGGATTACCTACTATCTCAAAATTAATAATAAATATGCTTCAACAATAAATCTGATTTGGTATGGCCATATATATATGGTAATATTAGCGGTCAAGTTCATCTAGCCTTTTGAGCCATGCAAATAATAGATCAGGCCAATTTTCAAGGTAGTTATTACCCATTGCCAGAGCATATCCATGCCCACCTGAGGGATATATATGCATTTCAGCCCATACCTTCTCCCTTTGTAAAGCTTGATAAAACCGTATACTATTC
Source organism: Saprospiraceae bacterium (assembly GCA_022448955.1). GTDB lineage: Bacteria > Bacteroidota > Bacteroidia > Chitinophagales > Saprospiraceae > JALEHC01. Next base: position 39,129 of record JAKVCU010000085.1, read on the forward strand.
TCTACCGGAACACCTTCGTCATTAGAAGAGTGAAGCAGAAAAGTAGGCGGTGTTTGAGCATTGACATGCAACTCATTCGAAAAGAATGTAACCAATTCATCACTTGGGTTACTTCCCAATAAGCTATTACGAGAACCTCTATGACCAAATGTGGTGTCCATAGTAATTACAGGATAAACTAGGATACAGAAGTCTGGTCGTGTATTTATAGTTGATAAAGAATCCAACTCAGGATTTGATGTGTCATAGTGAACCGATAGGCTCGATGCTAAATGCCCTCCTGCTGAAAAGCCCATGACTCCAATTTTAGCTGATGACAAACCCCATTCATCTGCTTGTGCACGAACCTTCTGGATCGCCCGTTTAGCATCCATCAAAGGAACTTCGTGGCGATTCACTAAAGACTTGGAATCTGGCAATCGGTATTTCAGAACGAATGCTGCAATTCCCTTCGAGTTTAACCACTTTGCGACGTCAGTGCCCTCCCAATCATAGGCTAAACCTCTATATCCACCTCCAGGACAAATGACTACTCCTTGGCCGGTTCTATTCTTTTGCGTAGGAAGATATATCTCAAGGGTTGGTTCTTGAACTTTACTTACCCAAAGGATATCACCATGACTTCGAATTTCCTCTTCACCAGAATTAATCTTATTGGGTATTAGACCATCCCATAAGGGCATTATAGTATCTTGACCCCAACATGGGAAAACAGAAAGACATACCAAGTATATCAAGATAGTCAAAATATTGGTAGGCTTTTTCATAATTAGTTTTTTAAATTTTTTAGAGAAAAATCAATCTAACAGTTGATTACTTAGCACTCATATAGTGCAATATATTAATAACGAGCTTATCCGCTACCGGATCTGTGCCTAGGTTATTAACTAGATCGTAATTTGAAAACAATAGGATCCCTTTCCCTTTATCTAATTTGAATACCATAGCCTTCTAGGTGCCTAGACAAAATTGAACGTACAATAAAATCGTTCAATCTAAAATTATAAGCAACTGACGAGAGAAAAGTTACGCATGATTTTTGAGCAAACGTAAACCTGTCTGCCTGTGGCTGAAATTTCATTGTACCAATTCCAGCCTGATGGCAGGCACGCGTTCGGGCAAACTACTTATACAAATTATATTTAAAGTATAATGTTAAGCGGCTAGTCAAAATTGCTTGTATAATAAAATTGTCCCTTCGAAAATTATAAGTAACTGACGATAGTAAAGTTACGCATG